>JADZCI010000361.1 GCA_020851655.1 Bryobacterales bacterium
CGACGGCCTCACAAAACTCGGCCAAGCCGTATCGAGCGACATCCGCGAGCTGCGCAACGATGTGGCGCACAACGAACCGACGTGGGAGCTCATGAAGGATGCACGTCGTCGTATGACCAAAGCTTCGCTGTGGTCGGAGGGCGGCACATTCTTGACGCAACCTCTCGTGCAGGATGTCTTGCGTGAGTTGGATGAGCGGAATCCGGCCGATCTCTGTGCCGACCTTATCTCGGCTGTTCGCAGCCGATTGCTTGAGCCCCCGCCCGGGTGAACCTCTTGCGTCGAGTGCCTCATTATCATCGAATTGCTGTCTTACGAGTTTAAGATCCTCAGGCAGAGCCGGAGGCTTTCCGAAAGTCAAAACCTCCGCACGCGCGAGTGCGTCTTGTACCACGCGCAAACTCTCCCGGCGGGCTGGACTACCCTCCGGCGATGCTCGCGTCAGCCATTGGCAGAAGCACACTCCTGTATCTGTCAAACGTCTTCTGCCTACCCGGCACAGCCGGGGGATCTCCCAACGCATTTGATTCCTGAGCCGGTCCGGCGCAGGGATGGACGCGGGGCCGGCCCTGGCGCCGCGCAGCCAGGTGTTGGGCGGCATCCGGTACATGACTTCGCTGCGCTCGTCGGCGCGATTCCTGAGTCGGCCGGCGCGTAGGGGCACCACTCCGTTCACCGATATGAGTCGAGCCAGGAATCGGCCTCCGGGAAGTACGCCGCCGGATCGGCGCCAACGCTCTGCACAGATTCCAGGCTTCATCCTGTTCGCGCTCGAGTTGATCCGCAGTCGGACGGCCCGGCATCCGCTCTGGAAAACCGAGGACCGAGCGGATGTCGCCCGACCAAAGACGCACACCCAGGGGCGGGACTTGAACCCACACTGGCCTGCGCACCCGATGCGTTTGGTCTTCGCGAGGAAAGAGACCGGCCTACGTGAGCACGTTCAGCGGATTCTCGGCCACAATTCTCGCATCGGGAATTTGAAGTTCGGGCATGGGCTTTGCCGCGAACAGCCCGCGGCAGGCCTTTGAAATCCAGCGCGCCCACTGGTTGGCACGAGCCCGCCGCGCGCTGTCGGTTGCGATGCCCGTGCTGGCGTACATTTGGCGGTACAGCTTGGAGATCAACACGAACGCGAGGCGGGCTTTCAGATGCGGCGTGCACTGCGATCGCTTCCAGATGTTCTCCAGGCTGTAAAAGCGATCCCACACCGCTTGTGTTCGCTCCCGCATTTCGTCCGACTGCATGGTGGGATGCGGCAGGAACATCTTCGGCCGTTTCTCCGGCGGAATCAGCCAATAACGAGTCAGCGGAACTCCTTCCACTGTTGGAGGATTCCCCGCAAATGACTTTTCCCAGCGTTCAAAATCAATGGTTCCGCAGAAGGGCGTCAACATGACGAACTGCGCGAAGGTGACACCGGCGCGTTGCGCCAATTCCACGGTTGCGTCGAACGTTTCCGGGCGGTCGCTCGACAACCCGAAGATAAACGAGCCAAGAACATGGATGCCGTGTTTCTTGAAAACCTGAAGGCTGTCCACCAATTCCTCACCGGCGAGATTGAAGTCCTTGTAGACCTCTTTCAGCCCTTGCGGTGTTACGGATTCCACACCCACCAGCGCGCCCAGGATATGCGCCGCTCTCATCGCCTTGAGAAACGCCGGATCCTCGGCCGATTCCATGGTGATCTGCGTGAAGAAGATCATGTCCCCGGGCAGTTTGGCCATCTGTTCCATCAGTTCGAAGCGCTCCTGGCGGATCGCCTTTAGCTGCTCCACGCGAGCCGTGTTCTTTTGCCGTTCCGCCAGTTGCATGTCGGTAAGGGAAACCGAATAGAAGTTGTCGTCGGCCAGCGCAATGAATCGGAATCCCTTGCGGCGCAGCGCGACAATCTCTTCAATGACGGCGTCGACGGATCGTTGGCGCGGCTTCTGACCGTCGGTGCGCCAGACGGAGCAGAACGAGCAATGTTTAGGGCATCCCCGCACGGTTTGCACCGAGGCCCACATGTAAGCGTTTTTCGGCATCAGATCCCAGCGCGCGAGTTTCAACTCGTCCCCGCTGACCCGGCCGCCTTCATAGGTCCGCCGCGCCGTGCCCGCGACAAAATCGCTCAGCACCTGTCCCCACGCCAGGTCGCCATCACCTCTTACGACCGCGCAAGCGCCTCCGCGCTCGAACGGCTCATCTGGGTACAGCGTTGGATGAACCCCGCCGAACACCACAAACGCACCCCGCTCGCGGGCAATCCGGCCTACGAAATACCCGCGAAGAGCATTGCCAGTGTGCACACCGATGCCGACGACATCACCAGCCTGAATCTTGGAAAAATCCACATGCTCCAGCGTCTCATCCCAAATCAAGGGATCTCCGAAACGGGAAGGCGTGGCTGCCGCCAGAACATACAACCAGCGGGGCGTGATAACGGCTGTCCCGAAGGACATGTCACTGGGGTTTACGAGATGTACGCGAATAAAGTCCGCCTTTCGCCGAAGACCATTGTTGCCAGATCACGCGAAGGTTCGACCTTCCCGGCAAAAGGCAAGGCCGAAGTATATCACGGCCCTGCCCGGGGCTGCTCATACAGCAAAAACATAGCCATTCTTGTCGAATATCGTGAAGCTCTGATTGAGGGTTCGATGACTTTGAGCGGCTCTCCGGCCCACCAGGTTTTTGGTCTGAAGGATCCTTGCAACCTCCCTTGACTTGGCCGGCAATGCTACATATAGTCTACCTATGGGAGAGAGGACGGAGATCCCACCCGGGACCCTTTATATGTTGGTGCTGAAAGTCTTGGCGCGATCCGGACCGATGCATGGCTATGGCATCGCACAGCATATCCAGCAGACCACGGAAGAGGTGTTGCGGGTGGAGGAGGGTTCGCTCTATCCGGCGTTGCAGAGAATGCTTGTCAAGGGATGGGTGATAGCGGAGTGGAAGCGGTCGGACAACAATCGACGTGCCAGGTACTACTCCCTTACGGCGAAGGGACGGCGCCAGCTCGCCGTCGAGACCAGCAACTTCTCGAAGGTCACCAACGCCATTTGGCGTGTGATTGATCCGGCGCCGGAGGACGCGTGAGCGAGTTCTTCCGCCGCTTGCTGTATTACGTTCGCCGCCGCCAGTTTGAAGCGGAACTGGAGGAGGAGTTGCAATTTCACCTGGAAAGAAGCGGCAAACGTCAGTTCGGGAACATTACGTTGCTGAAAGAGGAGGCACGCCAGGTGTGGAGATGGGGTTGGTTCGACGAAACGGCTCGTGATATTCGGTACTCGTGGCGGCAGTTCGGAAGGAGTCCCGGGTTGACGCTGGTTGTGATCTTGACGCTCGCTTTGGGCGTCGGCGCCAATACCACCGTGTTCAGCATACTTCGCCAGGTGTTGCTGCGCTCGCTTCCGTATGCGTATCCAGACCGCCTGGTCACGATATGGGAGAGGGACACGGAACGGGAGACCCAGGATAAAGTCACAGGGGGCGCATACAGCGACTGGAAATCACGGAATCATGTGTTCGCAGACCTCGCCAATTCATGGGATGCTTCCTACACCCTGACCGGCAGCGGCGAGCCCAAAACGCTGTACGGGTATCAATTCTCGCCGAACCTCTTCACTCTGCTGGGCACGCCCCCACAAATCGGGCGCACCTTCGGTTCCGAGGATGGACAACCGGGACGCAGCCACGTCACGGTGCTCAGCGATCATCTGTGGAGAAGTGTTTTTCGCGCAGACGCGGGAATCCTCGGCCGCTCGATTCGGCTGGAGGGAGACGACTACGTCGTAGTGGGCGTTATGCCGCCCGAGTTCGCCCATCCAAATTCGAAGATCGATTTGTGGACTCCATTCGTTCTCCCGTCGAATCTCGCGCAAAACTGGGACCTCCGTGTTGTCCAAGTGATTGGACGGCTTCGGCCTCAGAGCAGCTTGGAACAGGCGCGGAAGGAAATGAGCGCGCTGGCCCGGCAAACCGCGCTGGAGCATCCCCGCGCTTATGCACACCGCACCGCGGAAGTTCAGCCGATTCGGGAGAGCTATGTTGGCAGGCTCAGCCCGGCCCTATGGGTCTTGCAAGTAGCCGTCTTTGTCATGTTCTTGATCGCGTGTGTCAACGTCGCCAACATGTTCCTGGCCCGCGCCAGCACTGCCGAACGGGAGGTGGCTCTGCGGCTGGCACTGGGAGCAGGGCGCGTTTCCCTGATGCGGCAGTACGCCGTCCACGGATGGATGTTGTCGTTCATTGGGGCGGCCCTTGGAGTTTTGTTGGCTATTGGGGGAGTGACCGCGATCCCCAGGCTCTTCCGCCAGGAACTGAGCGGCCTGGTGCTGCCTAGCAGCGCGGCGGGATGGATCGACTGGACGATGCTCGGAGTCACGTTCGCCGCCGCCTCCGTGGGACTATTGTTCGGCGTCGTGCCAGCGCTGCGGCGCGCCCCCGCCTCGCAAGAGGTCTTAAAGGCAGGAAACCGTGGGGCACTGGAGAATCGAGGCGCCATACGCTTCCGGAGCATCTTGATGGGCGCACAGGTGGCTCTTTCGTTGGTCTTGCTGGTAGGGGCCGGACTTTTGATCCGGAGCTTTATGCGCCTTCAGGACCGGCCGTTGGGACTTGAAACCGGTCGCGTACTGAGTCTCGTGCTGAATTTTCCCGCGAATCGGTATCCCGGCCTCGTGAATACGAGCGGCTTCCTGGAGCAAACACTAGACCGGATCCGCGCGCTGCCTGGCGTGGCGTCGGCAGCGGCCATCAGCACGCTACCTCTTTCCGGAGCCGATGCACGCCGTCCGTTTATCAGGCCGGATCAAACGAACGCGGAAGGACCTCAGACGGTTCAATTCCGGACCATCACGCCGGACTACTTTAAGGTGATGCGCATTCCCCTGAAGGCCGGACGGTATTTTGACGACCAGGACCGGCAAGGCCGGCGAGATGTGGTGATCATTAACGAGCAGTTGGCACGCCAGATCTGGCCTGACGGCGATGCCGTTGGGAAGACGTTGCAGGTTGCCGATTGGGCTACCCCGGAACCGCGGGAGGTTGTCGGCATCGTCGGCGGCGTACGGCACAGTGGATTAGCTTCCGACCCTCCTATTGAGGTTTACCGGCCCGCCTATCAGGTCAACTGGCCGTTTACCAGCATCGTTGTCCGGACGGCCACCGAAGCCGCAGCCGCAGAAGACGCCGTTCGTCAAGCGGTGTGGTCGGGCGACAAGGACTTGCCGATCAACGCTGTTCAAACGATGGACGAGCTTGCCGCCGGCGGGATTGCTTTGCGGCGGTCTGTGATGTTGTTGTTAACCGTGCTTGCCGGAATCGGAGTCTTCCTTGCGTGCTTGGGAATTTACAGCGTGATTTCGTACTCGGTCGCCCTGCGGACCCACGAGATCGGTTTGCGAATGGCGCTCGGGGCCACGGGCGCCGATGTGTTGGCCATGACCGTGCGCCGGAGCGTTGGGGTCGCCTTTCTCGGGATTGCAGCGGGTTTCGCGGCGGCGTTGGGACTAACCCGGTTTCTTTCCGCCCTTCTGTTCGGTGTGACCGCGACAGATGCTACAACTCTTGCCACCGCCGTATTCATCATGACGGCGCTATCGGCTGGCGCCGCATATTTTCCGGCACGTCGCGCATCATCGTTAGATCCTATGGTTGCGCTGCGTGACGAATAGCGAGGAACTCCCGGTCCCGCTAGCGAATCATCTCGGCGTTTTCGTGCTACACGCGCCCGTCAGTTCCGCTCCCAGTGCCTTGGCGATTTGCACCGCGAACGTGCCGGCGCCGCCCGAGGCGCCGTGGATCAACACGTTGTGGGCAGCAGCCGGATGTGAACTGGGTGGCGTTCCGGCCGACTGCTTCAACGGTTCCTGCGATGTCGTTACCGATGACCTTGTATTTGGGTTTGATCAGGCCCGCGACCAGCCGGAAAGGAAGCGGCGTTCCGCGGAGAAGGCGCCAAACGCCCGCATTCGCAGATGCCGCCTGCACGCGCACCAGCACCTCATCGTCACCATTGGTTGGCGCCGGCACGTCGCCGGGCCGGAGCACGTCCGGTGGGCCGTAAGTTTCGCGAACCATCGCTTTCACGGTGCTGCCTCCTAGCGGCGTTTAGGGGCTGGCAGTTTGGTCGCGTTCCCGGCGAGTGATCGTTGGCTTGTACTGCTTGCCATCCGGCCGCGTGATTACGAGTCTATTCGCTTCGACGCACGCTTTTAGCTCGACGCCTACGATCACCAAGAGCTTGCCAGTCTGACAGGCGAAAGTGGCTTGGCCGTACCTATTTGGGGCGTTGCTCTGCATCCGTGCGGGTGATCATTTCGCTCCCCAGCCGCCGTCCGGTTTCGGCGTCTTCCAAAGGCGAATCGCTAGCCACCCGCCGAGCACGATGTCTATGGCGCCGCAGAAGCCCGGCCACCAAACTGGCATACCAGGGTTCGTGACCAGTGCGTGATGGACGAAAAAATCAAAGAATCCATGTCCGGCGATAC
>JADZCI010000362.1 GCA_020851655.1 Bryobacterales bacterium
CTGCTGCGGGACGGAGAACGGATTCGCGACCGGATCGGCGCGCTTCTGCCCATGGAGCCGCACCGGTACCGCCAGTTGGTTTCCACGATCGCCGCTTCGATCACCGCCAATGTTGACGGGGTGATTCTCGTGGCCGTCGCGCAAGGGACCCTGGGCGCGATCGGATATGCGATCGCGGGCCTGCCGTCGATCGTACTGTGGAGCGCCGCCACGGCGATCTTCTCGATCGTTCCGGTGGCGGGAAGCGCGCTGGTGTGGGGCTCCGCCTGTATCTACCTGCTGGCAGCCGGAAGCTGGGGCAAAGCCATTTTCATGCTGGTGTGGGGCGCGGGCATTGTCTCGACCGCGGACAACATTGTCCGTCCGCTGGTTTTGAGCGGCAAGGTCAAGCTCAATACGCTGCTGATCTTCTTCTCGCTCCTGGGCGGCGCCGAGGCCTTTGGGATACTCGGACTCTTTCTCGGACCAATCATTATCTCAGTGGCCATCGCCGTATTGAAGATGATCGAAGAGGAACGCGCCGAGTGGGAGGGCGGCCAAAGATTGGTAGACGCGGGAGACGGAAACGACTAACCGTCTCCCGCCGCCCCACCTGCGAGGCTATTCGTGCGGCGAGCCGTTGCGGCCCGCCTTGCCGTTGTTCCGGGTCAGTTCCAGAACTTTGCTGAGGATGCCGCCTCTCCTGGTGACGCCCATCTTGATCATGATGAGCCGCAGGAAGGCCTTGACCGTGTTCGGGCTGATCTTCATCCGTTCCGCGATTTCCTTGGCCGATAGCCCGGAGGCGATGTTGACCAGGGCTTCGTATTCGCGTTCGGTCAGATCGAACCTGTCGGCGATCTCGCGCATGGCCTGATTGCCATCCGGATTTTTCTGGATGTAGAGGGCCAGCACGGGCTGCGCCGAGGCTGCGCCGCACGGGTTCATGACGGTGACCCGGCAAAGGTATCCGATGGTGCCGATTTGAAAGTGCGCCTCGGCATCGGCCAGGTCATCCAGGCTGAGGTCCTGGAGCGCGTGAAGAAGGTCCTGAGGCAGGCAGCGGGCGGGTTCGCGAGCTTCGGCGCGGGCGCCGAGCGTGTTAATGAGGGTTTGAGCGCCGCGGTCGGCCGCGATCGGCCGGAACGACAGATCAACGAGGATGCTCCCCTCAATATATGGATGAGTCGCCAACACTTGTTTCTTTTTATCCACGACCTTCCTCCACGTGCGAGGCGAAGCGCTGGCCGCCGCCTCGTCGATGGTAGCCATGCGCCCTCGTTCAGGGAACATAGCGCACCACCCGGGTGCCCCAGTTGGCGTATTCGGTCCGGGGCAGGTTTGGTATGTACTCGGCCGCGATCCAGAATGACCCGTCCTGGAGACTGATCGAGGTGGAGTAGTCGCCCCATCGCGCGGGGTAACCTTCGTAGCCAGTAAAGCCGTCTTCGGGAAGCGCGCCGGCTCCGGCGACCTTCAGCACAGACGGCGGAGTGGACAGGCTGAACGGAGCATAGACGGCGGACGGGTAGTAGCCGGGTCCGGTCAATGTAGACGAGATCACGATCTGGCCGCGCGCTGTGGCCGCGATGGCCGGCCGGAGAAGGTGGTTGCCGTTGGCCGCCAGATATCCCGACTTCAGCACGGGCGCCGAAAGCAACCCGCCGCGGAACGTGGGCGACAGGACGAGATAGCCGACGCCCACCTGGATGCCGCCCTGGCTGTCCGTGACCCGGGTGGAAAAGGCGGTGTAGAGCCTCCCGCCGGCGTAGGTCAGAGACATGAGCCTGGGGTCGCCCCCTTCAATGAAAGGGACGCCCCTCGGCGGGAAGAGGCTCGACCCGTATGGGTTGGGCCCCGGACGCTGTGTCGCGGTATTCGGATAGGTGTAGGAAACGCCGGGCACCGCCAGCCGCGTCAAGAACAGATTGGGATTTCCGGTTCCGAGCGAAGCGGTGTTATACATCGCCCAAACCGAAAACTTATCGTCAAACGCGTAGTTGGCATTGTTACTGAGAAAGAACTCCAGGCCACCGTTGGCCAGGAAGTAGGAAGACCCGGGCGGAGTGGTGGCCGGCTGGATTGAGAACTCGTGACCCTGAGAACTTGGTATCACGAACCGGAAAGCCACAGGCGCGACCGATTGAGTGAGCAGCGAAGACTTTGAAATCGCCAGGATGGCCGCGTCCTGAAATGTCTCGGTGGCGGTCGAATACTGGTTGCCGCTGATGTAGATCCCGTACTGGTCGGCGCCGACTTGCGGAAAGTCCAGCAGGCACGGACAGCCGGGATGGCCCAACTCGGTTGTGTTCATCTCATATATGTTGTAGGTGCGCGTGGGATCGGCCGTCTGGCTGACCGCCAGAAAGAGTCTTGACTTGGGCAGCCAATTTCCGGCGGCATCGTTTTCCTGCGCCCGCTGAAGCACAAACCAGCGGCTGAGCGAGTGATCGTAGAAGACGCGCATGTCGGTGGGATAGACCCCGTAAACTCCAGTCACGCGGTCGATGGCGGGGCCGAGGCCGAACAGTTCGTTCGAGGTCAGGACCCTGGGAAGCAAAGGCACGCCGGCGGTGGTGTAGACCTGCACGGCGTTGTTGACGCCTTGCAGGACATAGCCGCCGCCGGTGGCAATGCTGGCATTGGGGGGTTCGACGCTAAACTGGTTTTCGCCATTCGCCATGCGCTGGTCATAATGAGTCAAACCTTCGAACCCTCCGTTGGCCGCCGGTTCGACGGTCAAAGAGTACGTCAGAGCCGCGCTGGCGGCGGAGGCGCCGAGCGCCCGCATGCCTGGCAAGGCCAAAGCCCCGAGGGGCGGTTTCAAGCGCGCCAATGGCCGGAATTCCGGGGTTGGGCGGTTGAGCCGGAAGCGCATTGACGAAAGTGTCATGTTTTGCGCCTTGGCCATTGCGTCAACGGTGCGGACCAAAACCAACTGGCCGGTGACATTGGTTCCCGAGTAGTAATTCTGGGTAGCGGCCCAGCCCGCGAGGGCTGAGCCGAACAATAAAGAACAGACGTAGATCGGTCTCACAAACAAATCTCCTCCCCTTGCCGCTTCGTTAAATGGACCGTTTGCGGAGCGCGAGCAGGACGCCGCCACCCGCAATCAACCACACGGTGGACGCTTCCGGCACTGTGGCTGGTAAGCCACCGGGAGCGCTAAACTGTGTGATCGCCAGCAAACCTGGTTCGCCCAGGTTATCGTCGGTCGCCACCCGGAAGCCGAATATGTCTCCGGCGGCCAAAGGCAGCTTCACTTCGCCCGTCTGGCCGCCGGTATCGGCCAGGAAGGTGAATAACCCGTTAACAAGATATCCAGCCCGGTCGAAACCAGGCCAGTCCAGCGAGGTGTAAGAGTAGGTAAAACTAAACAGCCCCCCCAGGGCCGCAGTTACCGTCAGATCAGTAGTACCAGTAAGACCAGTACCTGAATTTCCGCCGAAGAGATGAAGCTCGGAGCCCCCAGATATGACTTCGAACCATCCATCGGCGTTGCTATTTGTCAAGGTGAACTTGCCCGGCGAATAGTCGCCGATAAATCCACCGCTTGCGAACGATTGCAGAATCAGACCGGCAACGATGGCGGTGACAAAGTTACTCACCGCTTTTCGCGCAGGACCGGCTGTGCTGATGATTTTCCTCCCAACAGCCTTCATGTGACCTCCTCGACCATTACTTGAACCATAAGCCACCCAATCTTGACAAGGCTCCCGCGCGGGTGGCGTTCACGGGAGTACTGCTACGCATCTACACGTCACTCTGGGCGGTGTCGTCATTGCCGACCCGTCCCAGCACACTACGAATCCTTTTCCTGGCATCACTCAGGGAGTTGTCGAGTTCCGAGAGGGCTCGGCTTACCGAAGCCAAGTCGCCGCTGAGAGATCCGGGCGCCGAAAGCGCCGACTGCACGTTCTGCAGCACGGAAATCCGGGCAAATTCGGCCACACTCCGGGCGCCGGAGTGGACGCAGCATTTCGAGAGAATCTGGTACTCATCCTCGGAAACACGGAAGGTAACCAACCTGGACCTACGCTTCAATACGGGCATCGCTCACCGGTCTTCCGCCGCTCTTGGGGCAAGGCGGCTACGGTCTCCTCCGCCAGGGAACCGCCTGCCGGCCGCAAATCGCCATTTGTCCCTGATGGCTGATGCCCGGGCTCGTAAGTCCTGGTGAGACGCGGGCGGCGACCGGTTGGGCTCGCGCTAGCGATTTTGAGTCTAAAGTCGAATCGGCGAGATGTCAATACTAAGCTTCAGAAAAACATTCAAGCCGCTGATATCCAGCAGATATGCACTAAGCCGAACAAAAATCGATCTAGTAAGCCCAGACCGAATCTGGCAGTGAAGAGCCGGCGATAAGCACCAAAATGGTCCGAATTCCCCGACAGTATGGGGCCAACGCGAGCCGGCGGATTATGCCGGACTAGGCTTTTTAAGCGGAGTCCGCCGGCGCCGGCGTTGGCCGGAGAGATCCGTGCGCAGCCGGGTGTATACCGAAACGCATCCCGATAGCTACATCTACGCTGACACTCACGATACTGGAATCGATCCTTGCGAAGCGCTCCAGCCGGACGATGACATCATCCGGCATACTAACTGTCGCCATAAAGAGACTAACAAGAGAACAGGCGCAAGACCGGCCAGATGAAGCAGCGAAAGCCATTTAGTCCGCCCGGCTAGGCGCTTTGGAGTCTTGTAGTAAATCAAAAAGCGAGTTACTGTGCCACAAGGAGGTAGCTCAATGAGCTTCAAAACCCTACTCGTGGCCTTGATCGTCTTGTCAACGGCCGCTTTTGCTCAATATAGTGACACGCCGTTCCAGGTGAACTATGCCGCCAACCTCAACTTCGGTGATTCCGTGGTGAACATCACGAACTCCGGAGCCCGTGGCGCGGATCTTCAATCTGGGACGTCCGCGAGCACGACCGGCGCGATTTGTGCGAACGTTTACACATTTTCGCCGGATGAACAGATGGTGTCCTGCTGCTCTTGCCCCGTAACGCCGAACGGCTTGGTTTCGCTGTCGGTGCAAAGGGACTTGATCAGCAACACCCTAACCCCAGCAGTTCCGACCTCGGTCGTGATTAAGCTGCTGGCCAGTGTGCCTGTTGGTGGCTCGTGCGCCAATTCGGCCGCCGCCCCTGGCGCTCTCACCCCGGGTCTTCTTGCCTGGGGGTCCAACCTGAAAGCCGCTCCGGGTGGAGCGTATCAGGTGACCGAGAACCAGTTCGCGTCCGGGACACTGAGCGCCGGCGAGCTCAACAGATTGACCCAGCTCTGCACGTTCATCAATGCGAACGGCAGCGGCTTCGGCATCTGCAAGGCGTGCCGGCTGGGTGGCCTGGGTGCGCCGAGGCGATAGCTCGGAGTAAGCAGTCACTAGCTACGGTGAGTAGCCTGGCTTGGTATGCAGGTTACTCACCGCCTACTTGGCGCCGCTGGCAGGCGCGTCCAGGTGGGCAGGTGTGGGTGGACGGAGACCCGGTGGGACCAAATATGGGAGGAGAAATGAGAACCAGTTCGTTAGCTGGAGTATTGCTGATCGCGGGAGCGATCGCCGGACCCGTGTGCGGCCAGGACGCGAAGGCGAAGCTGCGTGGGGACGTAGCGGAGGTGAACGGCGTGGCCGTCACCCGGGAGGAGTTTGAACTGAAGAATTCCACCCGGCTGTTTCAGGCGCGGAATTCATTCTACGAGGCCGAAAAGAAGGCGCTGGACGAGTACATCAACGACCGCCTGGTGCAGGAGCAGGCACGTAAGGAAGGACTGACCGTCGCCGCGCTCTTTGAGAAGCACGTCACCAAGGCATTGCCGCCCGACCCCGCCGACGACGCCTTGAAGGTTTATTACGAAGGGTTGGACAGCAAAGAGCCTTTTGATGTGATGAAGGCCAAGATTCGGGACCACATCCGGCAAAAGCGGCTGGAACGGGTCAAGACGGCCTATATTGAATCGCTGCGCCAGGGCGCCGCCATCGCGGTCAAACTCGATCCTCCGCGGATGATTGTACCCACCGATGGTTTCCCGGTGCGGGGCAGCCGCGATGCGCCGGTGATGATTGTCGAATACGCCGACTACGAGTGTCCGTTCTGCCAGCAGATTGAGCCGGCGCTCGAGCAGGTGCTGCAAACCTTTGCCGACAAGGTGGCCTTTGTGTACAAGGACGTTCCTCTGCCGATGCATGCGAATGCGCAGAAGGCCGCGGAGGCGAAACTGTGCGCCGGGGCGCAGGGCAAGTACTGGGAGTTTCACGACTTGCTGGTGGGGTCCAAGGAGTTGCAGCTTCCGAGCCTCAAAGAGCGTGCGCGCAAGCTCAACCTGGACACGGCCAAGTTCGATCAATGCCTTGATAGCGGCGCGCAAGCCCCGCCCGTTCAGGCCTCCATAACCGAGGCGCAGAACGTGGGAGTGCAGGGCACGCCGAGTTTTTTGATTAATGGCCGCTTTTACAGCGGCGTTTTGACTTTTGATGCCCTCCGTCAAGTTATCGACGAAGAGTTGGGGGCCCCGTCTCAAAAAGACAAGGTGGCCAGGCGCTAGGGGAGTGAACTCGATCCTTTGCCAGCGTATCCGGTGTTGCGTCACGCACTGAAACGGCGCTGGCGGTTACGGTCGGGAGGAGTCATAGCCAGGAGTTCATCATGCGAAATATCTCGTCGTTGGCGGCATTC
>JADZCI010000363.1 GCA_020851655.1 Bryobacterales bacterium
ACTATTATGCGGTCAGTTGATGGCCAACGCGAGCTGTACCAAGTCGCTGAGGGACAGGGCGGCTACTTCACTGCGAAGCAGGCGGCGCGCCTCGGCTACACCGCTAACAAACGGAACTACCATGTCGCGGCTGGCAACTGGGTCCGTGAACACCGCGGCATCTATCGTCTGGCGCTCTTTCCTGCACCTGCTCGCCCCGACCTGATCCTCTGGTGGCTTTGGTCGCGGGGACGCAGCGATTCCCCGCAGGGCGTCTTCAGTCATCGCACCGCGCTCGCACTCCACGACCTCACTGATGCTAACCCGGCAAGACTCGACATGACAGTGCCGCCCGCCTTTCGGAAAGGCTCGGCGATCCCGCGGGTACTCCGGCTGCACTATGCCGAGATTGCCACTGCCGAAATTGAGATGATCGAGAACGTCCCCGTGACCACCGCTCTGCGCACCATCATCGATGTGTGGCATGAGAAATCGCTGCCGGAATCCTCACTTCGGGAAGCCTTCGAGGACGCCAGGCGTCTGGGCAAGCTGACAAAGGGACAGATCGCCAAAGTCCGCAAGGACCCCGATGTTGCGCTGGTCGTCGACTCGCTGGAAAGAGGACGACGATGAAGGCAAGTCGACAGTACAGTTCCGGCGCTGCGCTTCGAACGGCATTGGAAGAACGTCTGAAGCGGGTCTCTCGCGAAGAAGCCGTCGACCTGCAACGACTGCGCCGTCAGGTCGCGTTCGACCGGCTCCTTGCTCGGCTTTTCCGGCACACACAAACCGACTGGGTACTAAAAGGCGGGTACGCGATGGAACTGCGGTTTCACATGGCACGCGCCACGAAGGACCTGGATTTCACTGTGCGAGCGAAGCCCGCGGGCGTGCTCGAATACTTGCAGGATGCCGGGGCTCTGGACATGGACGATTTCTTCTCATTCCGCATCGGAGAAGCCATGATGGATCTCGATGGCGCGCCCTACGGGGGCGCACGCTATCCCGTGGAAGCGGCCCTCGGCGGCCGCACCTTCGTGAAGTTCCATCTGGATGTCGGAGTCGGCGACGTCATCGTCGAACCTGTTGAGTTTGTGCGGACACGGAACTGGCTTGGTTTCGCGGGAGTCGCGCCGCCCGAGGTGCCGATGATCCAGCGCGAACAGCAGTTCGCCGAAAAGCTCCACGCCTACACGCTGCCTCGGCCGACAGCGCCAAACAGCCGGGTCCGAGACCTGGTTGACCTCGTCCTGCTGATCCGCTCCGGCACTCTCGATGCGACGCGCGTCGTCGAATGCGTCAGGCGAACCTTCGATCGGCGTGATACGCACCCTGTTCCGCTCGCGCTCGAAGCCCCACCAGCGAGTTGGACCGCGCCGTTTGCAGCGCTGGCCGAAGAGTGCTCATTGGCGGTCTCGGCAAGTGAGGCTTTCGACGATCTGGCCCGCTACTTCGACGGATTGGAGATCCCGAGGTGAACCCGATGGCCTACTTTCAATGGCTTACGGGAGCTTCCTGTTAACCAACAGGTTCTCCGTATGTCAGGTGAGAATTGAGCCAAACCCCCTTCCCTCCAAACAGATCGCCCAGTTTGTTAGCGTGAGCGCGGTTCGTGTCGCCGTCGCGGGGCGTCGAATTTTCGCCAATATCCTCAAACATTTGCGGGGCGCTCTGTTCTCCGCGGCCGAAACTGGAGAGCGGCGGTGAGTGCCGCGGTGACCGCCAGGTGGCGTCGATGGGGGTCCCCTCTCCGTTGCGGGTGGAGAGTGCCGCGCCTTATTTAACGCGGGTGTCTCTCTCGACCCGCGCGGGTGTGCACAACTTTCGGACTCTTCGCGTATGTTTACAGTGGGGAAGCGAAAGCCGATCCCACAATCCCACCGGACAGCGAAACTACCGCGAGGCGGACCACGCTGTGGGTGATACATCCACAACGAGGTGAACCGTCTTGGCTGTTTCGATCGAAGATCTCCAATCAATCGCCGGCATCCTGGCGGCCGGCTACCTGCGATACCGGCGTCGAAAGCGGCGCGAAGATTCCCTTGATAACGCGGGCACTTCGAGCGCTCATGGACACGAGGTTAACGGTCCCGAGAAAGGAGAAGGACTTGACCACGGTCCGGAAAGAGATTGAAGCGCTACGCCACATGACGGTGAGCCAACTCCGTCAGAAGCACGCCGAGGTGTTCGGCGAGGAGACACGATCCCATCACAAGCAGTTTCTGTTCCGCCGCATCGCTTGGCGGATTCAGGCGCTCGCGGAAGGCGACCTGTCGGAGCGCGCACGCCGCCGCGCGTTGGAAATTGCCAATGACGCCGACCTCCGAGTTCGCGCCCCAAAGACAGCGTTCCAGCAGGATGTAGAGTTCTCCGCAAGCACTGCGGTCCAGCAAAAACTGGGCGCCCAGGCTGATCCGCGCGTGCCCGCTGTAGGTGAGGAGATCGCGCGCGAGTACAAGGGCCGCCACATCGTCGTGAAGGTGCGGGAGAGCGGCTTCGAATACGAGGGCAAGATCTACAAGTCGCTCAGCGCGGTCGCCCGTGAGGTCACGGGCACTAAATGGAACGGGTTCCTGTTCTTTGCGTTGGAGATGAGGCAAGGCGGGTCCAATGAGAACCGGTAACGGCAGGCGCGCGCCTGCGGCCGCCGAGCAAAAAAGGAATCCCGCTATTCAATGCGCGATCTACACCCGGAAGTCGACGGATGAAGGTCTCCAGCAGGATTTCAACTCGCTCGACGCCCAGAGGGAAGCCGGTGAAGCGTTCATCGCGAGCCAGCGCCATAGCGGATGGCGGCTGGTCCCGGAGCACTTCGATGACGGTGGATTCACTGGCGGCAACATGGAGCGCCCTGCCCTGAAACGGCTGCTGGAGGCCATTGAGGCGAAGCGGGTCAACTGCGTGGTCGTCTACAAGGTGGACCGCCTCAGCCGCTCGCTCCTCGATTTCGCGCGGATGATGGAATTGTTCGACCGTGCCGGCGCGAGCTTCGTTTCCGTGACCCAGAACTTCAACACCACGGATTCGATGGGCCGATTGACTCTCAACATCCTCCTCTCGTTCGCGCAGTTCGAACGGGAGATCATCTCCGAGAGAACTCGTGACAAAATGTGCGCAGCCCGCAAGAAGGGAAAATGGATCGGCGGGCACCCAGTCCTCGGGTACGACATCGACGCCAGTGCCCGCCGTCTGGTCGTGAATCCGGAGGAGGCGGATCAGGTCCGTCGGATCTTCGATCTGTATCTCGATCTCGGCTCGATGCTGCCGGTGCTGCAGGACCTGGAGCGTCGCGGATGGGTAACGAAACGGTGGACGACCGGTTCTGGACAGATCCGCGGCGGGAAGCCGTTCACGAAGAGTCTACTTTACGGCCTGCTGACCAACGTCATCTACACTGGTCGCGTGAACCACCAAGGCACGTTGTATCCCGGCGAGCACGAGGCGATCGTCGAACGCTCCACCTGGGAACAGGTGCAGCACCTGCTCGACCGGAATGGCCGCACGAACGGCGGCGGCAGCAAGAACAAATATGGCGCCCTCCTGCGGGGTTTGCTCTTCTGTGAGCCGTGCGGCGCGCCGATGGTCCACACCTACTCATGCAAAGGCACAAGACGGTACCGCTATTACGTCTGCTACCGGGCGCAGCAGCGCGGGTGGAAGAACTGCAAGACGAAATCGGTATCGGCTCCGGCGATGGAGCGCGCCGTGCTTGAGGCCGTCTGCAAGCTGGGCACGGACCCGCAGTTGGCGGCAGAGGTGGTCCGACAGGCCGAGGCGCAACTAGCGCGACGCCGTGGGCAGCACGGCAAGGACGTCGCCCTGACGGAGTCGGCGCTGCGGAGATTGAACGCGGAGACGACCGAGGTGGCCGGTGACACGGGCATGAATCCCACGGCGCGTCTGGACAGGCTGGTGGATCTGCAACGGCAGGTTCAGGAGGCCGAACACCGGCTGAACCTCCTTGCGAACGAAACCCGAGAAATCCAGGCCAATCAGATCGACGAAGCTGATGCGACGCGCGCGCTGGCGGAATTCCATCCGATCTGGGAGGAACTCACGACGCGGGAACAGATCCGACTCATACAAATGCTGGTGACCAAGGTTGGATATGACGGCCAGACCGGGAGTGTGACAGTCGATTTCCGATCGGCCGGGATCAAGGAACTATGCGAGGGACGCAATTCGAGAGCATAACGATGACGATGGAAAACAACGCCGACGTGGCGCCCGCCAGGGTGCAGATGACCATTCCGGAGCTGCGACGGCCGCAACGCGCCGCGGAGCCGCGGTTGGATAAGGCGGCGGCCCCAGCACGGCTGCCGCGCGTCACGCGCCTTATGGCGCTCGCCGTCAAGTACCAGGGGATGATCTCGCGCGGCGAGTTGGAAGACTACGCCGATATCGCTCGTCTGGGCTACATCACGCGGGCGCGGGCGACTCAGGTCATGAACCTGCTCCACTTGGCACCCGATATACAAGAGCAGCTGCTGCTCCCAGATGACAATACCATGCTTGCCGGAACTAAAGAACGCGACCTGCGGAAGATCGCGAGGGTCGTGTACTGGAAGAAGCAGCGTGAGCTCTGGCGTCAGACCAGAACTGGCACCCAAACCTAAGAAGAGACTTGGTATAGCGACCTTGTCGTCGCAACGACAAGCTCGCCTGCCCGAAGTTCTCGCCTCCGTTGCGGCAAGGTAGGCGGAGAGAGTGCCGTATCATTGTCTCAATCCTCGTATTCATGATTTAATTCACGAAGCGGTCGAAGCTGTGAGGCATGGACGTCTCCGGCCCGAACGGTCGTGATTTCGAGTTTATTTTGTGATTCGTTGCAGGCCGCGCCGAGCGCCCGCGACCTGCATCTGGAGGACAGATGAGTGAACTGAACAGTTCAGTGCTGACGCCTGAGCGTTTGAAAAAGGCGGTCGCCGAGGATGTCGCGATTCGTTTCTCGGCTAGACTCCAACCAGCCGGTGGACGTGGGGACAAGGTGTTTCCACCAACATACGCAGGCGGCCAGTACGCCCTCGAATCCAGGATCGATGAGGACGGTGTCCTGAAAGAAGTTGTCCTGCTGGACTCGGTGCAGTCCCAGGCGAATCGTATGGAAGACGCGCTGTTGGCAGCCCATCGCGCTGAACGCATAAAGCTTCCGATGATCTCGGTGAAGTTCACGGACATTGACCAGCTTAAGGAACTAGGCGAGATCACGGTACTCGATGCTCCACATCGGTTAGCCGACGCCATTCTCCGCGACAGCAAGCTCAAGAACGCGGACACGCTTTTCCCGGCCACGGCGGAGGGACAGGTCCTGCGGCGGGCAACGCCGAAGAACGCGACCGAGCTTTTCAAGCTCTGCCCCACCTCCCTGTTGTTTGGGATATGGGAGTCCACTGGCGCAGCAGGCGGCTTGGGGGTCAAGTTTCAGCGCGCGATCGTTTCTGAGATTGTCGGAATCGGCGCTGTGGTTGGCCGGCGTACTGCCAGCCGCATTGATCCACTGCAGATCGGCCGACTACCAGTCTATGAGGCGCGCGAACCGGAGGGAGGAACAATCCGGTGGACGGCTGACGCGACGAAAGCAGTTACGGTCCGACATAGAAAAGCGGATGGGAAGGAGGAAGATCAGCCAAAGCTTTACAAGCTCGACGCGCAGGGCCGGGTCAACGTAAAGGCGAAAGGAGTGCCTTCTGAAGTCAACCACGGTAATGTCACGCCCGACCTTGCACGCCACCGTGGGCAAGCTCTGCGCCTCGGCCGCGATTTCTCCGAGCAGTACATCCGGCGCGACCGCGACGGGCGGATCGTTACCGACCGGGGGGAACGCTTCCTGCGCGATCGCGACGAACTGCCTGGAGGCGTGACTTTCGAATATGCGAAACACACGGCGGTCCTCTCGCTCGCGGCTTTGCGGAAGCTGCACTTCCCCATGGATGCGAATTCTGACGCCAGCCTTGAGGCGCGGTTCGTTATCGCAGCGCTCGGCCTGTTCGCCCTGGTGGAGCTTCGCCGCGACTGCTATGACCTACGGTCGCGATGCGCGCTGTCGCTCGATGGCCGGCCAGTGATGGAGATAGTGAAGCGCGACGGAACGACGGAAGCGGTTTTGCTCGATGAAGCGAGTGTCAAGGCGCTACTGGATGCAGCGCTAGAACAGGCGAAAGCAAAGAAGCTGGAATGGCGAGAAGCTCCGCTCGAACTTGAGCCGAGCACCGCCCTCGCCGACCTCATTATTCAGAGCCGCCGCGTCGGCACCATCGATACCGACGGTGAGGAAGAGGCGGAAGAGGAAGAAGCAACTCAGGACATCGCATCGGAGGATTGATGCTCGTCCTGGAAATCGAACTTCTGACGGGTCGCTATGTGGCGAAGCAGTACGACGACCATGCAAGTGCCGAGTGGCCGCCGCACCCGGCCCGGGTCTTCTCCGCCCTGACAGCCGCTCACTTTGAGGATCCTGTTGATGGCATCCATGCAGAGCGTGAAGCCCTCGACTGGCTCGCCAGCCAGCCCGCTCCATCGATCTACGCCAGCGAAGCATCCTGCCGCAGTGTCCTCGATGCGTTCGTGCCTGCCAACGACAAGAGCGTCGATCCTTCAGTTTCCGAGGCAGTAAACGAAACAATTCTTGCTGTGGATGAGGGCGCCAGGGCAACAGCGCAGAGGAAGGTCGAGAAGATCGGGCAGGTGGCCGCCGAGCCAGTGGCGTTGACTGAGAGTCAGCGGGGGCAGTTGGCGGCAGCAATCGAATCTGTTAAGCGGCTGATCGACACGCCCGATGTGTCCCTGCTTTCGTCCGCGCTCAAAGAGCTTCGTGAAACGGCTCAGGGCATGTTGGAGCATCGATCGAGCAGACTGCTCATGTCGGCCGTCAAGGCAACTGCACGGCTGAACAGTGGTGACCGAGAAAGGCTCCGCAAGAATCTTGAACGGTTGGGAAAGAGTCTCCGGCCACCTAAGGAGTTACTCAAACGGGCTTTATCCGTTTTGCCCTCCGCTGCTGAGCGCAAACAGGCGCGAACTTTTCCGAGCGTGTATGCGTACGACCCGATCGTGCAATTTGCCTGGGCCAATGTCCCGAACCTACGTGTTCACGAGGCGCTTGACGGCCTCGCGGGACGCGTAACGCGCCTCGGCCATTCGTCTTCACTCGTTCGTCTTACGTGGGTCTCGACAGCCCGTGACGCGACTTGGATACCTGACGCCCGCGGCCAGCACACCCTTCGTTGGGTATCGGCGCGACAGCTTGCCGATCTCGCAACTGCTTACGATGTGCATCGCGGGACCGCGAACCGCATTCTCCCGTTTGCGCCAGAAAATTACAGGCACATCAGTGACGCGGGACGTCCGACACTTCCCCCCAGATCGAGCGTTTTTGGCCAGGACTGGGTGATCTTCGAGTTTCAGGGCAGGAGGCGCGTACCCATCGTGCGTGCTGTCGACGTTGCCGTGGCGCTTCGGGGCGCGGCCCTCGTACATGCTGGTGCCAACCCGCCCGAGGTTCTGTCCGGCCATGGCCCCGCAAATGCTCCGAGCGAGCGGCCGCACGTTGGCTATGTAGCACTGCCATTCGTCGGCTTTCCACATGCGGACGGCAGCATCCTGGGCGCCGCAGCCGTGCTTCCATCAGGACTGACCGTTGCCGATCGGACCGCTGTACTGCGCGCGCTCGGGAAAGTTCAACAGCTGACGCTGACGCCTGGCTTAGCATTCGATGTCCGGCGGGTTAGCGAGCCAAGTCCGCACCTTCGCACCCTCGACCACCTCCTGTGGTGCGATGAGGGCGTAGTATGGGGGACCGTCACTCCGATTCTGCTGGATAGCTTTCCCGGCGATCTCCAGTCCCGGAGTGCTGCTGCTGCGCTGAAGGCGGAGCAGGAAGCAAGGGACGCGATCACAAGGGCATGCGAGCGCATTGGATTGCCGCGGCCACGACTCGTGAGTCTCACGGCACCCTGCTTCGCCGGGAGTGTCGCGGCTGATCAGTTTCGGCGCCGGCGCGACCGGCAAGGCTTGCCCCCTCGAGTACGTGTACATGCGCTGATTGATTTCGGCCAAGTAATCCAAGGCCCGGTGCTCCTAGGCGCTGGGCGATACGTCGGCCTCGGTCTGTGCCGGCCCCTTCCGCGAACGGGGCGATCATGACTCGTTTGGCAGTTGGCGATTTTGACACTTTCTTTCGAGAAGTGCATGGGCCGTGCCGCGGGTGCGACCAGCGGGGCCTCGCTGCACACGAGTGTGAACATGTAGAGCCCTTTGCATGGCAGCGTGATCTGGTCGCTCAAGTCCGCTCTGAAGGCTGGCCGTCCACAATCGAACTCCCCACTGCCAGCGGCAAGACAGCTGTTATCGACATTGCCGTCTTCACGCTCGCGCTCGACGAGACAGCAAACCGGCGATCTCCTCTTCGAGTGTTCTTTGTTGTTGATCGCCGGGTCGTTGTGGATGAAGCTTATCGGCGTGCGTCGCGGATCGCTAACAGACTGTCTCGCGCAACGGGCGGAACTTCTCAGGTGATAGCCGAGCGGCTGCGTGCGCTGGCGGGCGGCGGTGACGCCCCACCATTGATGACCGCGATGCTTCGCGGAGGCATCTACCGGGAGGACGGATGGGCGCGTTCTCCAATCCAACCTCTCATTGTCATCTCGACCGTGGACCAAATCGGATCGCGGCTTCTTGGGCGCGGTTACGGGGTCAGCGACGAGATGAAGCCGCTTCATCAAGGCCTCGTGGCGCACGATAGCCTAATCATTCTCGACGAAGCGCACCTATCCGAACCTTTTCGGCAGACGCTGGAAGCGCTACAGGACTACGCACAGCACGCTGAGGTTCGTCTACCGCGCCCTTACCGTGTTGTGGTCATGTCAGCTACACCCAGGAACGATGCGGGCCGGCATTTCAAATTGCAGAGAGGCCATCCCGACCTAACGGATCGCCGCCCAGGCCGCCTTCTGCAAAGACTCGAAACGCACAAATGGGCGGAGCTGCGGTCGTTGGATTTGGGAACAGCACCCGCGAAGACAGCACCGCGAAACGAGCATCGCGCCTGGGCAGAGGGCCGCGCGCAACGGGACTCCTTGTTCTGCAAAGAAGTGGCCTCAATGACTCGCGGGCTGGTGGGCCAGCCCCGTTGCATCGGAGTCGTTGTCAACCGAGTCGGCACTGCGCGGACCATATTCGAGCTGCTGCGCGGCGACGAGTCATTTGATGCTGTGCTGCTGACCGGTCGAAGCCGGCCGATGGACCGGGAGGCTGTCGTTGCGGATATTTGGCCGCGCGCACGCTCCGGTCGCGAGCGCGGCGGGAATGAGCGTCCACTCGTCGTCGTCGCTACACAATGCATCGAAGCTGGCGCCGACCTCGATTTCGATGGCTTGGTCACCGAGTGTGCCAGCATCGATGCGTTGAGGCAAAGATTCGGACGCCTCGACCGGCTCGGGGCGCTGGGCGAGAGCCGTGCGTTCATCATCGCGCGATCCGACACGTTCGAAAACGATCCCGTTTATGGCCAAGCGATCGGTGAGACGTGGAGGTGGCTTTTGAGAAGGGCGAGGAGACCCCGGCGGCGGCGGCGCGGCGCAGCGCCCTCGGAGGATGCACCTCGGATCGACTTCGGCTATGCCCACTTCCCGAATCCCACGCCAGCGGAACTGGAGCGAATGGTTGCGCCAGTTCGCGAAGCTCCCGTTCTCCTTCCATCACATCTCGATGCATGGGCGATGACATCACCCCGGCCCGCAGCAGATCCAGATGTCGCTCTGTGGCTCCATGGGATCAGCGATGAGGTGGCCGATGTGCAGATCGTTTGGCGATCAGATTTGCCCGTGAATGGGCCGCAGCTCTGGGCTGACATCGTCGCTCTCTGCCCGCCCGGTTCGGCTGAGGCGCTACCCCTGCCGGTGTATGTGGCCCGATCATGGCTTGCGCAGATGGCTACGCCCGACGTCGCCGACACGATCACAAGCAGCGAGGGCTCATTAAACACTGAAGCAGCGGCTAGCGAGGGGCGCAGGGCGCTTCGGTGGTGTGGCGAAGACGACCCGCGCACCAATCTGGTCCGTGCGGCCGAGTTGCGACCTGGTGACACATTGGTTGTACCAGCCGCTTGGGGTGGCGCGGATAGGTATGGATGGCTGCCTGGGGGACGAGTTGCGCTCCACCAGGTGGAGGATCTCGGTGACCGCGTGCAACTCGAGCAACGCGGGCGCGCCACCTTGCGCATCTGCACTCCTGTGTCTGATGCTTGGGTCCTCCCCACCTCGCCCAGTTACGCTGATCTGCGCCGGCTTGTAAGACAAATCGGGAGCAAGGTTGAAGAGGATGGTGATGCCCCAGACGTGGACGGCATTCTGGATCGCCTGTCAGAAATTGGCGACGCGCCGCCTTGGATTCGCAAGGCGGCTCAACGGCTACGTGCCGACGGTCGCAAGCGTGTGGACGCTCATCCGTTTGAAGGACTTGTAGTTCGTTCGGCTCACCGCGACCCATCGGCGGAACCAGAGTCGGACTTCACCACGCAGGACATTACCTCAAGTTTCGTCTCTCGTCCCGTCAGTCTGCGCAGCCATTCCATCGGCGTCGAGGATCTAGCAAAGATGTTCGGCCAAGGGTGCGGATTGGATACTAGGCTTGTGGCGGATTTGGCGCTGTCCGGCCGACTCCACGATGTGGGAAAGGCCGACCCGAGGTTCCAGCGTTGGCTCTATGGCGGTGATGAAGTCGAAGCGGTGCTCTGCGGTCTCCGCGCGAAATCGGGCATGCGCAGCCGCAGATTACGCGAGCGCGCCCGTATTATTGCGGGATATCCGAAGGGTGGGCGTCACGAATTGCTTTCGCTCGCGATGATCGAACCAGAAGCGAGAACTCTCGATGCCTATGACGCCGATCTCGTGCTGCACCTCGTCGCAAGCCACCTCGGGTCGTGTAGGCCGTTCTTGCCGTACATCAACGATTCGCAAGACATTGTCGCCGAAGTCGATGGTGACATCGCGGGAAGACCTCTCCGGGCATCGACAACAACCGCTGCGCTACTGATGCGGCTGGATTCCGGTGTTTCCGAACGATACTGGTCAATGCTACGCAAATTTGGCTGGCTCGGCCTGCCATATCTTGAGTCAATCCTGCGGCTCGCGGACCACCGGCAGAGCGACAGCGAGGAAAAGAGGAGCACGGACAGTGATCCCGGTGGAACTTTCGGGCGTTGATGGACGGAACCTTCTTGCGTTCTTGGCCGCGGTGGGGACGCACGTAGCACTTAGTATGAAGACGCGCGGCGTGCGTCTTCACTGGGATCCCAACACGTTTCGACCGACCGTTTCCCTGCCGAACGGCAGCAACGGAGTCCTAACTGGCACCCAACCATCGGAAGTACAGGATCGCTTTGTCTCCGTATTGAGCGCTACACTCGATGAAATGGCGGGCGGGGCGAAGCGCTTTCCGTGGGACAACATCAAAGTTGGAACAAAGGGGTCTCGGCCCCGATCACGAGCCGAATTTCGGAACAAGTCGCTGGTGCCTGCCGCCGAAGCCGCGCGTGGAGATCCCCCCAATCGAGGGTGGGCTGATTTCGTTGTAGGCTTGGGCTCAGATGCTGTCGGTTCGGAGAAGGAGGTGGCGTACACAGCTCTCTGCGTGATCACCGGCGACAGCCACCAGCACTTTCTTGGCTTCATGCGCGATCTCCGCCAGCAAGTGACTGCCGACCATTTGAGGAAGGCTTTGTTTGCTCCCTGGAAGTACGAAGAGGAGGGAAGGGCCTTCCGCTGGGATCCGGGCGAAGATCGAAGATACGCCTTGCGGGCCTCAGATCCGGCGAAGGGGCCAGACAAAGAGATTCCTTCGATGTGGGGAGCAAACCGGCTTGCCTTTGAAGCGCTTGCCTGCTTTCCAAGCTTCCCGAAAGGACGACATCTTCGAACGACGGCCTTCGAGGATGAGCGTGTCATCCGGTGGCCGCTGTGGAGTCCTCCGATCGACGTTGCGACGCTGCGTGGCCTTCTTGCGCACCCCGCCATCATTCAGCGTGACGCCGACGCGCTCGGAGCCATGGGCGTCTTCATAATCGCTTCATCACGCCGGACAGTTTTGGGGAGGAAGCGCACTTTCGGTCCAGCTTCTCTTTGGCCGGTACCGAGTTAATCGGAACGGGTGGCTCACTCCTAAACTACAAGCCGACGCGACGCACGTCCGTCCGGCGAAAATCTTCGCCCTTGTACAGGAGCATCTTCCCAGACGCCTTGGCAAGCGCATAGCTGCAGCAGTCGCCCAGATTGAGCCCAGCAGCGTGTCTGCCCTTGCCATAACGCCACCATGCAGCTCTTGCCAGCCGGAGTTGTTCCTCATCGAACGGCACGATCCGGATGCGGCCGTGTTCCATAAAGCGGTCGAGTGCTGCCAATCCTGCCTCCCGCTTCCGCGCGCCGATCACCAGCGTGATTTCGAGCGCCGATACTGCGGACATCTGAGGGTCGGCGCCATCCTCGATGGCGGCTGCATATACAGGACCGTCTTCTTCGCCCAGCAGCACAGCGAGCGCGGCCGAGGAATCGATGACCATGCAATTACCGGGGAACGCCGTGTTCGTCGTACCCGAGGATCTCGTCGGCGCTGCGCAGGTCGTAGTCGGGGAGGGCTGCGCACTCGCGCCCAATCTCCAACAGCTCGCCGCGGCGGCACTCGCCGCCGGTGCGCTCAGGTGTGCGCGCCAAGCGCTCGCGCAACGCTTTCACCACGGCCTCGTCAACGCTCTCACCCAAACGCTCGGCGAGTGCATGTGCGAGTCTGTCGGCTTCGGGATCATTTACGGACAGTGGCAAGCAAAGCCTCCTCCCTTATTGTCGCGTTGCAAAACGGTTAGGTCAAAGCCACGTGCGGCACAACCTCCCGATTCTGCCGCGCCGAAATCTGTACGATGCGCCGCCGTGCATGATGCTGACCGTCCGGCAATTTGAGCGGCCGCGCACCTTGACGCACCGACTAACATTTCAAGCGATCCATCCTCAACGCGGTGGCCAAATGGATCGATATTCTGGGCCCAGAGATAGCTTGCGCCACAGGCGAAAAACCATGCCTTCATTCTTTCGCCTCCTTGTCTTCCGGTTCTCCGCAGGATCCCGTCAAAGCGCGTTCAACGGTGCTCCTAAACAGCGGCACGGCCCTTAGCACAATGGCGAAGAAGAAGCAAACAAAAACCGGTGCGCTTCGGATTATGGCTACGTGTTTTCAGTAGGTTGCGCGCCTCCAACATTTTCTGACATTTTCACATGTGGAAGCCGTCAAGCACTCGATTTCTCCCGAAATCAATGCTATAGCCTCAGCCGTTATTTCGTGTTTTATTCGCCGTGATAAACTGCGTAATTTCGGTTGTACTCAGGCCGTTCCTCCCCCAGGTCGCCTGATCCCTTTCGGGCCTGCCGGTACAGCGTTTATTGCACGGAGTCGTGTGCCATGGCGTTCAACCCGTCGAAGACCTTTGGTCAATCGGATGTCCTAAAGACAATCACCCCTGGTGTCCTGATCGAGATTCTGAAACCCTGCCGCGGATTTCTTGAAGCGGTCGGCTTGTCGTTGCCGGAATCGAGCGACGTGGAGATCGACTATCTCCCCCTGGCGTCGATCCTTGCCACGCCCGATGAGCGGATGGACTCTCACGTCATCGAGGGGCTGCACGTGATCACCGCGGTGGGCAGAGACGAGAACTTCGATGAGCTGCTGGATATGGCGCGTCGGAATTTCATCGAGGTGGACCTGGAGGCCACGGCCTGCGACCTGGCGGCGCGGATCTGGCTGGTAGCACCTGAAATGCTTCAGTTGAAGGACCGGGGGCAAATGGTCGACCGCCGCCGGAAATTCGAGAGCTTCCGGGCTCGCGATCCGGAGGTCGTCGTGCCGCTTGAGAAGCTGCCGTTCGATCTCAGCCCGCTTCAAATGGACCTAGAGGAGTGTTTCCAGTCGAAGAAGCGCGGGATCGGATGCGTCGTGGTGCGCACCGATGTGGGCACGGAAGCTCACTTCCTGATCCAGCACGGCCAGCCGTGTAAACGCGTGCCCAGCCGCAAGGGAGCGCAATCCACATGCACGCTGCTGCGTCCGGAGCAAACAGACAAAGTGATCTACGATCCCGTCCACAATGAGCTCCGAATGAACGCCAGCGGTCCCTGGGATCTGCGGCTTTACCGCGAGAAGTTCGGCCGGCATCTGTTCGGCGATCCCAACATGTTCGTGTATGCCGAGAAATACACGCTGGCACCGCTCCAGAGGTGCGGGCCGGCGGCGTTACACTGCCGCGACGTAGGAGGAATGGAACGGGTCTGGCTCGTGGATCTCGAATACGCCAGCGACGGCCCTCTCAACTTGGTCGAACGGGTGAAGGCAGACGACGTCTTCCAGGCGCTCGCGATGAAGAATCGTTCCATAGAGCCGGATGTTGAGATCCGGCGGGCGGCCTTCGAAATCAAGCTGCAGGGCGCGAGCAAGCCCCGCCCAGTGGAGATCCAGCCGAGGAATATCGCGAAATACGGCCGGGGCGAGGAGGCCGCGATCATTGAGCGGTGGCTGCATCTGAGAGAGTTTGTGCTGGTGGGAGCGGCGGCGGAAGATGAGCGATTTGAATCTGTTCTGGCACTCGCTTGAGCGCGTTCAAGGACTGAAGGCGATTCCGGCCTTCTGGGAACTTTACTGCGGTCCGCACTTCGATCTGATCCGTCCGCATCTGCGGGCGACGGATACCGTTGCCGGTCTCTACCCGTGCCCACACCACAGTGCCGGGCACTGCCCGCGCCGGATCGTAGAATACGGCGACGGTCAGTACGCCGCGATCTGCCGCGACCCGCACAAGGTGTGCCCGGACGTGACGCTGGAGCCTCGGGACGTTGTCGTTCACGAATTGGGACTGGCGGGTTTCACGCAGGCGCTCGCAACGCCCCTCGGTATCCGCGGGCAGACGCCCGTGGCGCGGGGAGACGGCACGTGGGCGGTCGGGATTTCGGCCAGGCCCGACTCGCGCGGGCAGCCGGTCTTCCTGATCGTGCTGCCAACTGCCGCACGGTTCCGCGCCGCAGTTGAGCGCCTCCTGTTTGACGTTCCCGGCCCGTTCGTCATCGTGGCGCCGACCGGCAGCCACCGGAGCGTTGAGGTGCAGGAACACGTGCAACGCCGAGGGCTTCGCTTTCTGGCGCTCGACGAGTCCATCGGGCTGTCCGGTGAACTCCTCGGCGGTCGAGGCATTCACCGAAGGGAACATCTTGTTCCGGAGCCTGCAACTGGCGCCGCTTAAGCCATCCTTCAATCACCTGACCGCCAACTTCGCCGACAAAGATTTCGAGTTCGTCGCGAACTCGGTAGCCGTCTACGACATCGACCACGCAAACCTGATCGGCGGCGGTGCAGGACCGCTGTTCCTGAAGTCGACCGTCAACCTCGCCGGCAGATCATCGAAGTCCCAGGCGAGCAGGATTGTGGCCGTGCGCCTCCGCGAAGAACTGGGCGGTATTACACCCGACGACTGGAAACGCGCGCGGCAACTTGCCTTCAAGACCACCGTGCTCGCGCTCAACTCGGAGCCGGGCATGGTCTGCTCGATGACGCATCCCGACATGCCGGGCGGGAGCGGCGAGTTCCGGGTCACTGGGTGGCGGCTCAACCGCGACTACTCGATCGACATTCAGGGCCGCACCACGACGGACTCGATGTACGACCTGATCTCAGGCCCGAAGCCCGCCGACATTGTGCCGGACCAAGTCCCGGAGGAGATCCTGATCGACACCGGCGTTCCGGGCGTCCTCAGCGGCACGCCGCGCCTGGGCGACTACGGCACATTCGCCATCGACGACATGTCGGTCGCGCCCGATGCGTCGGGGAACGCCAACATCGTTGGCGCGCATGAGGTCACTCTGGCGCTCTACTACGTGGACGAGCTGACCACGGACCTCTGGGCTTCCATCGACGCGGACGTGGACGCGACCATCGATCCGGCAACCGTGACGTGCGCCGTAAATCCCGACACGGCACGCTTTTTCCGAGTTGGCGACTTCGTAGTGTTCAATGAGGAATCGACCGATCCGAGCAACCCAGGGCGGCGATCCTACGAGTGCGCCCAGATCATCGGGCCGGGAAACACGGGCGGCGTCGTGCCCGGGGGCGATTTCGTGCTTCAGCGCGCCTATCCCGGAGTTCCGGAGGGCCAGGCGACGTTCGGAACCATGCGGTGCGCG
Source organism: Bryobacterales bacterium (assembly GCA_020851655.1). GTDB lineage: Bacteria > Acidobacteriota > Terriglobia > Bryobacterales > Bryobacteraceae > JADZCI01. The sequence continues at coordinate 16,188 of JADZCI010000363.1, forward strand.
CATCTCGCCGGCACGCGCTTCTACAAGCTGGACCAGAAGACGTTCACGTTCAGCGTGCGCAAGGGCTTCTTCCGCACGCCGGGACTGCCGGCCCGGATCGAGGCGAAGCTCCCGAGCGCCTGCCTGGTAGCTGCACTCGCCGGAGTCGCCAATCACTTCGGATACGGCCCCTTCACCGTCTTCCCGCTCTCCCGCCACAGCGAGCCTTACATGCCCGGCCTGCGGACCTGCAACGGTGGCGCCTACACCTTCCAGGTACCCGGCCAGCTCACCGTGCAGGAGAGCGTCGTCATACCGATGAAGGTCCAGGATGCCGCCTCGGTCCGGTGCATCTACGCCTACCTCCAGCAGGGCACGACCGATGGCCAGTCCGCGTTCCTTGTGAAGATCAGCCGGGATGACGGTGCGACGTGGGAGCCGCTGGAGTACATGGGCATTGCGCAGTCCCTGCCGGACGCCTCCAAGAACACGTACGACTTCCTGGTGAACAACGAAGGCTACGGGCTGCCGGCCACGCGGCGCCTTCCCTACGCTGACTACGGCCTGATCCTTGCGCAGTCGGTCACCGGCAGCCCGGTGCCGCAGACGATTCAGACCGCCTCCTACGGAGCCAACCGCCTGGGGTTGGCGGCGGGGCAGTTTCTCTTCCTTGACCCTGGCGGCGCGAATGAAGAGTACGTGAAGGTCATCACCGCGGATCCGGACAATCAGACATTCGACGCCATCGTCACGAAAGACCATGCCGACGGTGAGCGCATGCGCCCGGCCATCTGGCCCACTCCGACACTCAACGAGGGTGACGACCTGGCGTTCGACATTCTCAGCGTCGCCTCGCCGGACTCGGGTTCGGACTTGACGCTCGTGATTCAGACGTAGCCATGCCCACTGATCCGCTCCTTGTCTTTGATCCGCGCCGCACCGTCCAGCTTCAAGGCTTCTCCGGACGCGCCGCCACAACCACCCTCCACGACGCCACCGCGACCGGCTTCCAGGTCTCCGGCATTTTCCAGGCAGCCGAGGACTTCGCCAACGTCCAGCTTTTCTCGGCCTACGACTACTTCACTCACTTGCGCGTGAAGCCGCTCCCCGTAACGGATCTCTCAGCGCTGACCCTTCAGTTCGACATAGAGGTTTTTCGCGTCAACGGTGAGGAGGGCAACGTCCGCCCCGACTGCGTCCGCTACGCCTCGGTCGGGTGGGACAAGCTCACGATCACGACGGGCGCAGGCGACATCTACGAAGTCCCGCTGATGAGCCACACGCAGATCCTCTCCGGCGGCTTCACGCCGGGCAGGTTCGGCTTTTCCATCTGCGACCGCGACAGCGAGACCCTGGATGAATTCCTGATCGGAGGATCCACTCCTGGCCTCACCGACAAGGTCTACGTGTACTTCATGGGCACGCGGTGGTCGTGCTCGTCGGCGGAAGCCATCGCGTTCTGTAATCTTGAAACACGCCTGCTGAACAACCTCGGCGCGCCGGACGTCCCGTCCTGCGAGCAGGCCATCTGGTGGCAGGACGATCCCACCTTCTGGCACTACCTGCTGGTCAACAATGGCGGCGCGGGCATTCAGGAGGTCGGCGCGACCGATGCCGCTGATATTGCTTCCCGACTGGCCTTGATGGTTGGCATTTCCAGCTACCTGGTCGATTGCAGCGCATCCGGCAATGTCATCACCGTCAGCCTCGAGACCGGTGTGAATGGTCCGGTGACGGTCTCGACGAACAGCGGTTCGGCCCCTGCCACATTGAGCCGCGCCGTTCCGGGGATCTACACCGCGCAGGTGGCCTCCTCGGCCGAGATCCGGGTGGGCGACTACGTGGGTGTCGACATCGGAAGCGCAAACGACGAGGTCGTCAAGGTCCTGGCGGTCGGCTCAGGCACCTTCACGGCGTACTTCACAAAGCCGCACTACGGCAAGCTCTACAACGTCCAGTGCCGCGTTCTGCCACGGGCGCGGCACTTTGGACGCGCGCTGAAGGACCGCATGGTGGATCATCCGCTCCCGGATTATGGAGACCAGCCCATCATCCTCGCCGCCGAAGGCTTCGCGACGACAAACACCTCTGCCCAACTCCAGATCCGGCTCACCGGGCAACTGGGAGAATACGGGCGCGACGCCAACGGCATTCCAGTGCACGTATCCGTCGACAACGGCAACCAGATCGTGCGCCTCGAAAACTCCGAGGGTGAGTTTGGAGCCACGGCGATCGGGGCAAGAGTTGAAGGTGCGGACAACGACCGGGTGTACCGCTTCACGTTCCCCTTCGCGTCTCTCTCCGGCTACCGGAACGGAGACCGCAATGCTCTCGTCTCTGTCCCTGCCGGCGACATCGTCAAGGTCCATCTGACCTTCGCACCTCGCTTCGAAGACGTGGAGTACGGACTCGCGGCGGGCGGAATCTTGAAGGCCGCAGTCTCCGCATCCGCGTCGGGCACGGAGGAAGAGTGGCAGGTCACCGACGCGGAGGCGATGCTCTCCAGCCTCAAGTACTACGTTGGCACTCCCGCCGCCGATGAGCGCATCACCTGCCTGGCGAACTTCGGCCAGTCAAAGCCCGATCCGGACGACCCGGCAACCTGGTTCTATCGGATCCTGGTACGCCGTGGCGAGGACTCCTCGACGCCGCAGGCCTGGCCACCCGGCACGCGCATCCAGCGTATCTCCACGATCACCGGAACCCGCTCGGACATTGAGTGGCAGGTCAAAGTCTCGAACCTCGCTGTCACCGGCGATAGAACGCTCAAGGTCGGCGGCGATGCCTCGCGGATCGAAGAATCCGACGGCCGCTGCCGCTACGAAGGGTTCTGGGAGAACTACAGGTACGGCGCGCCGTGGCCCACCCAGTGGTGGTCGCTGGGACATGCGAAGCGCTGTGCCCCCACGGACGCGCAGGATTCCCGACAAGTCACCATTCGCTACTCCCGCTCCACGCAGCACGATCTCTACCTCGGCACCTGGCTCGGCCGCGACGCGGGCCGGATTCAGGTCACGATCGACGGCGGCACGCCCGTCTTCCACGACCTCTACCTGAACGACTACAACGGCCTCGCTGCCATGCGGAAGCTGGCCGTCAGTGTGGCCGCCGGAACACACACCGTAGAGATCCGTGCGCTCTTCGACAAGCACCCGGCCAGCAGCGGCTACTACTTCTACTTCGACTACCTCTGGCCATTGGAGCCCCAGGACCCTCCGGACCCGCCGGCCATTTACAACGATGTCTCGCTCGCCTTCGACTTCGATACCGACCATGGCTACAAGAAGCCGCCCGCCTGGCACGTGTGGCACCTGGATCGGCTCGGGTTCCGTGGCCACGCCGACGTCTACATGGGCGTCTTCTGGAACAACAAGCGCCGGCGCATTGAGGCGACCTACCCGAACTGCACCGTAAGCATCGGGGCCTGGCAGGAAGATCAGCCGCTGTGGGTCAACCTGTCCGGCACCACACTGTACTTCGCGCCCGGCGCGGGCCTGGCGTCGGAGGACATCGCCGCGCACCTTCGTGCGATGATCAACGTCACCTTTCCCGGCGTCTGGTGCACCAGCGACGGCGGCGCGATCCACATTCGCTCCCGAGCGCCAAGCTACACCTTCACGATCTCGACGAGCTCGCAGATGAGCGTCACGCAGGGCACGCCGCCGCTCGATCAAGCAGGCGCCGAGGGCGACTGGGAGATGATCGACTCGATCTCGCCCGTAATGACGCACGGCGCGAGGAACTGGATTCGCGACCTGGCCACGCAGTTCAAACAGAGCGGCATCGACGCGAGCTTCGCGTTCTCGATGGAGTGCTACAGGCCGCCAATGGCGATGGCCGCACGCTACTGGGATGGCGAGCCAGTCTTCCTGCCCGTCCCTTCGCACCAGATGCACTTCGGCGCGCGCGTGCGGAACTACTTGAAGCAGATGTACAAGGAGTGCGCCGATGAGATTGCGGCCGCCGGGCTGCCCATCGTGCTCCAGTTCGGCGAGACGCAATGGTGGTATTTCCCGAACGCTTCGGGTATGTCGTTCTACGACGACGACACGAAGGCGGCGTTCCAGGAGCGTTACGGGCGGCCCTTGCACCGGTTCCTGGCCAACACCGACTCGCCTAATGACGACATCGAGAGCGCCGACTTTCTCTGCGACCGCATCTGGGAATACTGCGCCGAAGTGATCGGCTACGTCCGGCGGTTTCATCCCTCGGCGGTCTTCGAGTGCCTCTGGCCGCTGGATGCCAACCAAGGCAAGCCCGCGCCCGATCCAGCGTTCCGCGCGTTGAACTTCCACGTCAACCTCCCCAACGAATGGAAGACCTCGGCCTATGGCGTGAAGTACTTCCGCTCGGAAGGCTTCGACTACGACGTCTGGCAGAAGAACGCGCGGCTCATGCGGCAGACCTTGGAGTTCCCGCTGAAGCTCGGCCGCCCGGCATCGGAGTGCATGTACCTGGCGGGCATCTATGGCCCGCCCGACCCGCCAATGCGCGAGGCCTACGGCATGTGGCGCAATCGCGGGCTGTATTCGTTCTGCTTCTGGGCCTTCGACCAGTTCTGCTTGAACTCGCGACCGGTGCCGCTGGAATTGACCGCGCAGTCTGCCGCCACACTCGTCTCCTACCACCGTCCACGGGCTGCCCGCTCGCCCGAGGCGCCCATCGCCGTGGCCTATGCGCCCGAGCCGAGCAGCCGGATGAACACCTTTCGTGCCAACGCCAGGAGATTCAATGGCCAGTAAGTACCCGAACTCCATCGACGACGATTCGAGCCTCTATTCGCCCGCCGATGCCTTCTCGACGAAGCCGCTGGAGACGATCACGACGATGCTGGTGCAGGCCAACGACTCGACCATCAGCGTCGAGTCCACGGGCGTCGGCTTCCCCGATGAGTACGGCATCCTCTCGATCGACGACGAGCTGATCATCTACACGGGCAGAACCGCCACCCAGTTCACGGGCTGCCAGCGCGGAGCGTTCGGCACCGTCGCGGCGCAGCACACCTCCGGAGCCACAGTGCGCGCCAACATGGTCTCGGCTTACATCGAAGCTCTCCAGGAGGCCGTGATCGCCATCGAGCAGGACCTCGGCACGGCCTCCAACCGCAATTACGTCCGCAAAGACGGTGCGGTGACGATGACCGGCGCCAAGACCTTCGTCGACGGCGCGGAGTTCGGCTCCGGCAACAAGGCCGCAACCGGCCTGGTGCGCCTGCCCAACGCCGGCGCTGTGAAGTGGCGCAAAGCCGATAGCTCCGGCGACCTGGGCCTCGCACTGAACGCCAATGATCGCCTCGTTGCCGACGCGATCATCGACTTCGCGCCCGGGCAGACCTTTGGCGCGTTCTCCTACCCGGACGCCGGATACGGCAACAAGGGCATCGTTCAGGTCGATGCAGCCGGAGGTCTGGCCGTCGAATCGGGCGTGCTGTCGATGGCCCCATCCGGCGCGTTGCCCGGCACGTATCCGAAGGTGACGGTCGATTCCAAGGGACGTGTGACCGCCGGCGCAGATCTTGGGGCGGGCGACCTGCCCGGCCACACGCACACGGCGGCCGACATCGTGAGTGGGGAACTGCCGCACAAGGTCCAGAAGGACGGCGCCGACATAGGGACGCGCCGGGCACTCAACCTGGTCCAGGGTACCCGCGCCTCTCTCGCAGCCGCCGACGACCCGGCCAACGACCGGGTCAGCGTGACCATCAGCGCCAGTCCTCCGGAAGCCGGCGAGATCACGAACGCCCTCGGCTACGTTCCGGCCAACCGCGCGGGCGAGCACTTCACTGGACCAATCGACTGCGGTCCGCATCAGACCATCGGCGGCCCTCTGGAGAACATGGCGAAGTACTCCGAGGACTTCGCCGCGGCCGCCTGGGACAAGAACGGCGGCTCCTGCTCGGTCACCTCGAACGCCATCATCACGCCGGATGGTAACCAGACCGCCGATCTCATCACCGCCGTCACAACCACGCCCGTGGTCCAACAGCAGGTTGCTGGCCTCGTCGATGGCGGCACCTACACCTTCTATATCTGGGCCCGCGTCGCATCCAGCACGCGCAAGGTGTCGATCGCCATCGTCGACAACCCGTATGCCGCCTACCTCGCCGGCCCGACGCAGGTGACGCTGACGACTTCCTGGCAGCGTTTCAAGATCACCGGCTCCCTCGCCGCTGGCCAAACCGGCCTATGGATCGTAGTCCGCCAGTACGCCGCCAATGGTGACGACTGGACCACCGGCGACATTCACCTATGGGGCGCCTGCCTCCAGCAAGGCAACGATCCACAGGCCGCCTACGCTCGCACCTGGGCCTCCCAGGCTCCGATCGTCGCCTCCGGGCTCGCCGCCGGCCCCACCGTCATCGCCGCGCCGGACAACACCACCTCGCCCCTCAAAATCCACGGTCCCGGCTCCAACCTCGCCGACAGCGCCCTGCTCGAACTCACCGCCAACGGCGAGCTCATCCTCGCCGGCGGCTCCGGCAACGGCTACCGCTTCGCCGAACTCGGTTCTGCCAACAATCCCTCCGGTTGGGCCGGGGTGATCAGGGTGAAGACGCCGGCCGGGACCACGCTTGGCTACATCCTGCTTTACACAACTCCATGAGAATCCGGATGGGCCAACTGCGAGCCAATCACGGAATCACTGGACGAAGCCCAAGCCTAGCCAGTGAGCCATCACCGTTTGGTAGCCTTAACGACAATGAATGCGGCACCGAACTGGCCAAGGGCAGACAGTGTGGAATCGTAAGGGCTCAGCGCTTCGGCGAGAAGTGCGACCGGCGGGTAGTAGACGGAACCTCCGGCGCTGTCGAACCTGAGTCCTGCCGTTTCCATGGCACGCCTCAATTCCCGGACTGTCCAAAATCGCGCACCGCTCCAAGTTCGCGATCCAAGCCAGCCCCTAACCCTCCGAGACACAGCCCAGGCGCTGTACCTTCCAAGCTCTCCGATCACGAGCGATCCGCCCGGACGGAGGACACGCGATGCCTCCCTCAGCGCCAAGTCCGGATCGCTACTGAAACAGAACACGGTAACCGCAATCAGGACGTCGAAAGTGCTTGCGGCGAACGGGAGTGCCGCGATCGAAGCTTGGCACCATGTGACCTGTTCCCCTTCCGCGGCTGCACGGCTACGGGCTGCTGCCAGCATTCCGGGCGAAATATCGAGGCCCACGACAGATGCTCCCTTCTTGGCTGCGAGAAGAGCGTAGGTGCCATCGCCGCAACCTAGCAGGCTGCGGAAAAAGGGCTAGTTTTTGGAAAATCCGCAACCCGCATTATGCCGAAGTGAAGATGCACAGCTCCGAAGCTGCGCGCCAAGAGGGTAAGTGCTTGTATCTGCGGCTTGTTTTGC
>JADZCI010000364.1 GCA_020851655.1 Bryobacterales bacterium
AAAAGAACTTCGGCAGCAGGCCATCGCGGGACATGGCGAACCACACGCGCGCCTGGCCGTACTGAAACACCAGCAGCGATGAAAGCATGCCCACCACGGCGCCGATGCTGACCCAGCGCAGGATGCCTTTCATCTTTAACGCTTCGAGCGCCGTGGCGACCGGAGCCGCGTTATTCAAGGTCTTGTAGCTGGCAATGCCCGTCAGCACCAGCACGACGCTGATGTAGAGCACGGAACAGGCAATCAGCGTCCCGATGATGCCGAGCGGCAGATCGCGCTGCGGCTGCCGGCATTCCTCCGCCGCGGTTGAAACCGAATCGAAGCCGATGTAGGTGAAGAAGACGATCGCCGCGCCGGTCAACACGCCCGGGTAGCCATTGGGCAGAAAGGGATGCCAGTTTTCCGTGTTGATCGCCTTGGCCGCGCCAAACACGAAGATCAGGATGGCCACAATCTTGACCAGCACCATAATGCTGTTGGCGGTGGCGCTTTCCCGAATCCCGAACACGAGGATCCAGGTCAACAGCATGATGACCAGCAGCGCCGGCAGGTTGAACCACGCCCCGGTCACCTGGCCGCCAATGAAGATGGGCTGGCTCAGTTCCCTGGGCAGTTGAAAGCCGAAGATGCTTTTCAGGATGACGTTGAAGTAATCGGAAAAGCCCACGGCCACGGCCATGTTCGAGACCGCGTACTCCAGGATCAGGTTCCATCCGATCAGCCAGGCGAAGACTTCTCCCAGCGTCGCGTAAGTGTAGGTATAGGCGCTTCCCGCGACCGGAATCGCGCTGGCCATTTCGGCGTAGCACAACCCGGCGAAGCAGCAGGCGATCGCGGTAAACAGAAACGACAGCGCGAGGCCGGGTCCGGCGCCGAGCCGGCCGATGGAGTGCAGCGAGGACGGCCCGTAAAACAACAGGTCGATCACCGATGCGTGGAGCATCGACGGAAAGCTTTGGATGCTGCCCGCGGCGGCGGTACCCGTCAGAGTAAAGATCCCCGACCCAATCACCGCGCCGATGCCGAGGGCCATCAGGCTCCAGGGCCCGAGCGTCTTGGCCAGCCGCTTACCGGGCTCCTCGGAGGCGGCCAGCAGCGCGTCAACGCTCTTGGTGCGAAAGATGGCTCGCAAGCAGTGGGTTCTCCTCGCCGTTTCCGCGAGTCTCTCGTCAGACGCTCCCGACGAGTCCGGGCCGGCCTAGCGTTTCCGCTGGCCTTTGGCCATCACTGAGACTTTCTTTTTCATTGAGCCGCGCGCCACGCCGGAGGCACGCTTTGCCTTCGGCGCCACTTTCTTGCGCGCGGCGCGCTTCAGTTTCTTGCGTTCGACTTTGTCGGTGACGTTCTTCGTATTCATTCTTCTATCTTCAAACCTGCGTATTTCGCGAAGAGTTTCTTCAATCCCACGCCCGGAAAGCTGACCGTCAGTTTGGCTTCCTCGCCATCCCCTTCGATCCGCAACACCGTGCCTCGGCCGTACTTCTCGTGAATCACCGTAGCGCCCGGCCGCAAGCCGCCTTTCTTCCTCTGAGAGCCCGGCGGAACCGGCCTGGCCGCCGGAGGGTTTGCCACAGGTCCGGGCGCCTCCTTTCGGGGCGCTTCGACCGGCACAGCTTTTCCGCGTTCGGCAAAGAACTGGGAAATGTGCTCCAGCGAGTTATACGTCTTTCCAGTATACGTATTCCTCTGCGCCGACTGCCGCACTTCGTGCTGCTCGGAAAACAGGTCCACCTGCTCGCGGGTTCTGCGGACCGGGCTCAGATCCTCGGTGAGTTTGGCGGGCACCTCGCGCAGAAAGCGCGACGGAATACACGGCTCCGGAGGACCGCCCCCGTACTTGCGCCGGTACTTGGCGGACGTCAGGAAGAGCTGCTTTTTGGCGCGGGTCATGGCCACATAGCACAAGCGCCGCTCCTCCTCCATCTGCGCTTCGGAACTCAGCGAGCGGCTGTGCGGAAACAGCCCTTCTTCCAACCCCGCGATGAACACCACCGGAAACTCCAGACCCTTGGCGTTGTGCATCGTCAGAAGCAGTGTCTGAGCCTGCTCGTCGACCTGGTCGGCGTCCGATACGAGCGCCGCATGGTCCAGGAAAGCGGTCATGTCTTCGCCGCGCTCGCCGGCTTCGGCGGCGGCGGTCAGCAGTTCCTCCAGGTTCCCCATACGGGATTCGGCTTCCGGAGTAGGATCCTCGGACAGCATCTTGCGGTAACCCGAGCGGTCGAGCACCAGGCGCAGCGCGGTATCGGGCGGGGCGCTTTCCGACTCCTGGCGAACTTCGTCCACCATGCGCCTAAACGCCTGCAAAGCGGCGCCGGCGCGCGCGCCCAGCAAGTCTTCGTCAACCGCCGCCCGGATGGCATCCCAAAGACTCGTCCCGCGATCGGCGGCCAGCTTCTCCAGTTGGTCGATCGTCGTCTTTCCGATTCCTCGCGCCGGAGTGTTGATGATGCGCAGCAGGCTCACGTTGTCGTGGGGCGCCAGCAGCAGCTTGACGTAGGCCAGCGCGTCTTTGACCTCGGCGCGCTGATAAAAACTGAAGCCGCCCACCACCAGGTACTTCCGGCCGTAGCGCCGCAACGCCTCTTCAATCTGCCGGGATTGAAAATTGGTCCGGTAGAGCACGGCGACGTGCGTCGAGGGATCCCGGCGCAGAATCCGGTCGATGGTGTCGGCGATGTACAGCGCTTCGTTCTCGCCGTCCATGGCTTCGTAGACGCCCACGGGCGAGCCTTCGTGGGAATCCGTCCAGAGCCACTTGCCCTTGCGCTCTTTGTTGTTTGCGACCACGGCGCTGGCGGCGGCGAGGATATTCTTCGTCGAGCGGTAGTTCTGTTCCAGGCGAATCACGGTGGCGCCCGGGTAGTCCTTCTCAAAATCGAGGATGTTTCGAATGTCCGCGCCCCGCCAACCGTAAATCGACTGGTCCTCGTCGCCCACCACACAGACATTGGAGTGCCGCCGCGACAGCAGCCGCATCAGTTCGTACTGTGGCCGGTTGGTGTCCTGATACTCGTCGATCATCAGGTAATCCAGTCTCCGGTTCCAGGCGTCCCGCGTCGCTTCGTCGGCTGAGAGCAGCCGAGTGGCTTGCAAGAGCAGGTCGTCGAAATCGAGCGCGTTGGCCTGCGCCAGCGCGGCTTCGTAGTTCTCGAAGATCACCGCCAGGCGCGTCGTCTTCGGGTCGGTACTCCGGGCGTAGATGTCTTGCGGACCTTCCTTCTTGTTCTTCGCCTGGCTGATGTAGGAGAGCGCCGAGCGGTACGGCATGAACTTGTCGTCGAGCCCGAGTTTCCTGTAGGCCTGCTTGACGACAACGAGCTGGTCGTCGTCATCGTAAATGTTGAAGCGCGTGGTGAAGCCGTGCCGCAAACTGGCCAGCGGAGCGCCGTCCCGGCGCAGCAGCCGGACGCAAAAGGAGTGAAACGTCGAAACGTTGGGCCCGGCGCCGTCCGAACCCTCCAGAATGCGGAAAATGCGCTCCCGCATCTCGCCCGCGGCTTTATTGGTGAACGTCACCGCCAGGATCGACGGCCCGTAGACTCTCCGCTGCTGGATGAGATAGCCAATCCGGTGGGTGATGACCTTGGTTTTTCCACTGCCGGCACCCGCCAGGATCAGGAGCGGTCCCTCGCCGTGCACGACAGCTTCCCGCTGTTGAGGGTTCAGCCCCTCCAGTAAATTCATGAAAAATCAGCCCGAAAGCCAATTTTATCATGAGGGCGAAGGTGGGACGAAATCCTTGGCTCGACATCATGTAACCTGTGTATGAGCCCGCGCGCCTCTTTTGTTGAGCACAATAGGCTTGACCCGGTGGCCAGGTGGCGCGGCCTACTAGGCTGAATGCTGGTTGACTTGGATCTGATCCGGCGGGCGCAGGCGGGCGATGCAGCGGCGTTTAATGGCGTCGTGACAGCCTATAGGCGGCGGATTTTGGGTACTGTGGCCAGGTTGATTGGCCGTCCGGAAGATGTCGAGGACGTGGCCCAGGAGGTGTTTGTACGGCTCTACTTTTCGTTCGATCAGCTTCGGGCGCCCGAAGGGTTCGAACCCTGGTTGTACCGGCTGTCGGTCAATGCGGCTCTAGACTATCTGCGCAAAAAGCGCCGCCGCAAGGAGTCGCGAATGGCCGATATGACTCCCGAACAGGTGACGCTAGCCGATGCGCGCGCCGGGACGCATGCGAGCCATGAATCGAACGAGCGGGCCAAAACGCGAGAGCTCATGGAGAGCCTTCTGCGTGAAGTGTCGGATGATGATAGAACGTTGTTGATGTTGAAAGAGGTGGAAGGACTTTCCATCCGCGACCTTGAAAACATCTATCAGGTGAAAGAAAATGCAATTAAGGTGCGGCTCTTTCGGGCGCGCCAACGAGTGTTGAAGGCGTTTGCCAGGAGGCAGAGCGCCTTGGAGCACGAACCGGTGAAAACAGATAAGGAGCACGGCGCTAACGCCTAGCGACGGTGACTATGGACCGAAAAGCCCCTCAGTTCAACGAAAAGCTCGATGAGCTTTTTGCCGCCTACCGGGATGCCTGCCAGGTTCCGGAGGCCGGCGCCAATTTTATGCCTGAAGTTTGGGCGCGGATTGACGCCAGGCGGGGACTCTCTGTCTCGCTCCGGCGCTGGGCCCAGGCTTTCGCTGTCTTGGGCGCCGCGGCTTGTCTTCTGCTCGGCGGGTTGATGATCTCTCCTTTGTCGAGGCCAGGACTCGACCCCCACACCTACGTCGAGGTACTCGAAGAGGCTCAAGCACCCGATCACTTGATGTTCCAGGAGATTGCATTGCGGGACTCAACGAGCCGTCCAGCGCCTGACGGGCCGATGATTCAATGAAACGAAACGTTCTGATCGGGTACCTGGCTCTGGTGTTCGCGGCCGGAGTCGGCGCGGGAGCGCTCGGTCTCCGCTATGCGACCGTTTCGGCGGTCAATGCCAAGGCTCCACCGAGAACCCCCGAAGAATTTCGCAAAGCTTATACCGCTGAGATGACGGAGCGCCTCAAGCTTTCAACCGACCAAGTCCAAAAGCTCAGCTCCATCCTGGATCAGACCGGCGCCCGAATGCGGGAACTCCGCGAGAGAACGCGACCGGAAATGAAGGTGATTCAGGACGATCAGGTCAAGCTGATCAACGGGATCCTCGACGACTCCCAGCAGGCCGAATACGCCAGAATGCGGGAAGAGCGGGAACGCAAAAGGTCTCACGACAAGGGCGGACGATAAGGAGCCTGCCCGCGCGCGAGCCCGCTTAGTGGGTAACCGTCCCGGGTTTTTCCCGCTTCTTCTTCAGATCCGCGGAACGCTGGAGTTTCTTCTGGAACCGGTCGACGCGCCCTTCGGTGTCGATCAGTTTTTGCCGGCCGGTAAAGAACGGGTGGCAACTTGAACAGATTTCCACGCGCAGATCGCCCTTGTGAGTCGAACGAGTCTGGAACGTGCTGCCACAAGCGCAGACGACACTCACAACGTTGTAAGCAGGATGAATACCGGGTTTCATGGGGCTTTTTTTGAGTATAGCAGGTGGAGGGCCAAAAAGCGAAAGGCCCCACGGCCGGAACCCGGCGGTGAGGCCTTCGGTAGCCTTGGCTAAGAAACTTAGCGTTTCCTATCGCGCTCGGCAGCCGTCGCTAATTACGCTGCGGACCCGTCACTGAAGGAACGGCCCACAACCAAAGAGCACGGCAGCTTTAGCAATCGGCCACCTCGCGCGTGATGTAACTACCAGAACTCATGTTTTCTGGACCACCTCCTTTCTCAGTGATGCCCTAATACTAAACAGAGAATGGAAGTCTGTCAAGAAGAATTTGGTATTGACCTACAATTAATGGTAGGGATCGTCAAACACAGCTACAGAAGGTAGCTGGGTTTCGAGCCTATCGAAAAACAAGGCCCCGAGAACCGGGGCCAGTCAATTGAAAAGAAGGCAAGTCCGCACCAAGGCGGAGACAACCCAAACCACCCGGTCAAATCGAGTGCAATTGCAAGGCCATCTGTAAGCCTCTGATAATACGGCCCCTGCTTGCATAGTTATCCCGAAATCCGAAATACCGTGTCATTCGGTCTTCTGATTCCGGGATCCGGTGCGCGGTACAATACTTTGCGTGTTGGAGCAGTCCATTGCCAGGAAAGGCTTGATTGGGTTTTTCCTGTCCGGATTGCTCATGTCCTTGCTGGGTGCCTTGCTCCCGGCGTGGCGCCATCACATCGAGCCGGACTTCCTCATCATCGCGGCCTACTTTCTGTTTCAGAACATTGGCTTGTTGGCGGCTCTCTACCTCGCTCACCGGCTGATTCCCCGGCGCGGGATTCGCTTCGGAGTTATTCTCGGCAGCAGCCTGGCGTGCGTCTCCCTTCTCTTTCTCGCCTTAGTGTCACCGCCGGCATTCTTCGCGTGGAGACTGCTTGGACTGGCCGGCATCGGCGTTTCGGCGGGAATCCTGAACGCGACTTCTTTCAACGCCATGACGGCGGCTTATGAGTTGGACCCCGCCGCCACGCTTAATATTGCCGGGGCGCTCTGGGGGCTAGGTTGCCTGGTATCGGCTCTCTTTCTGGCAGGCACGTTCTTCATCTATAGCGTCCAAAGCATCCTGATCCTGCTTTCGCTGATTCCCGGGTTCGCGGCGCTCCTTTACTACCGTTCGTCGTTTCCCTCCGCCGTGTTTCTTTCCGGTCTCACCTGGTCCGGGATTTGGAGTCAATTCCGCTCGCCATCGGCGATCCTGATGGCCTTGTTCCTGTTCTTCCAATTCGGGAATGAGTGGGCGATTGCCGGGTGGTTGCCGATCTTTCTGGTCTTGCGACTCGGCATGAGTCCGGGAACCGCGCTCGTTCTGCTGTCGGTGTACTGGCTCTCGCTGCTCGTGGGGCGTGTGCTGGCGCAATGGGCCCTGCCGCGTGTTAGCCACACGCGATTGTTGGGCAGCGCGGCGGTGGCGCCGCTGTTGGGTTGCCTGATTCTGTTTTCCACCAACAATCTTTTTGGGGCGGTGACCGGAGTTCTTTTGACCGGCGGCGGCTTTTCGGTCATTTTTCCCCTAGCGGCCGAGCGCATCGGCAAGCGCTTTCCGGGCTTTCATCCCGGCTTTTTCAACGGCATCTTTTCGCTGGCGGTCACTGGCGGCCTGCTGGCGCCGGCCAGCTTGGGGGTGTTTGCGGCCAGTGTGGGAGTGGGGGTCGTCATGGGCGTGCCTCTTGTTGGTACGATCATGGTTCTGATCCTGCTGTTCCTGATCCAGTTGGACGCCCGGCTCACCGGTGTCTCAGACGCGTGAGAATCGTATTCGCCCTCATCCTGCTCGCCCCGGCCGCATTCGCCGAACCGCCGCAAACCCGGCTGGCGGAGGCGATTGACGGTATTCTCGCCGGTCCCCAGGCACGGTCCATGTCCTGGGGCGTGCTGGTCTACGACTTGGCCAATGAAACCACGCTCTACTCGCGCAACGAGAGCGTTCCGTTCATCCCCGCCTCTACCACCAAGCTTTTTACCACCGCGCTGGCGTTGACGCGGCTGGGACCCGCATACCATTTTGAAACGCGTGTGTTCTTCGACCGCGCTTCGCGAAGGCTGACGCTCGCAGGCGGTGGAGACCCCACGTTGAGCGTGGAGGAGGGGATCGAAGACCTGGCCGATCAAATCCGGGAGTCGGGGATCACGGTGGTTGGCGACGTCGCGGGCGACGAATCGCTCTATGCGGGTCCCCGCTACGCCGATGGGTGGTCCGTGGATGACACGGTTTGGGACTATGGCGCTCCACCCAGCGCTCTCAC
>JADZCI010000365.1 GCA_020851655.1 Bryobacterales bacterium
ACGTTGGCGAAGAGGTCGAGGCGTTTGCGGAGCGCGACGTTGACGCTCTGGAACCCTCCGCCGATGGGGGTGGTCACCGGGCCTTTCAATCCGACGCCTGTGCGCTCCAGGGATTCGACCACTTGCGGGGGCAGGCTGTTGCCGCTTTTTTCGATGACGCCCGCGCTGAGTTCGACGCGGTCCCACTCGATGGCGACGCCCGTGCCTTCCAGGACCTGAACTGTTGCTTCGGCGACTTCGGGACCGATGCCGTCGCCGGGGAGGAGAGTTACTTTGTGTGCCACTGGAATTCCATCGTAGCAGCGGCTGGCCGCATGGGAAAATGGTGGGTTATGCCGTCCATTCGAAGGGTGTTGTTGAGCGTCACGGACAAGACCGGACTCGCCGAGTTCGCCTCCGGGCTGGCGGCGCTGGGCGCCGGACTGATTTCGACGGGCGGCACGGCGAAACTGCTGCGCGAAAGCGGGCTGGCGGTGGAGGATGTGAGCCAGGTGACGGGCTTTCCGGAGATGCTGGACGGGCGCGTGAAGACCATTCACCCGCGGGTGGCGGCGGGCATCCTGGCCCAGCGTTCGAAGGCGGATCACATGGCGGCGCTGGCCGGGCACGATATCGCGCCGATTGACATGGTGGTGGTCAACCTGTATGATTTCGCCGCGGTGGCCGCGCGCGCGGACGCACCGCTAGACGAGCTGATCGAGAACATCGATATCGGCGGTCCCACGATGATCCGCGCGGCGGCGAAGAACTACCAGGATGTCGCGGTGGTGACGTCGCCGGCGCGATACGAGCCGCTGCTGGCGGAGTTGCGGGCCAACGGGGGCGGATTGAGCAAGGAAACGCATTGGTCGCTGGCGAAGGAGGCGTTCGCGCTGACAGCCCGTTACGACGCGGCGATCACGGAGCGGCTGGCGGGCGTGGGCGCGGCGGAATCAGCCTGCCCGCCGGTCCTGAACGTGCATCTGAAACGGAGACAGGAGCTGCGCTACGGCGAGAACCCGCACCAGGCGGCGGCGTTGTATGCGGACGGGGACGCCGGCGTGGCGGGCGGCAGGCAACTGCATGGCAAGGAGCTGTCGTTCAACAACCTGGTGGACCTCGATGCGGCGTGGCAGTTGGTGCGGGAGTTTGCCGGGCCGGCGGCGGCGATCATCAAACACACCAACCCGTGCGGCTGCGCCGAGCAGGCAACGCTGGTTGAGAGCTACCGCAAGGCGTACGAGGCCGACACGATTTCGGCGTTCGGCGGCGTGCTGGCGTTTAACCGCGAACTGGACGAGGAGACCGCGGCGGAAGCGGGAAAGCTGTTTGTCGAGGCGATTGCCGCGCCATCGTTCTCGCCGGGCGCCTTGCGGGTGCTGGCCGCCAAAAAGAACCTGCGGCTGGTGGAGGTGAAGGCCGAGCGGGCGCCGGCGCTGATGTTGAAATCCATCAGCGGCGGGGTGCTGGCGCAGACGCCCGACAACGCCTCGTTCGACCGCGCCACGGCGGCAGTCAAGACCAAGCGGGCGCCGGACGAGAAGGAATGGAAGGCGCTGGCGTTCGGCTGGCGGGTGGTCAAGCACGTCAAGTCCAACGCGATTGTGTATGCGCGGGACGGGCAGTTGATCAGCGCCGGGGCGGGGCAGATGAGCCGAGTGGACTCGGTGAAGTTTGGGGCCGCCAAGGCCATGCTGCCTATTGAAGGCTCGGTGCTCGCCTCGGATGCGTTCTTTCCGTTTCCGGACGGGGTGGAGGAAGCGGCCCGGCGCGGAATCACGGCGGTGATTCAGCCGGGCGGTTCGGTCCGGGACCCGGAGGTGATCGCCACGGCGGACCGGCTGGGCCTGGCGATGGTGTTTACCGGAGTGCGGCACTTCCGGCACTGAAAAAGGGCGGCCCGGAGGCCGCCCTGTGAGGTTTGACGGAAGGGTTCGCGTTAGAAGTAATACTTCAGACCGAACTGGATGTTGCGTGGCGCCTGAACCTGGCTGGTGATGGCGCCGAAGCTGGCCGGATTGGCGATGCTGCGGCCCGGGGCGCCCCAACTCACGTGATTGAAGGCGTTGAAGAACTCGGTGCGGAAGTCGAGGTATTGCCGCTCCGTGATGTTGAACTTCTTGCCGATGGAGAGGTCCGTCGAGAAGAAGCTGGGTCCGCGTTCAGTGCCGATACCGGAGCTGCCAAAGTTCCCGTCGGCCGGCTGGCCGTAGGGGCAGGCGCCGTTGTTGACGCCAGCGGCGCAGAAGTACGCCGTGCGCGCCGCGGTGTCGGCCGGCAGGCCGTAGTAGTTGTCGATGCTGACCAGGGAAGCGTTGGGCGTAAGCTTGCCATACCGGTTGGCGCGAACGTTGCCGCGCACGGCCTGGCCGGTACGGTCAGTCGCCGTGATGGTGATGGGGAATCCCGTGCGAGCCATGACGAAGTAGTTGACGTTCCAGCCGCCCAGGATGAGGTTGACGGCCTTGCTGGAGGAGGAACCGAACTTCTTGCCCTGGCCGAAGGGGATGTCCCACAAGCCGCCGATTGTGAAGTTGTGAGTCACGTCAAAGAAAGCCGGACCACGATTGCCGCGGCGGTCATAAGCGTTCTGCCAGTAGGCTCCCTCGCCGGCGGTGAAGCCGCCGCCATAGTAGCCCAGGTTGTCGGTCAGCGTCTTGCCGAAGGTGTAAGCCGCCAGGAACTCCAGACCGGCGCTGAAGCGGCGCCGCGCCGTGGTTTGCAGCGAATGGTAGTCCATGGTGGCCGAGGCTTCGGTCAGAGCGATGTTGTTGACGTTGGGCAGCACGTTGATGAGCGGGCGGCGGAGGTTGAGCGGGGTCCAGGTGGAGAAAGGCCCGGTTCCGGCGAGCGGCTGATTGGCTTCGTGGGGCGCCACCAGGTGAGTGCCCTTTTGCCCGACGTAGGCGGCGGAAAGCGAGGTGGCCTTGTCGAACTGGTATTCGAGAGACACGTTGATTTGGGACGTCGTTTGCGGGCGGAGGTTCTGGTCCCAGGCGCGGCCCTGCAACTGCGGATTGTTGCCGGCCGATGGGGGACGCGGCATGTCCAGGCGGATGTCTTGCGTGACCACGTCGGAGAAGCCCTTGGTGATGGAACCAGGCGAGCGCACGTCGTAGGTGAAGTTGGTCTCGACGAAGTACGGCGGATTGAGGGTGAGGCGGAGGTTGGCGCCGGTTCCTTCCATAAAGCTCATGTAGGCATAGCCCGCGCGCGCGACCAGCTTGTTGTGGAACATGCTGGGCGTCCAGGCGAAGCCGATACGGGGCATGAACTGTTTCCAATACCCGTTGTAGACGGCGCGGCTGTTGCCGTTTTGGCCCGCGTACATCAGTTTGCCGGTGAAGGTGTCGATGTTGACCTGGCGGTCGGCGACTTCATAAAGCGGCTGCATGTACTCCCAGCGCAAGCCGAGATTGATGGTGAAAGTCGGAGTCAGTTTCCAGTCATCCTGGGCGAAGATCGCCGTGCGCCAGGAGCGGTGGCCCCAGGTGCCGGTAGCCGAGCCGCGTCCCTTGCCGGTGAGCTGGTCGAGCAGAAAGTCTGAGTAATCCAGACCGGTGTAATTGGCCGCGTAGGTGAAGGTGCCCAGAGCGCCGTTGTTGCCCGCGTAGAAGCGGTTCTGCTGATAGCGGGTGAGCTGGGCGCCCATCTTGATCAGGTGCCGTCCCTTCTGCCACGTCAGGTTGTCGTAGTAGATGAACTTGTTGTCGGCGGTATTGCTGATGGAGGCGCCGCTTCCGGCGGAGGTGAGACCGCTGCCGAGGTTCACACTCGACAGACCGGGAATCGGCTGGCCGCCGGGGATTCCAAAAGCGGCGTTGCCGTCCGCGCCGAGCTTGCCGGACCAGTCGAGGACGGTGTCGTTGATGATGACGCGGGAATAGGCGGCGCGCGCCTCGTTGACGATGGCCGGCGAGACCGTACGAATCCAGTTAATGACGAAGGACTTGGTGGGACCCTCCTGACCAGACTGCATTTGGATGGGAAGCGGCTGAAGGCTGCCGAAAGTCTCGTAGCTGCCCATGGAGAAGCGGGCCGAGAGGCTGTCCTTGTCGGTGAAGCGATAGTCCACTTTGGCGTCGCCCTGGTGGTTTTTCAGAGTGCTGGCCGTGCCCGCGCCGAAGTTGCCGCCGACGCCGAGGGCGCCCGCGCCGGGCTGGTTTGGCAGCGGGTACAGATCAGGGCTGGAGAAAAGCTTCTTGGCAACCGGATTGACGATTCTGGCGACAGGGATCTGTTTGCCGGGGAAGGGCTGGCCGGTTGTGGGATCGATGATGTTGTTGGGGAACTGGCTGAGGTCGCCGTTGCGCCACGCCTGGGGGGCCACGCTGGCGCTCGCCGGACCACCGGTGCGCTGTTCGGTGCCTTCGTAGTCGACAAAGAAGAAGGCCTTGTCACGCTTGATCGGGCCGCCGAAGGTTCCGCCGAAGATATTACGCTTGTAACCGAGTTTCTTGGCCGTTGACAAGTTGCGGTTGCGGATGAAGCCGTTGGCGTCCAACTTGTCGTTGCGCAGGAACTCGAAGATGTTGCCGTGGAACTGGTTGGTGCCGCTCTTCATGGACATCATGACCGCGGCGCCTCCGGCATTGCCGAAGTCGGCGGCGGCGTTACCGGTCAGCACTTTGACTTCTTCGAGCGCATCCACGTTGGGCGAATAGCCGACGCGGTTGTCGATGGAGTCGTTGACGTCGACGCCGTCGAGCATGAAATTATTGGTCTGCTCGCGGTTGCCGTTGACGAAGGGACGGGAGCCCAGACGGTTGTTCATGTTGTCCGGGTTGGTGGAAACCGCGCCCGGAATCAGCAGCGTCAGGGACACGAAGTTGCGGCCCTTCAGCGGCAGGGACGTCAGCTTTTCGGAGGAAATGGTGTCGCCGGTCTGCGTGGTTTCGGTTTGCATGATGGGCGCCACGTCGGTGACTTCCACCGATTCGGTGACCTGGCCAACCTGCATGGTAATGTCCACGCGGGCGGTTTGGTTGCCTTCGAGCGCGAACGGTCCGAGAACGGTCTTCTTGAAGCCCTGGAGTTCCGCGGTGACCGTGTAGTTACCGATGGGCAGGAAGAGCAGGTTGTAGACACCGGAGGAATTGGTTTCCCCCGTGGTGCTCACGCTGGTGGCGATGTTGGTTGCCGTGACTTTGACTTTGGGGGCGATAGCGCCGCTGGAGTCGGTTACGGTTCCCGTGATACTTCCCGTGATGGTTTGTGC
The DNA here is from genome assembly GCA_020851655.1 of Bryobacterales bacterium. Taxonomy (GTDB): domain Bacteria; phylum Acidobacteriota; class Terriglobia; order Bryobacterales; family Bryobacteraceae; genus JADZCI01. Next base: position 5,198 of record JADZCI010000365.1, read on the forward strand.
TCCGGCGGTGAAACACGCCAGGATCACGAGACTAATCAGACAAAATAATCTCTTTCTATGCATTGGGCTTAACTAACCTCGTACCCCTATTCTGTGGCTGTAATTTCCCGGAAGTCAATCATACTTTAAGAGTTGAGGCCCTCATTGTGAGGCTTGTCAAAGGAAAAGGCCCGCTCTGTGCGAGCGGGCCTTTCGCCGGGTTGTGAGTGTGAAACCGCCGTTAGAAGGCGAAGCGGAGTCCGAAGCGGATCTGTCGTTCTCCGTAAGAGCTGAGGATTCTCATGAAGTTACCGCTGGTGACGTCGCCGCTGGCGACGCCGCCGAAGTGGGACGTATTCGGGAAGTTATAGAACTCAGCGCGGAAATCGGTGCTGATCCGCTCGCCGAACTTGAAGTTCTTGTTGATGGTGAGGTCCGTATTCCAGACGCCGGGCTGTCTGAGGATGTTGCGGCCGGTTGAGCCGAACCGGACCCCGGTGACGGCTTTGAAGGCAGCCGGATCGTAGTAGTTTGAACCTCTCCCGATCTGGCCCAGGAAGGTGGCGGGACCGACCTGGTCGGCTGTCTGCGAGTTGCCGGGCGCGTTGAGGGAACCGCCCGGAGAGCTGACCGTGAACGGCGTGCCGGAAATGCAAGACATGATGCCGTTGACCGACCAGCCGCCCACGATATAGGAGGCAACGCCGCTACTGAGGTACTTCTTGCCTTTGCCCATGGGCAGTTCGTAAACCCAACCCATCTGGAGCATCTGGGTGCGGTCGTAGCCGGCGGCGGCGCGGTTGCGGTGGAACACGGGTCCCCAGTTCCAGCCGACGCCAGCCCAGCCGTCATCGTCGGTCATGTTGATGGCCTTGGACCAGGTGTAGGCGCCCTGAAGCATCAAGCCATTGCGGTAGGACTTGCGCACGCTCATCTGGAGCGAGTGGTAGTTACTGCTCAGGTAGCCGTCCCACATGAGGGTAGCCAGGTTGCGGCCGAAGCGTGAGAAATACGGGCGGCTGGCGGCGCCGCCACCCGGCGAGCCGGCGTTGATGTCGCGGTCCGCCAACAGGTGCACGGACTGTGTGCCGACATAGGCCAGGCTGGTGATGATCTCAGCGGGGAGCCTCCGCTCGAGGGTGAAGTTCCACGACTGCGTGTAGCCGCGGTGCAGTTCGCCGAGATAGGGGCTGCGCATGTCGGCGACCGCCGGCAGCGAGACGATACCGGTGGAGAGGTCGGGGCCGAACACCGGCGGAATGCCTTGTTCGAGCGTGCGGGACGTGGCATAGCCGTTGATCTGGTTGAAAGCGAAGTTGACAGTCAGCGGATAGAAGCCGCGCAACGGACGCGAGAACGGCAGCGGGTCATAGTTCCAGCCGTAGCCGGTCCGCAACACGGTCTTGTCGTCGATGCGGTAGGCGATACCGAGGGTCGGAGCGAAGAGCTTGTGGCTGACGGTTACGCCGACGCCCTTGGGAACGTTGCCGCGCCCGCCGAGGTAAACAAGGTTGGTTTCCGGATCGAGGCGCTCGATACCTTTGCCGGAGGCGCGGGTCATCAGCGGGTACAACTCATAGCGCAAGCCCAGTGTGACCGTCAGGTTGCGGCTAACCTGCCAGCGGTCCTGGCCATACCAACTGAACTGGAATTCGCGCGGAGTCATCAGGATGTACTGGAGGCTCTTCTGCATCTGGTTGGAGTGACCCAGCAGGAAGGAAGCGTATCCGTTGAAGTTGTTGAAGCCCGCTCCTCCGTTCAACGCGGTGGTGCTGCCGTTGAAGTCAATCGCGCCGCGGGGACCGGCGCCCAGTTCCGGCTGCCAGTGGGTCATACGGTAGTTGACGCCGTTGAAGCCGAAGCGGAACACGTGCTTGCCGCGGGTCCAGGTCATGTTGGCGCTGAGGGTATAGTTCTCCTCAATACGCGTGAGCGGCATCCAGCCGGGAACGCCGAAGCCGTTGTACCCGTTGATCGAGACGTTGGGGAACCCTTGCTCGCGCGGGTCGGGACCGCCGATTCCAGGAATGCCGAGTGTGGCCGAGAAATCCTTTCCGAAGTCGACGCCCTTCACGGTCTGGTCCTGGCGCTGATATCCGATCACGCCGTCGAACAGCAAGGTCGGCGTGAGCACGATGTTGGTGCCGGCGGACATGTTTTGGACTTTGGTGTCACCGGTTCCAGGATCGGCGCCCGGTGAGGGGCCGACGCCGTCGCCGAAGATGCCTTTGCCCACCACCAGGGCTTTCATGATGCCGTAGTGGCCGAAGACCTGCGCCTTGTCGTTGATGTTGTAGTTGATTTTGGTGTCGTAATAGTCGCGGTTGAAGGCCGGCACCCCGGAGGCAAAGTAGTTGGCGAGCGTACCGCTCAGGTTGGGCAGCGGATAGTAGCTCTGAATCTTGAGGGCCGGCTGGCTCATGCGGTTGGTTGGGATCTTGTTGCCGGAAAAGGGCGTGCGGCCACGGCCATCGATGTCGCCGGTCAGGGGATCGTAGATGGTTGTGGAGAAGCCGCTGAAATCGCCGTTGCGCATGGCCTGCGTCGGGACTGAATATGTGCCGACCGCGCCATCGCGCTGGCGGGTGCCATCGAAGCTGAAGAAGTAGAACAGCTTGTTCTTTACAATCGGCCCGCCGATCGTGCCGCCGTAGTTGTTGTAAATTCTTAGGGGCTTGGGAGTGGCCGTGCCATCGGCGCGCGGGTTGGCCTTGGCAAAGTAATTGAACGCCTTGAAGTGCTGGTTGTCGTGGTACTCAAACAGGCTGCCATGCAGTTGGTTGGTGCCCGACTTGGTCAACACGGTGACTGCCGCTCCGCCGGCCATTCCCTGGTCGGAATCGCCCGCCGCCGTGGTGACGTTGACTGTGTCGACCATCTCGGCCGGCATGACATAGCCGGTGTGGTGCGGGAGCCACAGGTTGACGCTGGCGGCGCCGTCGATGCGGGTGACGTTGTTGTTGCGGTTGGTGCCGTTGATGTTGGTCGTCAGCGAGCGGCCCGGCGTATCGGTGACCGAATTCTGAAACGCCGCGGGAGTCGCGCCTGGAACCAGATTGATCAGGGTCTGGTAGTTCCGGTAACCCGGCAGCGGGAGAGTGGAAACCTGTTTGGCGTTTAACTCGGTGTGTGTATCGGACTTGTCCGTCTGGAGCACGGCGGCTGTGGCTTCGACCGTGACCTGTTCGGACAGGGCGCCGATTTCCATGCGGGAGTCGGCGCGGGTGATGGCGCCCGCCGACACGCGTATGTCGGTCCGGGTTTGAGTCTTAAACCCGGTGGCCGTAACCTTGAGATCGTAATCGCCCGGAAGGACGTTGGCGATGACGAACGCTCCGGTCTCGTCGGCCTTGACCTCATAAACTTGACCGGTATTTTTGTTCGTCAGTACGACACCAGCCTGGGCAATCGCGGCTCCGGTGGGATCCACGATCTGTCCGACGACCGACCCGTAGAGTGTCTGGGCCCATGCGGATCTGGCCCCAGTGATGAAAGCGCAAGCCAGAATGGCTAGCGTGACTATCCTCAATTTACTCATTCGCTACCCCTTGATATGCGTTAACGAAATGTGGAACTCGAGGAGGCGGGGCGAGCGTGCAAGCTGAATCCCACACCGGGACTGCCCTTTTTCCTTCGAGTCAACTTCACTCAAAACAATCGCCTTGAAGCAATTTGGATGAATCTACTATAGGTGAACTAATTGAACGATGTCAACGGGGGGATGGACTGCTGCTGTCAGCGAGGCGGGGTAATCTCGATATCCCCCGGGGGTTCCTGTGAATTCCGTAACGCCCGGTAGGCCTTCATGACTTCGGCGGCCTGTGCTGGCTGGCCGGAGGACTGGTAGGCCCGGCCCAGTTGGAAATGGAGGCTGCCGTCGGTATCGGCTGGGAGTGCGGCTTTGAGGTGGGGTATCGCGGCCGCCGGACGCCCCAACTGAACGAGGACCCGGCCAAGTACGGCATTCGCCGACAAATACCCCGCGCGCAGTTTGACGGCGGTTTCCAAGGGGGCGACAGCTTGCTCCAGTTGCTGGAGCCCGGCCAGGGAATCGCCCAGGATGAAGTGCAGTTCGGGGGATTGCGGGTCTTCGGCCAACAGGGCTCGGGCCATTTCAGCCGATTGGGCGTAGTCGCGGTTCATATATATGGATGTAACCAACTCCTCTTTGAGGTGGAGGTCGTCGGGCGCCAGGGCGAGCGCGGCTTTCCACTCATTCATCGCGTCGGTGTGGCGTCCCTGGTTGCGGTAGAGTTCGGCCATCACCTGGTGCGATTCGACCGAGGGCGGCAGTTGGGCGAGCTTCGAGAAGGCTTCGAGGGCGAGTTGATTGGCGGCGCGGGACCGCCAGAACAGCGCCTCTGGGGTCTTGAGGCGCAGGGCCGTGGCCAACGCCTGTTCAAAACGACTCTGGCTGTACTGGCAGGCCATGGTGACGGTGGCGCACGCAAGCGGCGGGAGTTTTTTCTCCAGCTCGTCTTCGGTGGAGGCCCAGTCGGGGTGGTTGGTCTTGCGGTAGACCTCGGCCAATCCGGCATGGGCGCCTCGAAAGCGCGGGTCCTGGTCGAGAGCGGCGCGGTAGAGCGCGAAGGCGGCGGTGTTGCGGCCGGCTTTGAGGCGCGCTTCGGCGGCGAGCAGGAGCCACCAGGGAGAACCTTGCGCCTGCTTCTCCAATTCCTCAAAGGCTTGTTGCGAGACGGCCTCGTAGCAGCGTCCCAGGCCATACCATGCGCGGGGATTATCGGGGTTTGCCGCCGCCAGTTTGCGCAGATGCGGAATGGCGGCTTGATACCGGTCCAGCATGAGCAGGGCGTCGGCGAGCATGGCGCGGCCTTCCAGGTCCGCGGGCGCCAGCCGCAGCGCTTTTTCCAGGTTCGGCACGGCTTTTGCGGGCTGCCCGGTGCGCAGGTAGGAAGCGCCCGAGAGCATTAATGCGGGCAATGCGTTGGGCTGCTGCTTGAGGACGCGTTCGAATTCCGGAATCGCCCTGGCGTCCTGACCGGAGAGATGCAACGCCATGGCGAGGTTGAGGCGCAGGCCGGGATTGGCCGGCAGCGCTTTGACCAGGGCTTCGTAATAGGGGACCGCGGCACCGTAGCGCCCCGCCGCCATGAGGTCTTTGGCGCGGCGCGACATTTCCTCCGGCGCGAGGGTCTGAGATGCCGCGGCCAGACTGAATGCCAACGCGAGGCATAGACCGGGGTGCCTGGACATCACTGTCCTAGTCTGCCTGAACGCGGATGGAAACGGGGCGGACTACTCGTAGCGGAGGGCCTCGATCGGGTTGACCTGGCTGGCGCGGCGCGCGGGCAGGTAGCCGGCAATGGAAGTGGTCAGGGCCAGCGCGCAGACCGCGGCGGCGACGACGAGCGGGTCGAACGCCCGCACGCCGAACAACTGGCTCTGGGTGAACTGGGCGACGGCGAGGGCGGCCGGAACGCCCACCAGCATTCCAGCGGCGAGAATCAGGCCGGCTTCGCGAAAGATGAGGCCCCGGATGGAGCGCCTGTCCGCGCCCATGGCGATGCGGATTCCGATCTCGCGTTTACGGCAGGCGACGCCATAGGCCATCACGCCATAGAGCCCCAGCATGGCCATGAAGGTGGCCAGGATGGCGAACGCGCTGGCGAGTTGCAGGACGAGCCGGTCGTTGCGGATGTTGCGGCGCACCTGTTCCCGCAGCGTGCGCAGGCTTTCGAGGGGCAGGTCGGGATCCAGTTCCCGCATGACGCGCCGGATCTGCGGGACCACGAGTTCCGGCGCCAGGCCGGTGCGCACGTACATTTGAATGGCGCCCGTGTCTTTCGACTGGCGGTAGGGGATGTAATAGACGCGCGGCGCGGTTTGGCGGACGCTGGAATACTTTGTGTCCTTGACCACGCCGACGATCTGGATGCCCAGGGTCTTTTCGCCGGACAAGTCGAAGTGTTTGCCGACCGGATCGCCGCCGCCGAAGAAGTGCCGGGCAAACGTCTCGTTGACGACGGCAACCCTGGGGGAAGCGGCCGTGTCCTGTTCCCCGAACTCGCGCCCCCGCACCAGAGGGACACCCATCTTGGAGAAGAACCCCGGGCCCACTGCGTTGAACATGGAGTGGGTGGTTTGATCGGGTGCGCGGCTGAAGCCCTCCACCCAGATACTGTTGCCCCAATTACTGCCCGCGATGAGCGGGACGGTGGCGGCCGTGGTGTTGAGCACTCCGGGGATGGCGGCAAGCTGGTCTTCGGCGCGGATAAACAACTGGCGGGCGCGTTCGGGTGTGTAGCCATTGAGATCGGGCGAGATGCCGAACGTCACGACGTTTTCCTGCTTGAGGCCGAGATCGACGGTGGAAAGGTTGACCAGGCTGCGGAGAAACAGACCCATGGGGATGAGCAGCAGGAGCGAGATGGCGACCTGCGCGGTGACGAGGGCTTTGCGAACGCGCACGCCGCCGCGTCCGGCCGAGACGCTGGCGGATTCCTGCTTGAGCGTCGAGAACTCGGCGCCGCGCGTAGCGGCCAGCGCCGGATACAGCCCGAAAAGCAAGCCGGTGACGAGCGTTACGCCCATGCCGAACAGCAGCACGGGCCACTCCAGCCGGGGCGCCAGAAAGTAGACCCGGCCTTCGGCCCCGGCCAGGTTGTTGATAAACATGTCGAGCGACCAGGAGGCCAGGATCAGGCCGGACACACAGGCCGCGCCGGCCAGCAGCAGGGCTTCGAGCAGCAGTTGGGCCAGGATGCGCGCGCGCCCGGCGCCGAGCGCGGTGCGGATTGCGATTTCTTTGGCGCGCTGAGCGGCCCGCGCCAGCAGCAGGTTGGCGGCGTTGGCGGCGGCAATCAATAAAACCAGGACGGTGCAGGCGAGCAGGATATAAGCCGGAGTCCGGAACGAGTCGCGGAAACCGCTGTTGCCCATGGCGCCTTCGACGAGCGTCACCCGTGATTCGGCCACCCGCTTTACGTACGCCTCGTCGCGGCCTTTGATGGTGCGGGATTGCGTCCCGATCAACGTGGAATAGGCGGAATTGATGGCGTCCTGGGTCTGCTTCAGCGACATGCCGGGCTGCCGGTGAACGAACAGATAAAGCCAGTAGTCGTCCCATTTGCCTGTGCCGTCCCAGCCGGGGGTGAGAACGGGCTTGAAGGAAACCGGGACGTAAACATCCGGGGTGTCGCCCAGGGTCATGCCCGTGAACCGGGGCGGCGTGACGCCAACGATGGTGAACACCTGCCCGTTGACGCGCAAGGCCTGGTTGAGGATGTCGCTTCGGGCGGCGAGTTTGTCCTGCCAGTAACCGAATGAGAGCATGGCGCTGGGCTGCTTGCGCTGGTCGTCTTCAACGCTGAGCGCCCGGCCCATGAGGGGCTCGACTCCCAGCGCGGAGAAGTACCCGCCCGAGACGGCGCTCACGGACCCGCTCTGCGTTTTGCCCTGAAACGAAAGATTCGCGCTCAGCAGGCGGTGTGCGGCCAGACCGGGGTTGCGTTTCTCCAGTTCGCGGAACATGGGGTAGCTGAAAATCATGTCCATGTCGCCGGAGTTGTCGGTGCTGTTGCGGCCCGCTTTCAAGTCATCCGGAGAGGTGAGCAGCGCCAGTTGCGGCGCGTTCGGGACCGGCAGGCTGCGAATCAAGACTTGGTGCATCAAAGAGAAGATCGCGGTGTTGGCCCCGATGCCAAGGGCCAAAGAAAGGATGACCACCAGGCTCAGAACCGGGGTCTTCGTCAGGGAGCGAACCGCGAGGCGGAGGCCAGTCATCTCAGCAAGACCAGGTGGCACGCCGCGGCCCAAAGCGTATCTCGGTGAAACGGGGGCTCTTGAAACCGGCCAGAGGAAGCGGGCGGTGTTCGTTCGGCGGGCGCGCTGTCCGGTTCCGGACAGCGCGGGAAGCTAAGCGGGCAACTGGCGTCCGCTGGCGGCTGGTCCCGCCGCGAGCACGGCGCGCACCTTGCGGGCCAACTCGGCCGGACTGAAGGGCTTTTGGATGAACTCGTAGCGGTCAGTGGAATCGGTCCCGGCGGGCAGGCCGGCGTAACCAGACATCAGCAGGACGCGAATTTCCGGACGGATGCGCGCCAACAGGCCGGCGAGCTGTCTTCCACTCATCTGGGGCATGGCGATATCGCTGAGCAGCAGGTCGATGGCGCCGGAATGGCCGTTGTGGAGCGACATCGCCTCGGCGCCGGAACTGGCCTCCAGGACCTGGTAGCCCAAGCCTGTGAGCACGCGCTTTGCGAAGAGCCGGACTTCTTCCTGATCCTCGACGAGCAGGATGGTTTCGGCGCCCCGCGCAGATGGCTCCTCGCCGGTTGTGGCCGGGGCGCCGGGCGATTTGGACGCGGGCAGTTCCGGCAGATAAATCTTGAAGACGGAACCCTGGCCGGGCGTACTCTCCACGGTGATCCAGCCACCCAGTTTGTGAATGATGGCGTGGGCTATCGAGAGCCCCAAACCGGTTCCGCGGCCGGTTTCCTTGGTGGTGAAGAACGGCTCGAAAATGCGGCGGCGGGTTTCGGGGTCCATGCCGGTGCCGGTGTCGGCCATGGAGACGACGAAGTAGGCGCCGGGTTCAAGGCCGTGCGGCAACTCGCGGGCGAGAGGCGTCAGGTGAAGGAGCGACGTCGCCAGGGTGAGTTTCCCGCCGGAGGGCATGGCGTCGCGGGCGTTGACGGCCAGGTTGACGAGCACCTGCTGAAGCTCGCCTTGATCGGCGAGAACGCGCGCCGGCCCGGGGAAGAGGTGCGAGGCCATCTCGATGTCGCCGCCCAGCAGCCTCCCGATCATTTGCTCGCTCTCGGCAACGGCCTGGTTCAAGTCGATGGGCTTGACCTGTCCTTTCTCTTTGCGGCTGAAGGCCAGGAGTTGCTGGGTCAGGTGCGCGGCGCGATGCCCGGCTCTCTTGATGAGTTCGACATCGCCCCGGTTGGGATCGCTCGAGGCGAGCCTGGTGGAGATGAGGTCGGCGTATCCGTTGATGATGGTGAGGAGGTTGTTGAAATCGTGCGCCACGCCTCCGGCCAGTCTGCCAACGCTCTCCATCTTTTGCAGATGCGCGACCTGCTGCTCGGACGCCAGCCTCTCGGTAATATCGCGGCAGAAGCATTGGATGCGGCCTTCGGGCATCTTCATCGAGTGAAGTTCGACGTGGGAGGCGGCGCCGTCCGCACGGTGGATCCGGCCCACTGTCACGACGGGGTCGCCTTGGTTCAGGCGTTCGATTGGGAACACGTCGTCGCCGTCCTGCGCCGGCGCGGTGAATGAGGCCAGTGTTTTGCCGGCGAGTTGTTCCGGGCGGAGTCCGGCGAGTTGACACGCCTGGCGATTGGCCTCAAGAATGACGCCGCTGTCGCTGGTGATGAAAATGCCGTCGACGGCGTGGTCGATCAGCGAACGGTAGCGCTCTTCGGAGCGTTGCAACTGGCCGTTGGCCGCGGCCAGTTCCCCCATCGCCGCCCGAACTTCGGCGGAGTTCTTGCGCACGTCACGGGCGATGAGTCCGCCGAAGGTGGCCACCAGCACCAGAATGAGATCGACGTCCAGGATAGTCAGGTAGGTGGTTGGCGTGCGCACTGGCAGACCGCTGCCGATGAGCCCGTGGATTTCGGCCAGTCCCAGCGCGGTCACCAGGATTACCGTCGCTCCCGACAGGAGCGCGTAGTAATAGCCGTCCAACAAGAGCATCGAGAGGACAAACACGCCCGGGAAGATCAGCATGGCGATGGAGCGGAAACCATCTCGGGCTTGTGCGACCAGCAGGACGGCGGTGACGAGTATGGTCAACGAGGCAATGCGGGCCGACCACGCCCAATGGCCGCGCCGGTTGAACTGGAGCGCCGCCAGCAGGCCCAGAGAGGCGAAGACGAGGGTAGGCACCTCCTTGGTGGTTGAACCGAGCGCCAGGTCGAGGATGATGCCAAGACCGAAGGCTGCCAGGCTCACCAGCAAGGCCAAATGAAGTTTGCGGGCATGCCGGTCCCTGCCCCTCTCACCCTGAGGCCGGGGATACCCGACTCCCCAGGGGCTGTGCGCGTTTGAAGGCCCCATTACGATCGCAGAGGCGATTCTTGACATTATCTCACGAAATGCGGGATGTGGCGCTGACGGATGGGTGCGCGAGAACGTCACTCGTAGCGCAGGGCTTCGGTGGGATTGAGCCGGGCGGCGCGGTTGGCGGGGAGGATGCCGAAGATCAGCCCGACCAGGAATGAAACGCCGAAGGCAATGGCTACCGAAGCGATGGAGATGGGGATCCTGACTTCGTCGACGAACGTGTTGACGGCGACCGGAACGGCGAGACCGAGAATGATCCCGATCAGGCCTCCGCCGACGCTGATCAGCACGGCTTCCAGCAGAAACTGCATGAGCACGGCGCGGCGGGAGGCGCCGAGCGACATCCGGAGGCCGATTTCGCGGGTGCGCTCGGTCACGGTCACCAGCATGATGTTCATGATGCCGATGCCGGAGATGATGAGGGCGATGGCGGACACGAGAATCAGGACGAGCGTGAGCACGGTGGCGACGCTGTTGGCGGTGTCGAGAATGGCGGTGAGGTTGTTGACCGTGTAGCGGGCGCCGTCGCGGTGGCGGGCGCCGAGGATGCCGGCGACGGCCTGGTTGACGGCCTGGACGTCGCCCGCGCTTCGCACCTGGACATACATCGGGTCGACGCGCTCGACCGGATTGAAGTAGGCCAGCACGGTGAAGGGAATGAGGATGGCGCCGTTATCGCCGAGCTCGCTCAAGCCGAACGTCGGCGTGCGCTCCTTAAACACGCCGACGATGGTGAACTGCAATCCGTGCACCTTGACCACCTGCCCGACGGCGGCATGGGGGCCGCCGTAGAGGCTGCGGCAAAGCTTCTCGTCCACCAGTGCGACCTTCTGCCGCAGGGCGACGTCGGTTGAATGCAGGAAGCGCCCCCCGAGCAGCACCAGGTTGCGGACCGAATGGTAATACTCGTCCGAGCCTAGAACCGTAACGTCGCGCTCCCGCCCTTCGATCATCAGGCGGTCCGTATTGGAAAGCACGGCCGTGGCGGCCACGATGCGCGAGCCGAGCTGCTTGCGCACGGCTTCGACATCGGAGAGTTTGACGAAATCGGCGGCGGCTTTGGTGGCATCCTGCGTACCGGCGTCGTAGTACGCGGTGATGAGGTTGGAGCCGATGCCCCGGATCTTGTCCAGGATGAGATCGCGGCTGGTGAGCGAGATGGTCACCACCAGGATGACCGAGGCGTTGCCAATCACGAGGCCGAGGGCGGTCAGCAGGGTGCGGACGGGATTGGCTTGCAGCGCTTGGGCCGAAAAGCTGAGCGCTTCGCGGAAGAAGAGGCGGCGATTCATCGGTACAACTCGCGCCTGCGTTCAGCCTCCAACCTGCTTGAGGAGTTCCAGCGCCTGGTCACGGGGCGGATCATCGGGAGTCAGCGGGAGGCTCAGATATTTTTCCAGCAGTTTCCGGGCGTCGTCGAGATGGCGCCGTGTCTCCACATAGGTCTGTGCCTGGCCGAAGATGACTTGCGGGTTGGAGGGGCTGAGCGACTCGGCCACCCGGAACGTCTTGTCGCTTTCCTGGAAGCGGCCGGCTTTGGCCAGGAACCGCGCCAAGTCAACCACGTGTCCGGCCTGTTTGGGGGCGAGTTCGATGGCGCGGCGCAATTGACGCTCGGCGACATCGAAGTCTTTGCGCTGAAGCGCGATTCGCGCCATGGCCTGGTGGTAAGCGATTGGGTCGGCCGCGCGGATGCGTTCCGCCAGACGGCTGGCTTTGTCCAGACCGCCGCCCAGGAAACCCGGAGCTTCCAGGTAGTAGCTGAACAGGTCGTCCAGAGCATCGCGGTTGCGGGGATCGAGTTCCACGGCTTTTTCGAACGCCTGCCGCGCCTTGGAAGCGAGCATGGGCGCTGTCAAGGGATTGGAAGTTTCGGCGCGCCGGCCCAACGCGCGTCCGAGCCAGAGGTAGTGGCTGGCCGAACCCGGCGCAACCTGCGTGGCCTGCTCAAACAGGCCGGCGGCGCGCTTAAAATCGCCCATCATGTAGGCGCAGCGGCCGGCCAGTTCCAGCCCTTCAGACGTTTTTGCTTCAGCGGAGTGGCTGAGGAGCGCGAGAGCGGCTTCGTACTCGGTGCGGTGGTAGAGGGCGGTCGCTTTACCGATGTCGCCGGCCAACGTCACAGTAGCCAGTAAGGCTAACAGAATCAGAGATCTCCCCATTCTCGTTACGAGCGCCTTCTAAGAATTATAGCGGGTTGGTCAAATGTATTGGATGCGCCAGAGGTTGCTTGGGTGTCGTTCCAAAATCTTGCGACAATAGGCGCATGACGATGAGTATGAGGGGCATCGGCGCGGGGCTGATACTGGCGGCGGCGCTCAGCGCGCAACCCCTTGTTCAGAAGCCGTTTATTCTGCTGATCGGGCCTCCGGGAAGCGGCAAGTCCACGCAGGCGGCGGCGCTGTCGAAATCCATGGGCATCCCGGTGCTCTCGGCTGAGCAGATGATCAGCGAGAACAAGCCATTGCTGGACGCCAGCCGTAATCCGAAAATTTCCGGTATGGAACCGCGCAGCGATCCGGCATTGAACCGGATTCTGGGCGCCTACCTCTCCAAGGGCGGATATCAGAAAGGATTGCTGCTCGACGGCTACCCGGCGACCAAAGACCACTGCGACTACCTGTTGAAACTGCTGAAAGAAGGCGCCATTCCGATGCCCATCGTGGTGCAGTTGGACGTGGACGATGGAGCGGTGAGAAAGCGAATGGCGGGGCGGGCTGATGCGTCGCTGGAACAGCGGATCAAGGATTACCACCGTGAGATGGACCTGATTCAGTTGTATTTTCCGGGGGCGGACCTGGTCAAGATCGACGCTTCGAAGAAACCTTCGAAGGTCACAAAAGAGATTCAGAAGGCGCTCAAGACGAGGCTGGCGTCCAAGTAAGGCTCGCGCATTTTGAGCGTTGGAATTGAGGCTCAGAGGATTCAACCGGACCGGGCAATGTAGTATGCTGAGGAAGTAGACACCATAATCAGAGTTGGAGGTCTCTTTCTATGACGCGCATGCGCAGCCATGCGGCGGGGATCGCGCTCGCTGGACTGATCTTTTCCGCCGTCGCCTACGGCCAAACGGGCGCTATTTCCGGAAAGGTCATCGGTGAAGATGGCCAGGGGCTGAAAGACGCCCTGATTTTGATTGAACGCAAGGACATCAAGGGAAACTACAAGGTCAAGAGCAACAAGAAAGGCGAGTATTTCCACGCCGGCCTGCCTCTTGGCGTTTATAAGGTGTCCTGCGAAGTCGGCGGCAAAGTCGTTGACATGATGGACGGTGTTCGCACCACGTTGGGCGACCCCGTCGAAGTGAATTTCGACCTGCAAAAGATGAAAGCCAGGCAGCAGGCGATGGCGAAGGCCGCCGAAGCCGGGACGCTGACCCAGGAACAGTCGCGGGAAATGTCCCCCGAACAAAGGGCCGCGTTCGAAAAGCAGATGAAAGAGCGGCACGCCGCGATGGCCAAGAACAAGGCGCTCAACGACGCTTTCAACGAAGGTATGACGGGGCTGCAAGCCAAGCAATGGGATGCCGCCATCGCGGGCTTCACCAAGGCCGCCGAAATGGACCCGAAGCAGCACGTGGTGTGGGCGAACATGGCTGAGGCCTATGTCGGCTTGGCCAAGACCAAGACGGGCGCCGAGCGCGACCAGGCGCTGGCCAAAGCGGGCGAGAGCTACACCAAGGCCCTGGAGATCAAGCCGGACGATCCTGGAATGCACAACAACTACGCGTTGGCTCTGGCCAATGCGAAGAAGATTCCGGAAGCCGAAGCGGAGTTGAAGAAAGCCGCCGAGCTGGATCCGGCGGGCGCGGGAAAATACTACTACAACTTGGGCGCGGTGCTGGTCAACACGGGCCAGACGGATGCGGCGCTCGAGGCCTTCAAGAAGGCCACCGAGCTGCAACCCGATTATGCTCCGGCGCAATTCCAATACGCCACGGCGCTGAGCGGGAAGATGCAGACGACGCCCGACGGCAAGGTGATTCCGCCTCCGGGCATGAAGGAAGCGCTGGAAAAGTACCTGGCGCTCGATCCGAACGGGCAATTTGCCGAAGGCGCGAAAGGACTTCTGATGGCGATCACGGGGAGCGTGCAGACGAGCTATACCAACCCGGATGCTCCGAAGTCAAAGTCTAAGAAGAAATAGATTTCGAAGGAACGTGTCAAAGGGCGCTCCGGGAGCCGGAGCGCCTTTTTTTCATAATGCTGCGTACACTCCTGTACTTGCTGCTGGCGATCCTGGCGATCACGGTCCTGCGGTCCGTGATCGGAATCGTGATGAAGGCCGCGTCGCACTGGCTGAGCGGGGCGTCGAGTCCGGCGGTACGGGACGATCCGGGCCACTCCGTACCCACCGCCGGGGTGCTGCGCAAAGACCCGGTCTGCGGCACCTTTGTCTCGGAAGCCATTTCGGTGAAGCTGAAAACGCCCGCCGGCACGCTGCACTTTTGCTCTGAAGCGTGCCGGGACAAGTACGTCGAAACGACCACCTCGCCGTAGGCAAGCCGGCTCCGGTGAAACTGCCGGAATTTCGCCAGATTTCTCTGGACAAAAGACGCAACCAGTCGTACGATAGCCCTAACTGAAAATCCGCATACGCGGCGATCCAACTTTCGGAGCGTTGGAACACGAACGGAGGATGCACCGCGCAGAGCGGGCCATATGTGAGGGCGGTTTGGCGGTCCGGCCCTGCCTCCTATCCGGCCGGCTGCTAATTCGAATACTGGGTCCGAATCGGCTCGTCCAGGTCGCGCACTGCGCAAGTAGGGTGTGTCGATTGTGAGGCGCGCACCCGGGGCGGGCGCCTGCCAAACGCGCAGGAGGAGAACTTGTCCATGACACTTAAGAAGAATGTGCTCGGAGAACGAGGAACACTCGCTTTTGTGGTCCTGTTCCTGGTATTCACAAGCGGTGCTCCGCTGTTAGCCTATGAGCCGCCCGACGGCGCACAGGAAGCGGCGGGATCGGTAGATCCACAAGCCGGGACGTTCCTTTACCGGGGCGGCCAGGCGATCGGCAAGATGGCCAGAACCACCACAACGGCAACCGTTTTCGGCGAAACCGCGGGCTGGATTACCCTTCCAGGGAGTCTGAGCTGGACGGTGCCGGGCGGAACGACGCAACTGTTTAACGTGGCGTATTCGGCCGAATGCCGGCTGTTTAACGGGGGAGGCGACGATTACGTACGCATCCGCATTGTCGACATCACCGGTGGAGTGGCGACGCCTCTTGAACCCTATGATGGCGGCCAAGCCTTCTGTAGCGCCGATGGCTATGCCACCCACAAGGGAAACTGGGTGAAGCGAGCCGGACCGGGTATCCATACGCTGATTGTCCAAATCTGGATCTTTGACGGAGCGCCCGCCGAGGTGCTCTCCGTACGGATCGACGATACGACCTTTGAGCTGGTCGTCTATACGTGACGAATTGATGCTCCGGCGGACTGCTGTGGGTTGCGCTTGCGGCCCACAGCAGTCTGCCCGCTTACCGCCACATGGCGGACTTGATCTTGCCTACCCCGCGCATCGTGGGATTTGCCTCCGAGCCCCAGTTGCCAGAGCGCGTTTGGATATCGACCGCATTCCTGCGATTGCCTTCCAAGGTCCACACCTTCGCGGAAGCTCCCGAGCCGTCGTAAGCGAGAAACATCGCCGAGTGATTGATGTCGCCATCGTTGTCGCTGTCGAGCGAGAGATAGTCGCCGGGCAGCGCCGTGGGAATCCCGCTGGCCCCGTACAGGGCGTGATGGCCGGAGAAGAACTCGCGCAGGTCCTCCCAATTGTCGATGCCGGCAATTCCTTCGACTTGTGACCTGGCGTTCCAGACGTAGAACTCGCTGCACCACTTGCGGTCCAACTCGGCCTGGTACCGGGTCCCGTCACGGGCGATGCTGCCGGCGTAGCCCACTTCGCCGCGGGCGGAGGCTTGGTATTCCAGCAGGGCTTTCATCACCATCAAGTAGCGGCGGCGGAGATTGGGATCGGAACTGCTGGTCATCGAGTAGAAGCGCACCATGTCCACGTCGCCGACGGGGTCCTCCCAAGCGTAATTGATGTTCCTTTTCGGAATCTGGATGTCCTCGACCGTGACCGTACCTGGACGGAAACGGAAGAGGTGAACGCGAGCGGCGTAAACAGTGGCCGGCTCCAATCCCCCGAGTTCCACGATGATGTCGTTGCCATTTTCGGAGACACTCTTGGGCGGCAATATGTAGGTGGCGCCGGTCACGTCCGACTTGTACAAGCGGAAATACTTTACGTTCACCCAAAGCAGGCCGGTTTTGGCCAAGTCGCGGGTGAGGCGATCGTTCAGATGAACGTGGATCCGTATGGTATTCGCACTGTTTTGGAGGAGCGACGTTTCATACACGTACTCGGGCTCGTCGATCAGGACATTGCAGTTGTCGTCCTGGTTGTTTACGGGGACTTCGCTCCTGCGAGGATGAACGGCGGCATTATAGTCGTCGCAGTCGCCACCGAAGTCGATCCATGTGCCGGGGCATCTCAAGCGCGTTTCTTTGGCGCCCACCTCGTGAGTGCGGGCGCCCAAGCGCGCGTAACCGTCGCCGTCATGATCGTCTTCGGGGTGGTAGCAGACCATGGTCTTGGCTTGTGAATCCACAGCGGTCAGACAGACTCCGGCCAAGGCCAGGAAGGCAGTGGCCAGGAGTCGAAAGAAGCTTCGCGCAATCCGCTCTCTCATTGTGATTCCTCCTTCGATCCGATCGTCACTGTGCCCGGGTCAGGTCTGGCTGAAGGCGGGCCAGCGCTTTGAGCGCCACCTGTGACCGGCGGCGTTCGGTTTGGACCTGGTTTTGCAGTTCGTCAACGCGGCGGCCGAGGGCGTCCTTTTCCTCCAGGACACGGACGAGATCGCTGCCGGGCCGCATCTCCCGGTTGCCGGCGATGGTTTCCATTTCCTGGCGTTCCGCTGGCGACTGAGGTTGAGTGGCCCGGAGCGCGGCAGCCGTAATCTCATCTCGCAAGAGCGCCTCCTCCCGCTCGAGGCGCCGCACCCGGTTTTGGGCGCGGGCGGCCTCGGTTTCCAGCGCGGTGATGGTTCGTTGCAGGGAGTCCGCCTGAAAGCGAAAGAACTCAACCTGCAAGGCTTTGAGCTGGCTACGGAGCTGCTCAACCTCGGCTGCCAGCCCGGTTGGAGCCGGCGCCGTATCGGCAGCCCGGGTCATGATTGTGGCGCTCATGGCTGTCAGAAGCACGGCCAAACGTCCTGTCGCGAGTGTCCGCATCGTTGCGCTCCCTTCGAGGGCCTTCGCCTCGCATTTCATACGCGCAA
>JADZCI010000366.1 GCA_020851655.1 Bryobacterales bacterium
GCCTTCTCACCGGACGAAAGGACGCTCTACGTGGCCAATTCCGACCCGCAACGCGCCATCTGGATGGCCTATCCGGTCAAAGACGACGGCACGATCGGCGCGGGCAAGGTGTTCCAGGATGTCACCCGCCTCGCCGGCAAGCACAAAGGCTTGCCCGACGGGATGAAAGTGGATCGCGCCGGCAATCTCTGGGCGACAGCCCCCGGCGGCATTCACATCTACTCGCCCGATGGCAAACTCCTGGGACGCCTGGAAACCTTCGAAGCCACATCCAACTGCGCTTGGGGCG
Organism: Bryobacterales bacterium; assembly: GCA_020851655.1. Lineage (GTDB taxonomy): Bacteria > Acidobacteriota > Terriglobia > Bryobacterales > Bryobacteraceae > JADZCI01. The sequence goes on from JADZCI010000366.1 coordinate 290, forward strand.
GCGACGGCTCCACCCTCTACATCATGGCCGACATGTATGTCTGCCGGATCCAGACCAGGACAAAGGGAGCAGGCTGGTAATCCAGCCAAGCCGGTCCTTTTTTACTGGCCGCGAGTAATCTTAAGCACCGTCACCCTCGTCATGGAAGGCGTAAGGAGTGGAGAACACATGAAACGGCTGATGGTTGGAATGATGGTCGCGGCTATGGCGCTGTTCGCCCAAGGCCCGGGAGGTTTCCGGCATGGACCGGGGCTCGATGCCGCCGGCGGCAACCTCGACAGTGTAAAGGCCACGCTCGGGCTGAGCGACGCCCAGGTGGATCAGTTGAAGCAAATCCGCAAAGACGCGTTCACATCCAACGAGAGTCTCAGAACGCAAATGCGGGAAAAGCAACAGGCCCTTCGAACGGCCATGCGTTCAGAGAATCCCGACGGCGCGGCGATTGCCGCCGCGTTACGGGACCTGCAATCGTTGAGAACCCAGCTCAAGGCCAAACAAGAAGAATTAGTGAAAACTTCCCGCGCTGTGCTGACCCCTCAGCAGGCCACCCAGTTGGCGAATCTTGAACAGGCGCTCAAGGCAGTCCCGGCGGCCCGGCAAGCCATGGCTCTGGGCCTGATTTCACCCCCCGCCGAGCGCGCGGGCGCACCCATGATGCGCGGCGCCGGCCGCGGCGCGCGTCCGGGACCTATGGGTGCGCGTACGCATAGATCAGCACCACCAGTCCTATAACGCTGGCGAGAAACACGCTGTGTTTCAAGGTGAAGCGAAATAACTTCGCTTCGTCCGAAGAGGGCATCGCGGTGGCCGCGGCAGCCACCGCGATGCTCTGCAGGCTGATCATCTTCCCCATCACTCCGCCACTCGAGTTCGACGCCGCCATCAGAACCGGGTCCAGTCCCAGCCGGTTGGCGGTCACCACCTGAAGATTCCCAAACAGCACGTTGGCGGATGTGTCGCTCCCGGTGAGAAAAACACCAAGCCAGCCCAACAACGCGCTGAAGAACGGAAACGCGGCCCCGGTCGCCGCAAACGCCAGGCCGAGCGTGGCGGTTGCCCCGCAGTAATTCATCAGAAACGCCAGGCCAATCACCGTGCACACCGTCAGCGTGGGCAGCGCAAGCTGCTTCATCGACGTGAACAGCACTTTCTTCAACATGGCTGCCGATGCCCGCAGGATCAGCGCCGACAAGAGGCACGCGGCCATGCAAGCCGTACCCGACGCCGACAGGATGCTGAACGTGTAGCGGGCCGCGTAAGGCTTCACTTCCGGAGTGACGGGTGGCGCCTGCAACACGAAATTGTGCAGGAAGGGCCAGTCAATCAGGATCGTCTGCCGGTTCAGGAAGTTCTTCACCGCTTCCACGTTCCAGAGCAATACCAGCACCACGAGGCAGACGTAGGGAACCCACGCCATGAAGATCTGGCCCGCCGGATGACGCCGCGCTTCGGGTTGTTGCCCGGCGGCGTGTACGCCGGCGGGGCGCCAGAACACACGTAACAAAAGCAACGAGCCGATTGCCGCCAGCGAGCCCAAGATGTCGGTCAACTGCGGACCCACATGGTTCGAAATCAGATACTGCGCCGAGGCAAATGCGATGCCGCACAGCGCCGCCGCCGGCAGGACTCCGCGGAGCGCCTTCCAGCCGCCGAAAACCAGGATCAGGTACGCCGGGATAAAGAGCGAGACGGGCGCGCAGATGCGTCCCACCGCGCCCGACAACTCGTTCAGCGGCAAACCGGTCACGCCCGCCAGCGCCAGCAGAGGTATCCCGATGGAACCGAACGCCACCGGCGCGGTGTTGGCCAGCAAGCACAAGCCCGCCGCGTTGAACTGCGAGAACCCCAACCCGGTCAGCATCGCGGCGGCCACCGCGACCGGCGTTCCGAACCCCGCGGCGCCCTCGACAAAGGCTCCAAACGCAAACGCAATGAGCAGTGCCTGAAGCCGCTGATCGTTGGTGATGCTCGCCAGCGAATCTTTGACAATTTCAAACTTGCCCGTTTCCACCGTCAGCCGGTATAGGAAGATGGCCCAAAATACGACCCAGGAGATCGGCCAAAGCCCGAATGCCGCGCCGTTGGCGATGGCGCTGAGCGCCGGGACCAGCGGCATGCGGTACACCGCCAATGCCACCAGCAGCGCGGCGCCCAAGCCGCAAACCGCGGCAAACCACGATGGCTTGCGGCGAACGCCCAGCAGGTAAAGCAAGACGAAAATCGGAAGCGCCGCCGCCAGGCAGGACCAGACCAAACTGCCCGCGACAGGCGTGTAGTGTTGTTGCCAGTTCAC
>JADZCI010000367.1 GCA_020851655.1 Bryobacterales bacterium
CCTTGCGATACCGTTCAAACGAAACCTCCGCAAACGTCTGCTGCTCCATGGGCGCGCCTCCCTCAGGGTGCTGTGCTCTCCCTTACCATATCGCGCGGCGCGAATAAATCAGAGATTCCCTAGATGAGGTCTTTGGACGAGACAACTTTCGAACGGATATTACATGGGTTCGCTCAACCAACCCGAAGGGATCGCAACATAAATCCAATCGCTACGATGTGTTCACCGACACGATTCTATATTGTGGAAAGTCGGATTCGACCAAGCTGAACCTCGATGAAATCCGTGTGAAGTTGACGGATGAGCAACTGAAAGAAAAATACTACCGCGAAGATAAAAAAGGGCGCTACTATGACGGCCCGATTGTGAGTTCCATGTCCATGGGGCCGAGACCGACGCTGGTTTACAAATATAAGGGTTACACCCCACCGATTTCTGGTTGGCGCGTGACAAAAGAGAATCTTGAAGAGATCGACCGCACTGGTGATTTGGGCTGGACCACAAATGGGAAGCCGTTTCGCAAATTGCGAATCGAGGATGATAACGGACAGCCTGTTGGAAGCATCTGGAGTGATATCTCTCTGATCAATTCGCAGGCCGCCGAACGTTTAGCTTACCCCACGCAGAAACCTGAAGCCCTATTGGCACGCATCATCAAAGCCTCCAGCAACGAAGGCGATTTGGTCGCGGACTTCTTCTGCGGCAGTGGCACGACTGCCGCCGTGGCCGAAAAGCTTGGGCGCAAATGGATTGCGACCGACCTGGGCAAGTTCGGCATTCACACGACACGTAAGCGGCTCATTCAAGTGCAGCGAGAATTGAAAGTGTCAGGCAGGCTCTTCCGCGCCTTCGAAGTGCTCAACCTGGGCCGTTACGAGCGTCAAGCTTATCTCAACGTCTCGGGCCGTCTCACCGGAAAAAAGAAAGAAGACGCGCTGGCGAAGAAGGAAGCGGAATTCAGGGAGCTCATCCTGAAAGCCTATCGCGCTGAACCGTTGCCGGACACCGGCTTCTTCCACGGTAAGAACAGCGGGCGACTCGTCGTCGTCGGCCCGATCAACTTGCCGGTCGGGCGGCTGTTTATCGAGGAAGTCATCACGGAATGTCGCAAGCGCGGCGCCTCTCGCGCGGATGTGCTGGCCTTCGAGTTCGAGATGGGCCTGTTTCCTGCCGTGCTGGAGGAGGCAAAACAAAAAGGCATCGACCTCGCGCCTAAGACCATTCCGCCGGAAGTGTTCGACAAACGCGCCGTCGAGAAGGGCCAGGTGCGCTTTCACGACGTGGCCTACATCGAAGTCACGCCGCGATTCGACAGGAAAGACAAACTCGCGCTGGCCGTCGAACTGACGGATTTCTCCGTCTACTACTCACAGGGACTCGTCGAATCCATCGCCGCTGAGTTGAAAGAGGGCAAGAGCGAGGTGGTGTGCGAGGCGGGCAAGCTCATCAAAATCAGCAAAGACAAACAGGGGGTCGTCAGTCGCGAGGTGCTCACGAAGAAGTGGACCGATTGGGTGGACTACTGGGCGGTCGATTTCAATTACGAAAGCCGAAAAGAAATCATCAAGGTCCAGCATGGCACCGGCCTCGGCGGCGTGCAGGGCTTCTTGCCGGGGCAGGAGCCGGACCAACGCGAACTCGAATTAGCCGCCGACGATTTCGAAGAACGCTGGACCGGGGCCTACATCTTCGAGAACGAATGGCAGAGCTTCCGCACTCGCCAGAATCGAGACCTTGAATTGAATCCGCCCCCCACCGCTACGACAAACCGGGTCGCTACATCGTCGCCGTCAAAGTCATCGACATCTTCGGCAACGACACCATGACACTCATGCCTGTCACGATAGGGTAGTGTGCCTGCCCCAGAAGCTGCGTCGCGTTCACTTTCGAATAGACCGGCTCACCCTCCGCATTTCGCCCCGCTGGACCCCTCACACGAACAATCCACACAGCCGTGCACGGAACAGGTGCCGCAGGCCTGTTCGATCCGGCGACGCAGCGCCGCCCTGGCTCGATGCACGCGCACTGCCGCATTGTCGGCGGTAATGCTTGACTGTTGCGCAAGATCTTTCAGTGTGCCTTCTTCCAGATCCACGATTCGCAGAGCTTCGCGATATTCTGGTTTGAGCGTGTCGAGCAGGCTTGACACGCATTGGCAGATCTCCTGCCTCAGCTCCGCCTCTGGTTCCTGCACATCAGGAAATTCTCGTCTCCAGGCTTCCATTGCTCGTGCGGCGGTGGAGCGCTGCCGGTAGTAATCGATCACGGCATTGCGGAGCACCCGATAGAACCAGGCAACGACCTTTTCGTCGTCCACGCCGGTTCCGCGCTCCAGTCCACGGGCAAAGGCCGATTGTAAAATGTCTTCCGCCACGGCTTTCGATTCTACCCGGCGCTCTAGGAATGCGAGGAACTGCCTATGTCCCTTCACCAGCTGCCCGATGGCCTCCGGCGAGAGTGCTGTCGATGGGGTGGATTCGAGCGTCATGACGGCAGCTTACCAAACTCTCTGTCGAACTGTAAGGTTTCCGGGGCTCTCACGTCAGCCTCTGTGACAGCGCAATGATGTGTTGTCACCACAAAGGAGTTTCACCATGGCCGATATGAAAAAATCCACCTCGCAGAAGATCGCAAAGACAAGCTGTTGCGGAACCTGCGAATGCGCATCCTGTTCCTGCGGGTGCCAGGCCAACGCCTGTCGCTGCGCGCCAATCAATTGCCAATGTGGTTGCCGCAAGCGAACCGCGGATCGGTAAGCTGGGTCTGCCCCGGCCCGCCGGATTCCGGCGGGCCGGGATTCGGATCTTCACAAGCAAAGCCGCGCGCCGGCATTGTGAGGACCTCGCCACTCGCGTATTATGCGTGATCGCGTCGCTCTCGTCTCGCCCGCCGAAGACTCATACGGTGTACGACGTGGCGGTGATCAGACAACCTCGAACCCCAATTCCTCATGCGTTTTATCCACGCGGCTGATCTCCATATCGATAGTCCCCTGCGAGGCCTCGCTCGCTACGACGGCGCGCCGGTTGAGCGGTTGCGGACGGCGACACGCAGTGCCTTCGAGCGCCTGATCGATAAGGCGATCAGCGAACGCGTGGACTTTCTACTGTTGGCGGGGGACATCTACGACTGCGACTGGCAGGATTTTCACACCGGCTTGTTTTTTCGCGGCCAGCTGGTCCGGCTGGAGCGAGAGAAGATCCGGGTCTTCATCGTGCAGGGAAACCATGATGCGCAGGGTGTGATCTCCAAACAGCTCGTCCTGCCGCCGAATGTCACGGTATTTTCCAGCCGGGCCGCCCACACGATCCGGCTCGATGATCTCTCGGTGGCGATTCATGGCCGCAGCTTCCCCGAACGGGCGGTCGATGAGGATCTCGTTCCTTCCTATCCAGAGCCTGTGCCTGGTTTCTTCAACATCGGTCTCCTGCACACGAGCCTGACCGGGCGGGCCGGCCATGATACCTACGCGCCGACGGATCTCCCGACGCTGAGCACGAAGGGGTACGACTACTGGGCGTTGGGCCATGTGCATGCGCGTGAAGTGATCGCTGAGCGTCCGCGTATCGTGTTTCCCGGCAACTTGCAGGGCCGCCATGCGAAGGAAACCGGGCCGAAGGGGTGCGAACTGGTGACGGTGGAGGCAGGGCGGATTGAAAGCGAATTCGTGGCGCTCGATGTCGTGCGTTGGAGCCAGTTGGTCGTTTCACTCGACGGTGTCCATAGGCTGGAGGCCTTGGGAGAAGCCTTTCGCCAGGCGTTGGATCCGGCGCTCGCCGGCGCGATGGATTGCTTGCACGCGGTGCGGGTGACCTTGACGGGTTCGACGGAACTCCAGCGGCTGGAGGCGAGCCAGCCTGGCACGTTGGCCGCGGCGATGTATGGGGCGGCGCAGGACATCGGCGAGGCGGAAGTTTGGATCGAGCAGGTGCGGCTCGATCTTTCCACGCCGCTGGATCGCGCCCGAACTGCGCAACGCCAGGATGCGGTGGGTGAACTCGTCCGTCTCGTCGATTCCATTGTCGGCGAGGAGGCGGAGTTGCTGCGGTGGGCGCAGGCCGAACTCGGTGATCTGCTGGGCACACTCCCGCAGGAAGTGGCGGCCGGCGACGTGCCGAAGCTCAACGACCCGGCCGAATTGACCCGGCTCATGATGGACGCGGAAGCCACGGTATTGGCGCGCCTGACTGAGCCCGGAGCGGAAGCATGAAACTGCTCAAGCTGTTGCTCCAGGCCTATGGTCCGTTCACCGGCAAGGTATTGGATTTTTCAACGGGCCCCGCCAACCTCCACCTGATTTATGGTCCCAACGAGGCGGGGAAGTCATCGGCCTTGCGAGCGATGATGGATTTGCGATTCGGCATTCCCGTCCGGAGCCCGGAGGATTTTCTCCATGCCGCCGGTGATCTCAGGATCGGCGGCATCTTTGCGGCGGCCGACGGCGAACCGATCGGCTTTGTGCGTCGCAAGGGTAAGGGGGTAACGCTGGCGCGGCTCGATGTCCGGACGGAGCTGCCGGATCAAGCGCTCGTCATCGAAACGGGCCACGAACGCGGACTGACCGGCGGGCTGGAGCGGGGCGAGTTCGAGGCCATGTTCGGGCTGAACCATGCCCGCTTGCGTGAGGGCGGAAAGGTGCTCCTGCGCGGCGAGGGGGATCTGGGCTCGGCTCTCTTCGAAGCGAGCGCGGGGACGAGCGGCATCGCGGCCTTGCTCACGGCCTTGGAGAGCGACGCGAAGAAGCTGTATAGCCCGCATGGGCGGGCGCAAAACGCGGTGATCAATGAAGCGCGCCGGCGGCTCGATGAACAGCGGCAGGCCTGGCGCGACGCGCAAACCAAGCCGGCGGAGTGGCAAAGCGTGAATCGCGCGCATGAAGCGGCGGCCGCCGCGCTGGTGGATGCGAACGCGACACTGGAACGGCTGCGCCGGCGGGAACACGAATTGATCGAGCTGCGCACGGTCGAGCCCTTGCTGCGCACGCATGACGCGGCCGCGGCGCTGCTGGCCTCGTTTGCCGGAGTTCCGGACTTGCCGGAGCAGGCGCGGGAAGAGCGACTGGCGGCGTTGCAGGAACTCGACCATGCGGAACGCAGCCTGAGAGAAGCGGAGGTCGAGGCGGAACGATGCGCACATGCGCTTGGCGCGTTGACGCTCGAGCCATTGGTCTTGGAGCATGCCGGCGCGATTGAACGATTGGTCTCGGCGGTGGCGGCGGCGGCTCGTCATCGGATTGAGGTGCAACAACAGGATGCAGTGATGACCACGATTGAGACGGATCTTGAGCTGGCCATCGCGCGGCTGGCGCCGAGGCGTCAGTTGCGTGATGTGCTGCAGGCCGTGCCGTCTTCTGCCGACCGCCTGGTCCTGGACGATCACCTGATGCAGGTGAGTCGACTCCATGATCGGCTCGATCATTTCCGCCAACGGGCCAGGGTGCTGGATCAGGTCATGACAGCGGATCATGCGGATTCGCCGCTCGCGAGCGATCCCGCCGTCCGGCAGCAACTCATGACGGCCGTGCGCGGAGCGCAATCCCTCGGTGACGTGCTCCGGCGGCAGAACGAACTGGATCAGCAGCGGCGTGAACTCGAACTCGTGCTCGAACAGGCGCTGTCTGATGTCGGGCTCGCCTCCGATCAGGCGCTGCGCCGCGCTCAACCGTTGCTCGATGCGCAGATTGCGCAGACCAGGCACGAATTGACCGATCTCGACGAGCAGATCCGCAAGCTGCGTGATGAACAGGAGTTGCTGGGACGCGACCTGGACGGGCAACGGCTGCGCCTGAGGCAGTTGGCCGCGGAAGGGGAAGTGGTGACGGCGGAGACGCTGCGTCAGGCGCGGGCCAGGCGAGATGAACGTTGGGCGGCAATTCGTCAGGCCTACATCGACCACACGCAACGTCTCGATCAGTTGCCGTTGGGTTTTAATTCGGGACGGGCCCTGCCGGACACATTCGAAGCGGCGTTGAGCGAGGCCGACCGGCAGGCGGATCTCTTGCGCGCCGATGCGAAACGCGTGGCCGGCCTGGAGGAATGCACGGGACGTATCGAGCAGATGGAGGCGCGGCATGCGGATATCGAACGACAGCTGTCACGATTGTCGGCGGGTCGCGGCACCACCCTTGCCGCATGGGCTCGACGGCTGAAAGACGCAGGCTTGCCCGAGCTTGCACCAGAACCGTTACGGGAATGGCAGGGGCGGCGGGCCGAGGCGCTCCAGATAGCGGAGCGTGTGGCGGGACTGCGCGCGGCAAGCGACCGGCTACAGGAAGAGACGAGCAAGGTGGCGGAGGGGATTCAGTCAGCCCTGCTGAAGCTGGGGCAACCGGCGGGTGAGCCGAATAAGGCTGCTGCGGCGCTGTTGCCCTCGTTGATCGAACAGGCGGTGGCCTATGACACCAAGGTCGTCGAGGCGGAAGCCGCCCATAACGCGAAGGAACAAGCGGCGAAGGTGCAGCGGCTGGAGCGCCAGGACCTCGACCGTTCGATGGCTGCGATGGAGGCGGAGGTACGACGCCACCAATCCGCCTTGCAGGAATGGCACGCGCGGTTGTTCCTCGCCTCCGATACGATTCCCGATGCGATCAAAGTTCGTCTGGATGAACTGGATGCGGTGGCACGGCAGGCGGCGGCCTTAGGCGAAGCCAGGCAGCGCAAGACCCAGGTGCAGGCGATTCTCGATGATCTTACGGCGCAATCCAAGGATGTGGCGGCATTGTTGGACACGCCGGTGCCTCAGATCGTGGAAGACTTCGCAGACCGTTTACGCGGTAGGGTCGCAGCGGCACGGGTTGCCGATCAGGAGCGGATCACCCTTCTGCGCGATCAGCGGAAGGCCGAAGAAAAGCGGCGGCGTGCGGCATCGGACCAGGCGGCTCAGCAGGCCATCCTGGCGCGGCTCTGTTCAACGGCCGGGGTGGCGGATCTCGAAGAATTACCGCAGTGCGAGGAGTCGGCCTTACGCAAGCGGGAGGCAGCTGCCACCCTGACTCATGTGCGGCAACAGATCGCGGCCGCTTCTTCCCATTCCCTGGAGGCGTTGCGCCGCCGGCTGTCCGGCCGCGATGCGGTGACGATCGAGACCGAGCGGGAACAGTGTCGATCGGAGATGACGATTCGTGAGGAAGAGCAGGCTGCTGCGCGTCGCGCCGAAGAACAGGCGCGATTGGCCCTGAACGCGATCGATTCATCCGACCGCGCCGCCCGTTCGCGTGAGGCCATGGAGTCCGCCGCCGCCCGTTATCGCTCGGCCATCAGGCCCTGGGCCAGGTTGAAACTGGCCCGCGCGCTGCTGCAGGAAGCCTTGAACCGCTTCCGGGAACGGGCCCAGGCTCCGATGATTACCAAGGCCTCGGCCTATTTCACACTGATGACGGACGGAGCCTATGAACGATTGATCAGTGACGATGCCGGAGGGCAGCCGCGGTTATGCGCGGTGCGCCCGGGCGGCACACGTGTCACGGTTGAAGAAATGAGCGAGGGCACGGCGGATCAATTGTATCTCGCATTGCGCCTGGCGGCGCTGGACGTGCGTCGGGAGGCCCATCCTCACATGCCGCTCGTGCTGGATGACGCGCTGATGACTTCCGACGACCGGCGCGCGGCTCACATCCTGCGGGCCTTGGCTCGCTTCGCCGAGGAGGGCCAGGTGCTCATCTTCACCCACCATCGCCATCTACTGGATGTCACGCGAGCGGCCATCGGTGAGCAGGCCTTCGTCTCGCATCAGCTCTGACTTCAGGCTGCTGCCTGTGTGTAGACATCCAGGCGCGATGGGGGGACCCTCCTAGTGTAGTGCGTCCAACGCTTCTTTACATTTGGCGACCTTGGCCACAATGCTCTCCGCGGACGCCGTCCAGGTGAACACGCGAGGATTTTGGTTGTGAGTGGTGATGTACGTCTGAATCGCAG
>JADZCI010000368.1 GCA_020851655.1 Bryobacterales bacterium
CTTGGACCGGTGGCTCCCGATGCGGCGCGCATGGCCGACCCTCTCAGTGCCGCCTACCTGGCCGCAACCGCCGCGCAAATTCAATCCGAGACGGCGCGCTCCGCTCAGCAGGCGGCCATGGAAGGCACGCGCCTCTCGACACTTACCCTGGACGCCGAAGTCCGGTTCCGGAGCCCGGAGCAGCGCAGCGAATTCACGCAGAGACTGGAGCAGGCCCTGGTTGCCGCCATTGCGCAATACACCTCGCCGGACGGCAACCCGTTCCGGCTAGTCCTTGCCTGCTACCCGGCGCCGGCGCGAGAAAGAGATGTCGCGGAAAACCCAATGCTGCTATCCTGATACAGTCTGCCATGCTGTCGATCGTCATTCCGATCCACAACGAAGAACGCGCCATCCTGCAGTTGTACGACAAGCTGACGGCGGTGATGGAGCGAATCCGCCGTCCCTACGAGATCGTGTTTGTCGACGATGCCTCGACCGACCAGAGTTTCGAGTTGCTGGCGAACCTGGTGGAGACGGATGCGCGGTTAAAGGTCGTCCGTCTGCGCCGGAATTTCGGGCAGACGGCGGCGCTGTCGGCCGGGTTCGACGAAGCGCAGGGCACGGTCATCATCTCCATGGACGGCGACCTGCAGCATGATCCGGAAGACATTCCGGCGCTGCTCGAAAAGATCGACGAAGGTTACGACATCGCTTCCGGATGGAGGCGCCGCAGGATAGACAATCTGGTGATGCGCAAGATTCCGTCGCGGATCGCCAACTGGCTGATGTCGAAGGCTTCCGGCATCGACCTGCACGATTTTGGCACGACGTTCAAGGCGTATCGCGCCGAGATCATCAAGGACGTCAATTTGTACGGGGAATTGCACCGCTTCATCCCGGCTTTGGCTTCGATGTACGGCGCCAAAGTCTATGAGGTTCCGATCCGCAACCAGGATCGCGTGGGCGGGTCTTCCCACTACGGCATCGGGCGCACGTTCAACGTGCTGTTCGACATCCTCACCATCCGGTTTCTGCTGACGTACTTTACGCGGCCGATGCACTTTTTCGGGCGGTTGGGGCTGCTGGGCACCACCGCCGGATGCCTGATGCTCGGCTTTGTCGGAGTCAAGAAGCTGCTAGGCCACGAAGTACTGTACCAGCATGGCCCGCTGATGATCTTTGGCGGGATTTTCCTGATGGCGGGCCTGCTCATGTTCTCCACAGGGCTGTTGGGCGAGATGATGATGCGGACGTATTTTGAAAGCCAGGGCCGCCGCATCTACGCCGTGCGCGAGATCCGTTCGCGCCAGGAAGAGAAGACCCGCGAAGGGAACCGTTAGTAGCCGGCTTCGGACGACTTGCGCCAGTAGGCGTCGAACAACCCCTTCATGGCTTCGCCGAACCCTTGGTGGTCAAATACCACCGCGGTCCAGGCGGGCCGCGTTGCAACCGGATCGAGCAATGCCACCATGCCCTGCGTGTCATCAAACAGCGCCAGTTTCATGGGCAGCGAGGGCAGTTCGCGCAGCTCGACTCCACTCGACCGGAACTCGTCGAGGCGCGTCTTGTGGCCCTCGTCGAGAGTGCCCGCCTGAAGCAGGATGCGGCAGTTGACGCCGCGCGCGCGCGCCTGTTTGACCAACTGCTCGTCGAGCGGATCCACCGCATACGGAGGGCGGGAGAATTCCGTGTACTCCCGCTGAACGTCGTCGAGCATGCTGCGGTAGTGGTTTGCAATCTGCACCGGGTCGCTGACGATCCTCAGGTAATCCAGGGTGCCGCGCCCGCCTTGACCCTCGGCGTAAGCGTCCTTCAAATCCTGAATCAAGGAGTGGGCATGGCGGCGCTGCTCGGCCACCTGCTGCTCCATGAACTGCTTCTGGCGTTCGAGATAGGCGGGCAGCGCCAGACCCGGCTCGACGGCTGAAAACAGCTTGGTGCGTTCCTGCACCACCTGCGCGAAACCCTTTTCCACCAGGCTGTCCAGGACCTCGTAGATCTTCTGCCGCGGCACATGCGCGCGGGCAGCCAGTTCCAGGGCCTTGAAACGCGGATGGCCCACCAGGACGAGGTACGAACGCGCCTCGTAGGCGTTCATCCCCATCTGCTGCAACCTCCTCCAAAATCGCTGATAATCCATGTCCTGCTTTTCAGTTGCCATCGTCACCGAACCCTTGCGGTGCACAACATATATCACAGCTTCGGGCCGGTAAGCGTAGCTTTCAGTACACTTGGAGGTAGAGGGGAGGCAATGCCGATGACAATTCAATCGTGGGATCTGCCTCACACGCTCGGCGCGCTGCGCCACAGCCGGTTTAGCGAAGAGGCAATCGCGGCGCGGACCGTCAAGGACGAACTGCGGGAAAACCTGATCGCCAAGATGGGCCAGGGCGAGCCGTTGTTTCCGGGAGTCGTGGGCTTTGAGGAAACGGTTATCCCACAGATCGTCAACGCGGTGCTTTCGCGCCACAACTTCATCCTGCTCGGTCTGCGCGGGCAGGCCAAGACCCGGCTGATCCGCCTGTTGACCACGCTGCTCGATCCCTTCCTTCCGGTGATCGCCGGTTCGGAGATCCATGACAATCCGTACCGCCCGCTGAGCAAGTACGCGCGCCAGCTCATCGAGGAAATGGGCGAGGAGACGCCGGTCCACTGGCTGACGCCGGAGCAGCGATACGTCGAAAAGCTCGCCACTCCCGACGTCACCATCGCCGACATGATCGGCGACATCGACCCCATCAAGGCGGCGCGCCGCGGCGTGAATATCTCCGACGAGCTGACCGTTCATTACGGCTTGTTGCCACGCGCCAACCGCGGCATCTTCGCCGTCAATGAGCTTCCGGATCTTGCCGGCAAGATCCAGGTGGGGTTGTTCAACATCCTTCAGGAAGGCGACGTTCAAATCAAGGGCTACCCGGTCCGGCTGCCTTTGGACTTGATGATGGTGTTCACGGCGAACCCGGAAGACTACACGGCGCGCGGCAAGATCATCACGCCGCTCAAGGACCGGATCGGAAGCGAGATCCGGACGCACTATCCGCTCACCGTGGATCACGGGCTCAGCATCACGCGGCAGGAAGCCTGGACGGCGCGTCCGTCGGCGGTGGACATTGAGGTGCCGGGCTGGATCCGTGAGACCGTCGAGCAGATTGCGTTTGTGGCGCGTGAAGACAAGCGGGTCGACAAGCGCTCGGGCGTGTCGCAGCGGCTGCCGATTTCCGTGCTGGAAAACGTCATTTCGAACGCCGAGCGCCGGGCGCTCCTGGCGCAAGAGGAAGTGGCCGTCCCGCGCGTCCTCGACATCTATGCGGCGCTGCCTTCCATCACCGGCAAGATCGAGCTGGAATACGAGGGCGAATTGAAGGGCGGCGACACCGTGGCCCGCGAAGTGATCCGGACAGCGATCGCGCGCGTCTACTCCAATCACCTGGGACAACTGAACACGCGCGAGATTCAAGAATATTTCAACCAGGGCGGCACGCTGAAGCTGGACGAAATCGCTCCGTCCTCGCAACTGATCGCGGCGCTTTCGGGCATTGACGGGTTGCTGGCCAAGACCGGCGCGCTCGGACTCGGAGCCAATGAGCCGGACGCCAAACGCGTCGCGGCCGCCGAGTTCATTCTCGAAGGTCTACACGCGCTGCGCCGGATTGGCCGTTCCGAGGAACTCGGATTCACCGGTGAAGAGCGCCGCAAGGAGCCGCACGAGGAAGATCCGTTCAACCGGCGCAGACCCGACAAACGCCGCACGTACAACTGAGGCGTGTCATGAAGCGCATCCGGTACTCGCAGTGGACCGATGAGGACCTGGGTCTCAGCGCCGAAGACCTGCTGCGGGCCTTGTCCGATTTCTTTCTGGAAAGCGGGTACCAGCGCCAGTTCATGCAGTTCAGCGAATTCAACTCCCAAACTTTGGAGGAGTTGAAGGAGGCGCTGCGAAGAGCCCTGGAGTCGGGTGAGCTGTTTGACGGCGAGCAGGCGCGCGAGATGCAGCAAAAATTGGAATCCATGACGCCCGAGCAGATCGACAAGCTAGTGGAGCGCCTGGCGCAAAAGCTGGCAGAGGAAGGCTACGTCAACCAGGAGGAGTCGCCGCGCGAGATCAAGGTCGAACTGACCGATAAGGCGGTGGACTTCCTGGGCTTCAAGACGCTCAAAGACTTGATGGGCGCTTTGGGCCGTTCGAGTTTTGGCGCGCATGACACGCGCGAGATGTCCACGGGCGTTGAAACCGTGGGCGCCTCCAAGCAGTACGAGTTTGGCGACACGCTCAACCTTGACACCACGGCCACCCTGTTTTCCGCGCTGAAACGCGAAGGCATCCAGGTTCCATTGGATGTGGATTATAGCGACCTGCACGTGCACCAGTCCGAGTACCAGAGTTCGTGCGCCACGGTGCTGCTTCTCGACTGCAGCCATTCGATGATCCTCTATGGAGAGGACCGCTTCACGCCGGCCAAACGGGTCGCGCTCGCGTTGTCGCACCTGATCCGCACGCAGTTTCCGGGAGACTCGCTGCGGCTGGTCTTGTTCCACGACACGGCGGAAGAGGTCAACCTTGGCGAACTGGCCCGTGTCCAGGTGGGCCCCTACTACA
>JADZCI010000369.1 GCA_020851655.1 Bryobacterales bacterium
CCTTCTCCCGCCACTGAAGCTCAAGAACTCCGGCGGCGTAGTTGTAGTAAGGATTGCCGGGCGCAAGCTCCAGCGCGCGGCGTATGGCTTTTCGCGCCTCGGCCGGCGCCCTGACTTCGTTGGCCGCAAGGCTGAACAGAAACGGGATGGCGGCGTTGGTAGGGTCCAAGGCTTGCGCCTGCCCCAGATAACCCAGAGTGGCGTCAAAATCTTTCTGCTTCCAGGCAATCCGCGCGAGGCTCAACAATGGCCCCACGTCGCGCGGCGCCAATTGGAAGCTCCGTTCCAACACGCTTCTGGCGGCGGTCAGCTCACCGCTCTTCTCCAGCGCGTTTCCGAGTTTGTTCAACGCCGCCTCATCCGCCAGGCCCCTGGCATCCAACCCTCGCAACAAGTATAAAGTCACTTCTTCGTTGTGTGACTCTACGACGGGTAGTATGGCAAGGATGTCCGCCTCTTCCAGATCCCGGTCGTTCAACAGTGCGCGGGCGGCGTCCAGCGCCTCGGGAGTCCTGCCCAATGCCGCCAGATCGGCGCAGCGGAGCGCCATGGCCGGACGGCGCTGTTGGTCCTCGGGCGGCAACTTCTCCAGATGGGACAGCGACTCGGCAAAGGCGCCACGCCACTGCAGCAGCAGCGCCAGTTGGTGGTGTGCCTCGGCGCGAGTGGGCGCGATTTGCAGCGCCCGCTTGTACGCCGCGATCCCCTTTTCCAGCTTGACGGGATCGTGCGCCTGCATCTGGTACACCCGGCCCAGATTCAGCCATGCGCCGGTCAGCGAGGGGTTCAGCTTTACTGCCTGCTGTAGGCCCCGCTCGGCTTCAACCATGTCGCCACGCTGCGCACGGACCGCACCCAGCATGTTCCACGCCGCCGCATCCGATGGGCTGTCCTTAACCAGGACTAGAAGTACCTTTTCCGCCTCCTGAACCTTTCCGGAGGCGAGTAGTTGCTGTGCTTCCGCCAGGCGGTCGGAGACTGCGGCGGACAGTAGAAGAACGCTGCAAATTACAGAGATGTATAGTTTTATTCTGCTTGGCGTCCTCTCTCCCGATATGGTTGACATTCGTTAACACATAGTTTAGATTAGACCCAGTTGGTCGCATGGGGAAAAATACTAGTACGAATAGCTTAAGTTCTATCCTTGCCGGTCTGCGACGGTCAAACTTGAAAGGAAGTGCTCTCGTGGGACATTGGGGAAATAGACTGCTTGCCTGCCTGATTTTGGGGGGCGCCGTACTTTGCGCCCAAAGCCAGAACAACACGATTAGCGGCACCGTGACGGACGCCTCCGGGTCAGTGGTCCCGGGCGCGCAGGTGACGTTGACGAACGTTCAAAGCAGGATCACACGGGAAACGACGACGGGTGGAGACGGGTTGTACAGCTTTCCCAACCTGGTTCCCGGAAGCTACGACTTGAAGGTTGTCGCGACGGGTTTCAAGCCTGTGGTTCAGAAAGGCATCGAGGTTGCGGTCAGCCAGTTGGTGCGCAGCGACGTCCGCCTGGAAATCGGTACCGATGTGCAGGTGGTCGAAGTCGAAGCCAGCGCCTCGCAGTTGAATTTCGACAATGCCGCCCGCACCGAGGGTGTTGCCAGCCAGACGATCAACGAGTTGCCGCTCATCGTCGCCGGCGGTCCGCGAAATTCGGCGCAGTTCCTGGTGCTGTTGCCCGGCGTTACGACGGCCGGAGGCAACAACGCCTATGACGCGCGCATCAACGGCGGCATGACGACCGGTGATGAAGCCATCATGGACGGGGTCAGTATGCAGGAAGGTTTTATGTCGCAGAGCGGCATGGTTTCGTTCTTCGACTTCCGCATGACGCCGGACATGATCAGCGAGTTCCAGGTCAAGACGTCGACTTACGAACCCGAGTACGGCGCGAGCACCGGCGGGCAGATCATCGCCATCACAAAGTCGGGGACGTCTCAATTTCACGGCGCGGCCTTCGAGTACCTGCGCAACAAGGAACTGAACGCCACCCAGTGGCAGATCGACCGTCAACCGGGCGATGTGCGGGGCAAGGACAACGAGCACAACTTCGGCTTCAACATCGGCGGTCCGGTGAAGATCCCCAAGATCTGGGATACGGATCGCGCACGCACGTTCTTCTTCACCGACTGGGAGTGGTTCCGGCAACGCGGCGGCGCCAACATTCCGACGTTGACCCTGCCGACTGACAAGATGCGGAACGGCGACTTCTCCGAGTGGCCGAATCCCATCTACGACCCGTTGACCACGCGGAACAACCCGAGCTTCAACGCCAACGCGCCGATTAGTGCGGAAAACCCCAAGTTTATCCGCGATGCGTTTGTGGGCAATGTGATTCCGGCCAATCGTATCTCGGGCAGCCTGGCGCAAGGCTTCTTCAAGTACCTGCCACTGCCGAACAAATCGGGCATTACCAACAACTATCTCCCCCCGGCGGCCATTCCCGACGGCATTCTCGGCGATGCCAACCATTACCTGATCAAGATCGATCAGTACCTCGGCTCGAAGGACCACTTTTTCGCCACCATCTGGCGGCAGAAAACGCCGGCCAAGTTCCTGTCGCTGCTGCCCCTACAGATCGCCAGCGAGAGCTTTTCCGATCCGCAGAACTCCTGGGTCAACCGGTTCAACTGGGACCGCACGTTCAGCCCGACCCTGCTCAACCACTTTGCCTTTGGCTACCTGAACCGGAACGAAGGTTACGGGTCGGTGAACTACACCTATGCGAGTTCACTGCCGCAGATTCCGGGCGTGCCGAGCCACGCCTACCCGCCCCAGGTTTCCTTCGGCGGGTATCCGCAGATGGGCAATGCGACCGGCTCAAACCTGGACGGCATCACGACCCGTCCGACCTATGTGACCAACGATATCGTGACGTGGGTCAAGGGCCGGCATACGATCAAGTTCGGCGGTGAGTATCGCGCCATCCAGGGAAACGTGCATAACCATGGCAACGAGGCGGGGAGTTTTTACTTCGACTCGCAACAGACCGGCCTGCCCACGGTGGCCGGCAGCGGCAACGCGATGGCGAGTTTCCTGCTCGGCGCGGCCAACAGCGGCAGTGTCAACCTCTGGAATGTCCGCGGCAATTACATCCGCCAGAAAGCGTATATCCTGCACATCGGCGATACCTGGAAAGTCTCCAAGCAACTCAGCTTGAGCTACGGCCTGCGATGGGACCGCTTCACCCCATCGGAAGAGAAGTATGACAACACCAGTTTCTTTGACTTTGGTCCGAACCCGGCGGCCGGCGGACGCCCCGGGCGTCTGGCCTTTGCCGGCAACGGGTGGGGCGCGGCCAGCGCAGGTAAGCGGTATCCGGAAAACGACTTCAACAATGGCTTGGGCCCCCGCATCGGTATCGCGTATGCGCCGACAGACAAGACCGTCGTTCGCACCGGTTATGGCGTGTTTTACACCCAGGCGTTCTATCCGGGTTGGGGAGGCGGCATCGCGCAGGACGGCTTGAATGGCGGCGGCACGATCGGCACCACCGGCCTGGGCGGCCTCGACCCCGCCTTCTACTGGCAGAACGGCTTTCCGATCGAGCGTCTTCCCAAGCCACCGTTCATCAACCCCGGTTTCCTGAACGGCCAAGGCGGACCCAACTACCGTCCCACAGACGCCAACCGGTTGTCCTACTCGCAGCAGTGGAACTTCACAGTGGAGCAGCAGGTCACCAAGGACTTGATGGTGAGCGTGGCATACGTTGGAAACAAGGGCACAAGGCTGCCTTCCCAGCTATTACCCTTGAATGTCCTGAACCCGAGCCTGCTGGGTCGATACGGCAGCAGTCTGAGCGACCAGTTCAGCGGTCCGGGGCAGGTCGTGGCGGGCGTGAGTGAGCCGTATACGGGCTGGTACAACCAGATGACCCAATATGGTTGTACGCCCAGCGTGGCGCAGGCCCTGTTGCCCTATCCGCAGTATTGCGGATCGCTCACCGGCTTGAACGAGAACCTCGGACAGTCCATCTATCACGCCTTCCAACTGAAGGTCGAGAAACGGTTCTCCAGCGGGTTGTACGCGCTGTTGTCCTACAGCCACTCGAAGATCCTGACCGACGCCGCTGGACTGACTCAATCGACATCAGCCACCTGGAATGGCACCACCGGTTCCGTGATGTCACCCTTCGAAAAGAAGCGGGCCAAGTCGCTGGCTCCGGACGACGTGCCGGACTCCTTCTCTTTGGCGGCCACTTACGAACTGCCCTTCGGCA
>JADZCI010000370.1 GCA_020851655.1 Bryobacterales bacterium
CGCAGTTCCTGGTCCGCGTCACCGGCGCGGCCGCGCTCATGGCTGGGGTGCTCATCCTGCTGTGGCGCGAGAACTGGATTGTAGGGCTGGCGCTCACGCTCTTCACCGGTATCGCGCTCGTCATCCTACACTGGCGCCGCGAAGTCGCCGTCGAACCCACGCGGCAGGAACGCGAGGCCTCCGCGCTGCTGTTCGGCTTCATCGAAGAGCGCCTGACGGGCATCGACGACATTCGCGCCAACGGCGCCGGCCGCTACGTGATGCACCGCTTCGGCGAAACGCAGGGCCGCTGGTTCGGTATCACGGCGCATGCCTGGTGGGTCCGCGGAACCATCTGGATGTCCATGACCGCGCTGTTCGCCGCCGGCTATGTGCTGGTCCTGTCCCTGGGCGTGTGGCTGTTCTTATCGGGTCTCGCCACGCTCGGCACGGTCTACCTGTTCTTCAGCTATATGTCTATGCTGGAATCGCCGCTGGACCAGATCACCCAGCAACTCCAGGAGTTTCAGAAAGCCGCCGCCGGTCTGCGGCGCGTCAACGAACTCTTTGACACCCCCAAGACGGTTCTCAGCGGCCCGGTCGTATTGGCGCCACAAGCCCACGCCGTCGAGTTCGAGCACGTCAGCTTCCGCTATGTCGAGCAGGACGTGCTTAAAGACGTCAGCTTCCGCCTGGAGGCCTGCGAATCGCTTGGACTGCTGGGACGCACGGGCAGCGGCAAGACTACGCTGGTCCGGCTCCTGTTCCGCCTTCACGACGCCACACGCGGAAGGGTCCTGCTCGACGGAAAGGACCTGGCTCAAACAGATCTCGCGGCGCTTCGAGGCCGCGTCGGGCTCGTGACGCAGGACGTGCAGATCTTCCATGGCACGGTCCGCGACAACCTGACCTTTTTCAACCAGACCGTGCCGGACTCCCTCATCTGGCGCATCCTTGAGGATCTGGAATTACGCTCGTGGATCGAGCATTTGCCGCAAGGTCTCGACACAATCCTGGAATCGAGCGGCGGGCTCTCGGCGGGACAGGCGCAACTGCTCGCGTTCGCGCGCTCGTTCCTGCGCAATCCGGGACTCGTGATCCTGGATGAACCTTCCAGCCGCCTCGACCCGGCAACCGAACGCCTGTTGTCGAATGCGATTGGCCGCCTGCTCGAAAGACGCACGGGCATCATCATCGCCCACCGCCTCGCCACGGTGGAACGGGTCGACAAGATCATGGTCCTGGCCGGCGGGCGCATCGTCGAATTCGGCCGGCGGGAAGAACTGGCGCGGGACCCAACTTCCAGATACTCCGCCCTGATTCGCCTGGCGGCGGGCGGCGCGACGCTCGACGAGGAGATGGAAGGAATCGTATGACCACCACCGAGCAGATGCTCAAGCTGGTTGGCTGGCGCAAGGGCGAGTTCGCCCTCAATTGCGTGGCGTGGGGCGTCTTTCACCTCGTGCCTCTTGCCTACGCCATCATCATCAAGGCGATCTTCGACAGCCTGTCGGGCCATGCTCCCGCGGGATTCAATGCCTGGAGCCTGGTGGCCATTCTGGCCGTGGCTTATGCCACGCGCCAGGTTGTCTTTATTAGCGCATTCAACCTCTTCACGCGATACTTCCTGTCCATTCACGCACTCCTGCGCCGCAACATGCTCGACTACCTGATGACGGCCCGCGGCTCGCGCATCCTACCCGAGTCCCCGTCGGAGGCCGTATCTCGCTTCCGGGATGACGTGGGCGACGTCGCGATGTATGCGGAAAGCTGGATCGATTCGATTGGGTTTGTCGCTTACGGCATCGTGGCGATTGGACTGCTCATCCACGCCGATCCGGTTATCGGCACAATCGTCTGCGCGCCGCTGCTCCTGATGACGCTGCTGGTGCGCAGGCTCTCACCCACGATTCGCAAGTACCGGCGCCGGATGCGCGAAGCGACCTCTCGAGTCACGGACTTCGCCGGCGAATCATTCGGCGCGGTGCAGGCGGTTCAGGTCGCGGGCGCCGAAGACTCCATGACGGCTCATTTCCGCACGCTCGGCGTCGAACGGCGCAACCGCGCCTTGGCCGACGTCCTGCTCACAGAGATGATCCGCTCCGTCAACAATGGCCTCATCTACGTGGGCATCGGGTTCGTGCTGACCGCCGCCGCATGGAAGATCCGCGAAGGCTCATTTTCAGTCGGCGATCTCGCGCTCTTCATACAGGTGCTGCCGCGCGTCACCAACGTCCTGACCTTCGCCGGGGACATGATGGCGCAGCACCGGCGTGTCCGCGTCGCAACCGAACGCATGGAGCACATCCTGGCCGACGCCCCGGAAGGCCAGATCCTCGATCCCGCGCCGCTGCCCCTCGACGTCTCGCTACGTCCCTTCGCACCCGAGCCGCGCGAAGGCTACCGTCTCGAGACTTTGGAAGTGCGCGGCCTCGGTTACGAATACCCGAGGACCGGCGCGGGAATCTCCGATATCAGTTTCAGTCTGCGCCGCGGTGACTTTGTCGTCATCTGCGGCCGTATTGGTTCGGGCAAGACGACTTTGCTGCGGACGCTGCTGGGCCTCGTCCCCAAGAAGAGCGGAGAAATTTACTGGAATGGCCGCCTCGTGGAGGACCCGGCGACGTTTCTGACGCCTCCCCACTCCAGCTACACCCCGCAGGTCCCGCGCCTGTTCAGCGAGACCCTGCGCGAGAACGTGCTTGTGGGCGACTCGCACGACCGCCACCTTGCGCCAGCGCTCGATTGGGCCGCCATGGGGCCAGATGTCGCGACACTTGAGAAAGGCCTCGACACCATGGTGGGCACTCGTGGCGTCAAGTTGTCGGGCGGCCAAGTGCAGCGAGCCGGGGCGGCGCGCATGTTTGCGCGCATGGCCGATCTGCTCATCTTCGACGATCTTTCGAGCGCCCTCGACGCCGCCACCGAGCAGCAGCTTTGGCGCAGCCTTCTGACCGGGCGCCCGGTCACCTGTCTGGTCGTGAGCCACCGCAGGCCCGCCTTGCGCCGCGCATCCCGGATTCTCGTTCTTGAAAATGGCAGAATCACCGCTTCCGGCACGCTCGAATACCTGCTCGAAACCAGCGCCGAAATGCGGCGGCTGTGGGACGAAGAAATCGAAGACTCGCGGCCTACTTGAGCCGGGCGTCGAGTTCAGACCAGCGGGCGTACAGCCGTTCGACTTCGGCTTCAGCCGCCTGCAACGCCGCATAGGACGCTTCGATCCGGGCGCCGTCGCCCGCTTGCGAAGCGCTCGAAAACTCCGTCTGCGTGGCTTGAACCGCCTCCTCGGCGTCCAGAATCTTCCGCTCCATGCCGTCCAATTCGCGCTGCTCGATGTAGGAAAGCTTCTTCTTCGGCCCACTCTCCCTGGCCACCGCCGCTGCCGGCGCGCGAGTCTGTACGGAGACCGCCTGCTCGCGTTGCATGCGCTCGAGATCGTCTTCCCA
>JADZCI010000371.1 GCA_020851655.1 Bryobacterales bacterium
GCGACATACCTGGTGCTGGCGGACGTGGCCATGCGGGAGGGCCGTCAGGCGGAGGCGCGGCGCTGGCTGGAGCATAGCCTGGCGGCGGCCAGAGAGTTATCGCGATATGCCGACGAAGTGCAGGCCCTGATCCAGCTAGGGAAATGGGAAGCAGCGGCAGGGCGTCTCTCAGAAGCCGGCGGATTGGGCGGGCAGGCGGTCCAGGCTGCCAAGATGCACGGCTTGGTGTGGCCATTGGCCGACGCTCACCAGGCGATGGGCCTACTGGAAATGCAGCAGGGACATCCGGAGACCGCATGGAGGCATTTTCAGGAGGCGATGGAGGTGATCGAGTCGCTGCGGGGCAAGCTTCCCGCCAACGACCTGCACCTGGGGTTCAGCCGGAAGATGTGGCCGCTGTATGAAGAGGCGGTCAATGCCCTGGCGGCGATGGGTGCGAGTGAGGCCGCCCTGGAAGCCGGTGAGAGAGGGCGGGCGCGCGCGTTTCTGGAGCAGTTGCCGGCGGCGCGGGGGCGCGACGGAGTACGGGTGTTGGACGGGGAGCGGTTGCTGGCATTTGCAAGGGAATGGTCCGGGGTAGTCGTGACGTATGTCCTGAGCGAACCGCAGTCGACGGCGTGGCTCTTGGACGGCAGGCAAATACGGATGGTCCGGCTTGCCGGGCGCGGTGCGATTGAGCGGATGGCGCGGCGCCATAGGCTGAGCCTGTCGCGGTTGCCAGCGGGAGCGGAGACGGATTACTGCCGCACGTCGCGAGAGTTGTACACGGCGCTGGTGGCGCCGTTCGAATAGGGCCTGAAGCCCGGCCAGAAGCTGGCCGTAGTTCCGGACGGGATCTTGCATTACCTGCCCTTCGAGACCCTGGCTAGTGGCAGCGGCCGGTTCCTGGTAGAAGATCATCCGATCATGTACGCCCCGTCAGTGTCGGTGCTGGCGAGTTTAAGCCGGACGGGAGCGGACGGTGCGAGCCGGCGGGAGTTGCTGGCGTACGGGGATCCGCGGTTCACCGCGGGGCAGGCGCGTGGACGACCGGTACAAGCGTTGTACCGCTCGGCCGGCTACCGGTTTGTGCGGCTTCCGGCGACACGGCAGGAAGTGCTGGGGATTGGGTCGTACTTTCCGGCGCCGATGCGGACGCTGCTTCTGGGGGAAGCGGCGACCGAGCAATCGGTGAAGGAGGCTGACCTGCGTGCCTACCGGCGGCTGCACTTTGCGACACATGCGGTACTGGACGAGCGGGTCCCAGCACGGAGCGGGATTGTCTTGTCGCAGATCGGTACGGGCCGGGAGGACGGGATCCTGCACGCCAGCGAGGTGATGGAGCTAAAGCTGGACGCCGAACTGGTGGTGCTGTCGGCGTGCCGGACGGGGCTGGGGCAGTTGGTGGGCGGCGAGGGGATGGTGGGTCTGACGAGGTCGTTCTTTCACGCCGGAGCGCAGCGGGTGGTCGTCTCGCTGTGGGACGTCAATGACCAATCGACTGCGCGGCTGATGAAGGAGTTTTACCGGCAGATGAGCGCGGGGCACGGGCCGGCGGACGCGCTGCGCGCGGCGAAGCTGTCGTTTCTGCGTTCCAATGCGCCGCTGGAGCGGCAGCCACATTTTTGGGCGGGGTTTGTGCTCAGCGGCGCGGAGTAGGGTTCAGTGTTCGAAGCGAGCGCACTACCGGCGTTCAGCCACCATGCGCATGCCATACCGGGTGCGCAGCGTAATGAGCGGGCGGGGTTCGACCCGGTGGCCGGGGACGAGGCGGAAGCGCCACTTGCGGGCCACGGTGGCGAGGATGAGGACTCCCTCAAGCCAGGCAAACCGTTCGCCGATGCAGACCCTCGGACCCCCGCCGAACGGAAAATAGGCGAACTTGTGACGGCCTTCCCGGGCTTCGGGACGGAAGCGCTCCGGGTCGAACCGCTCCGGGTCAGGCCAGTATTTCGGGTTCCGGTGCGTGACCCACTGGCTGGCCACGAAGATGGCGCCGGGCGCAATGGTGTAGCCTCCCACCTGATGTTCGGCAATAGAGCGCCGCCCGACAGACCATGCCGGAGGAAAGAGGCGCATCGACTCGGCGAGCACCATTTCCGTGTAGCCGAGATTCGGATAGTCGTCAAAGCCCGGAAGGCGGCCGCCGGGAACGGCGTCAATCTCAGCGTGCATCCGCGCTTCGATTTCCGGGTGTTGGGACAGCAGGTACCAAGTCCAAGTCAAGGCGGTCGCCGTGGTTTCGTGCCCGGCCAGAAACAGGGTCAGCAGTTCATCGCGAAGCTGGAGGTCGGTCATGGTGGAGCCATCGGCTTCGTCCCGCGCCATCAGCAACATGCTCAGCAAGTCGCCTTCGTCGCGGCCCGAGGACCGGCGTTCTGCGATGATGCGGTAAATGATCGAATCAAGCGTCCTTCGGGCGTTGACGAGCTTGCGCGAGAACGGCAGAAAAGGAACACGTTCCAGATATTCGGCAAACGGCAGCATCATGAAGCCGAATGATTCAACGGCGTCGTTGAGAGCGCGTGCGATGGTTCCGGAATCGGCCGCCACATCGGCGTTGCAAAGCGTCTTGGCGACGATGCCGAGCGTGAGGCGCATCATCTCGCGGTCCATGTCGATCGCACCTGGCACGAGTGTGTCCCGCAGCGCGCCGGCAAACTGAGCCATCACCGACGAATAGCCGATGAGGCGGTCGCGGTGGAACGCAGGCTGAGAAAGCCGCCGCTGGCGGAGGTGGAACTCGCCTTCACTGGTGAGCAGCCCCTCGCCCAAGAGCGACTTGGCGCGTTGCAGGATGCGGCTCTTAACAAACCGGTCATTATGGGTCACCAGCAGGTCTTTGATGAAGTCCGGATGGTTGAGCAGGTAGATGTTCTGCGGACCGAGGCGTATGTGAACGAGTTCGCCGTATTGCGTGGCCATGCGCTGGAGGAATCCGGTGGGATCACGCCGGAACTCGGGCAGCAGGCCGAGAACAGGCCGTGCGTAGGGTCCCGGTGGCGCCGGCGCGGTCATCACCATACGGAGGCGTGTTTTCGTCCTGGATTCCTTCGCCCCAACTCACCCCGAAGGGTTGGGCAACTGAATTATGGCTCTGCCTCGACGACGCGGGCAAGCCGGACCGCCGGGTTTTCCTTCAATTGGGCCAGTACCGCCTCGCTTGGAGTCGAATCGGTTTCAACCACGGCCACGGCGATCACTGGTTGATTGGATGATGGTGGCGCATCAGCGCGGCCGAGAGAGAAGTTGGCGATGTTGATGTTGTTCTTTCCCAGCACCGTCCCAACGTGGCCGATGACTCCCGGAACGTCGACGTTCTTCATGAAGATCAACCGTCCGGCGAGCGGAGCTTCACAGTAAATGCCGTCCACTTGAATCAGGCGCGGCTTGTCGAGGACGACGGCCCCCAGAACCGACGTCACGCCTTCATCAGTTTCCAAGTCGAGGCGAACGGCGTCGCCCAGGGTCGAGCGCTTCTCGTGACTTTCCGAGACCGTCAGGCTGCGCTGGGAAGCCAACTGCATCGCATTGACGAGGTTGGCCGGGCTGGTGAGCCACCGGCTCAGCACACCGGCAAGGCCGGCGTTGCGAACGAGAGACGTATTCATCTCCGCGACGCGGCCGTAGTAAGTGATCCGGACACCTTCGGGATGGCCTGTGGCGACGTGTGAGGCGAAGTTGCCGAGCCGGTCGGCGAGGATGATGAACGGGCCGATGGCGCGGTACTGTTCCGGAGAGACCGCGGGCATGTTAACGGCGTTGATCGCGATGCCGTTCTTGAGGTACTCGATCAACTGTTCGACGATTCGAATGCCGACGATTTCCTGTGCCTCCTCGGTGGAGCCGGCGATATGCGGGGTGGCGATGAGGTTGGGCGAAGAGAGAAGCGGATCGCCGGAGGCGGGTGGTTCGGGGTCGAAGACGTCCAAACCGGCGCCGCCGACTTTCTTGCTCGCCAGCGCGTCACCCAGGGCCTTTTGATCGATCAACTCGCCGCGCGCGCAGTTGATGATGCGAACTCCGTCTTTCATTTTGGCGATGGAGGCGGACGAGATCATGCCTCGCGTTTCCGGAGTCAGGGCGACGTGCAGGCTGATGTAGTCCGCCTGCGCGTAGAGCGTGTCGAGACTGGCGAGTTCGACACCGAGGTCGGCGGCGACTTGCGGGCTGACATAGGGGTCGCTGGCGATGATGCGCATCTCGAAGCCGCGAGCGCGCCGGACGACTTCCTGTCCGATGTTTCCGAGTCCGATCACGCCCAGAGTCTTGCCGCGAAGTTCGTTACCGAGAAACGCCTTCTTTTCCCATTTTCCGGAGCGGGTTGAGAAGCTGGCCTCGGGAACCGCGCGGGCCAAGCCCAGCATCATCGCGAGCGTGTGTTCGGCGACTGAAACCGCGTTGCCGCCCGGGGTGTTCATGACGAGCACACCCGCGGCGGTGGCCGCCCCCAGGTCAACATTATCGACACCAACGCCCGCGCGCCCGATAACGCGCAGTTTGGGCGCCCGGGCAAGCACCGAGGCGTTCACTTTGACCGCGCTGCGAACCAGCAGCGCATCGGCGCCGGCGAGATGCTGGTCATATTCCTTCGGATTGGAGACGATCGTGGTCCACTCGGTTTGCGCCTTGAGCAACTCGATAGCAGCGTGAGATACAGGTTCGGCGACCAGAATTTTCATTGCAACACTTCGTTAGATTGGAAAAATATCTAGGCCGGAACGGTTTCCTTGGCCAGGGCTGATTCGGCGTAGACATTCTGGACAGCGGCGACGCCGCGGCCGAATTTCACCGGCAATCCCTTGGTGTGGAGAATCAGTTCCAGTTCAGCCACCATCGCAAACAAGTCGGCAAAGTCGAAATAGCCGAGATGGGCGATGCGGAAAATCTGTCCTTTCATGGTTCCCTGGCCGTTGGCGATGACCGAGCCAAACTGATTGCGGAAACCTTTCACGATCTCACCCGAGTCCATCCCCTTGGGAGCGCGAATGGCGGTTACCGAGGCGCTGGGTGAATTGGGGGCGAACAGTTCAAGCCCCAATTCGAGTGCGGCCAGACGGGTCGCGCGCGCCAGCAACTGCGCGTTCTCCACCAGTTTGTCCATTCCGATTTCTTTGATGTACTTCAACGCTTCGGCGAGCGCCAGAATCAGGGACGTATTCGGCGTCCATGAAGATTCGCCTTTGGCGGCCATCTTCTTTTCACGCTTGAGGTCGAAGTAAAGACGCGGCAGATTGGCGGTTTGATTCATCTCCCACGCTTTCGGGCTGACGGAGATAAAAGCCAATCCCGGCGGAATCATGAAAGCCTTCTGAGAGCCTCCGACAACGATGTCCAGCCCCCAACCATCGATATCGAGCGGCATGGTGCCCAAACCAGTAATGGCATCGACTATGCAAAGGGCGCCGGCCTCGCGTGTAATTTCCGCGATGGCCTTCACGTCGTGGGCGGCGCCCGTGGATGTTTCCGACGCCTGGAACATAACGCCCCTGGCGTCAGGGTTCTCTTTGAGCGCCGTTTCAACCCGGCCGGGTGAAACGGCATCGCCGTACTCGGCTTTCAAGACGACCGCGTTGAGCCCGTAGGCGCTGGCCAGTTCGACCCAGCGCTCACCGAATTTTCCCGCGCAGCAGACGACCACCTTGTCGCCTTTGGAAAAGAAGTTGGAGGTGGCGGCTTCCAGCGCGCCGGTACCGGACGAAACCGTGATCAAAACATCGCTGGCCTGGGTGCCGTAGACCTCTTTCAGGTCGCGTAAAACCACCGGATAAAGTTTGATGAAATCCTGCGTCCGATGATGAATGTCCGAGGCCATCATGGCGTGCAGAGCACGCGGCAGAAGGGGCGTCGGACCTGGAGTAAGGAGGCGCTGCTTCTTTATATACATTGCTATGGGATGATGAAGGGCGGTAGTTCTCAGGATATCAAAGATGGCGCTCCTCGACGTTTTACAGAAGGAAATGGTGACCGCGATGAAGGCCAGGGATGAGGTGCGTTTGAGCGCCGTCCGCATGGTCAAAGCGGCGCTCATGAAAGAGAAAGTCGACTCGATGAAAGAGTTGGACGAAGCCGCCGAAATCAGGGTGCTGAATTCCCTGATGAAGCAGCGCCTCGAGGCTGCCGGCATGTTCCGCAAGGGCGGGCGCGAAGAGCAGGCGGCAAAGGAAGAGTCGGAGTTGAAGATCATCGAGTCGTTCCTGCCCGCCGCCGCAACCGAAGAGGAGATAGCGGCCGCCATCGGCGCGGCTTTGGCGGAAACCGGAGTCACCAGCCTCAAGCAAATGGGCGCGGTGGTCAGCACGGCCAAGGCCAAGCTGGCGGGAAAGCCGGTGGATGGCAAGGCGCTGGCCGACAAGGTACGGGCACGGCTCAGTTAAGTGGACGGTTCGGGGCTCTTGCATCGTGAGTAGAACGACGGTCGATGACACGCGCATGATCTTGCGCCTCAGGCTGGAGAACTTACTTTCCTTTGGGCCGGCCGCCACCGAGATCGAACTGCGGAATCTCAACGTCCTGATCGGACCGAACGCCGCGGGCAAGTCTAACCTGATCGAGGCCTTGTCTCTGATACGGTCCACGCCCGTCTCAGCCACGGCCTCGAATGTGGATTTACGGGGCGTTATCCGCCGTGGGGGTGGGGTGCGGGAATGGTTGTGGAAGGGTTCGGGACAGAATCCGGCAACGATTGATGTCGTATTGCGGAATCCAAACCGTCAAAACCTCCGGCATGTGCTCTCGTTTCGCGGAGATCAGCAAGGATTTCGCATGGACGATGAGCGCATCGAAAACGAGGCGCCGCACCAGGGAGAGCGAGAGACGTATTTCTACTACCGGTTTCAGCACGGGCGCCCCGTTGTCAACACGAAGGGCGAAGAGAAGCAGAGGAGACTGGCACGGGAGACGGTCAACCCGGATCTCTCCATCCTGGCCCAACGCCGCGATCCGGAGCAGTACCCTGAGATCGCGTACGTTGCCGGATCATACGAACAGATTCGGATCTATCGCGAGTGGGTGTTTGGCAGAAACACAGTCTTCAGGGAACCGCAGAGGGCCGACATGCGGAGCGACAGGTTGGAAGAAGACTTTTCGAACCTCGGCCTGTTTCTAAACCAGCTGAAGAGAACGCCAAAGGCGGCGGGCGCGATCCTGGCCGGCCTGAAGGATCTTTATGACGGTGTCACCGCGTTTGAAACGATTGTTCAAGGGGGCACCGTTCAGGTCTTCTTCACCGAGGGCGACTTTTCGGTGCCCGCTACGCGCCTTTCGGACGGGACCCTGCGCTACCTTTGTCTGCTGGCGATCCTTTGCGATCCGGCGCCACCGCCGCTGATTTGCATTGAAGAGCCCGAATTGGGTCTTCACCCGGATATCTTACCCAAAATTGCGGATCTTCTTCAGGAGGCGTCACAGCGTACGCAACTGGTGATTACCACTCACTCGGATGTCCTCGTGGATGCGATGACGGGCCATCCTGAGTCCGTCGTAGTATGCGAGAAACATGATTCGAAGACCACGCTGCGCAGACTCAACAAGACTGATCTCGACCCGTGGTTGAAGAAATACCGGCTGGGTGAGTTGTGGATGTCCGGCCAAATCGGGGGTGCGCGCTGGTGAGCGCGACACTCTATCTCGAAGGCGGGGCAAGAGGATCGGGATCGAAAGAGCTCCAAATTCGGTGCCGGCAGGGTTTCAGAACTCTGCTGGAAAAGTGTGGGTATCGGCGTCGAATGCCCAGGCTCGTTTCCTGCGGTTCAAGGAACAAAGCCTATGATGACTTTGTCCTTGCGCAGACCAATAAGAGGGGTGATGATTTCGTCGCGCTCTGGATTGACAGCGAACATCCAGTCAAGGATATTGAGCGAACGTGGGCGCACCTGAGGAACAAGGATCATTGGAAGACGCCAGCAGGAGCCACGGACGATCAAGTGCTTTTCATGACCACCTGTATGGAGACCTGGATCCTCGCCGATCAACCGGCCCTCCATGAGCATTACGGCACGTGTCTCGCGAACAGTGCATTGCCTCCCCTGCATGACTTGGAGAGGCGTGACAAGGGCGACATTCAGAGACGCTTGTTCCGCGTGAGCGAAAATTGTGGCAATGCGTACTCCAAGGGGAAGCCTTCGTTTGAAATTCTCGGCAAACTCACGCCAGCAACGTTAGAGACTCATCTACCGAGCTTCGCGCGGGTTCGCCGCATTTTGGACGAGAGATTGTAGGGAGGTCCTTCCCGGCTGGAAACGCCTCCCCGGCGATTCGCCCCCAGAGCCGCTTCAACGGTGGCGGCAACTGCGATTCCTCGTCAGTCACAGACGCTCGAGCCATAGTCCCTGTTATGATTTGTCACGATATGGCCCAACCTCCAACGAGAGAATATAAGCCCTTTGTTCCGCCTGACATGAAGATGTCCGAGTTCACGATCCGGGCGGTGATTCTGGGTGTGATCATGACTGTGATTCTGGGCGCCGCGAACGCCTATCTTGGCTTGCGCGCCGGCCAGACGATTGCCGCGACGTATCCGGCGGCGGTGATCGGCATGGCGATTTTGCGGCTCACGCGCGGATCGATTCTCGAAGAAAACATCGCGCGGACGGTGGGATCCATTGGCGAGTCGGTGGCGGCGGGCGCCATCTTTACCATCCCGGCGTTTGTTATGTCCGGGGCGTGGCAGTCGTTCGACACGCGCGAGGCTTACTGGCAATCCAGCGCCTTGATGCTGGTGGGCGGCACGTTGGGCATCCTGTTCGTAACGCTGCTGCGGCGCGTGATGGTGGACGATCCGGAATTGCCGTTCCCGGAGAGCGCCGCCGCCGCCGAAATTCACAAAGCGGGCCAACAGGGAAGCGACGCCGCCAAGACTCTGTTCCAGGCGATGGGCATTGGCGGCGTGGTGTTCCTGCTGGGTGAGATGAAGCTGTTTTCCGCTTCGCGCGATTTCCTGGTGCGCATCGGCGAGCTTGGCAAGAGCGTGATCCGGCTAGGCCCCGACCGCGTGGTCGCCGCCGGCGGTATCTCGAAGATCTCGTTGCCGGCGGTCAGCCCGGCATACCTTGGTGTGGGCTACATCATCGGACCGGTGCTCGGGTCGTTGAATTTCGCCGGCGGCGTGGTCGCCTGGGGCTTGATGGTTCCGCTGTTGATCTACTTCCTGGGTCCGGAACTCTCCAAGACCCTGCCGCCAGGGTCTGAGCAGTCCTGGGATGCGATGGCCGTGGCCGTCTGGCGCAACATCGTGCGGCCGATCGCCGTCGGCGGCATGCTGGTCGGCGCGGGGTACACCATGTTCCGCATGCGCAGCAGCCTGGCGAGCGGGATACGCCGCGCAATTGCCGATCTACAGAAGGCCGGTGAGCAAGCCCAGGCAACCAACCGGACAGAGCGGGACCTGAGTTTCAAGTGGGTGCTGATAGGACTTGGCGTGACGTTCCTGGCGATGATTGGTCTGTATCATTTCTTTGCCGGCGCATTTGGACCCGCCGTCCTGGCGGCGGCGGTCATGATCGTGTTGGGCTTCTTCTTTGCCGCGGTTTCAGGCAATCTCGTCGGGATCATCGGGTCTTCGAACAACCCGATTTCGGGTCTGACTTTGTCCACCCTGATCATCGCTGCCTTGCTCATGGTCGCAGTCGGCGTGAAGGGTATGAGCGGAGTCGCCGCGGTTCTCGGTGTTGCCGCGGTGATCTGCGTGTCGTCGGCGGTCGCCGGCGAGATGCTGCAAGATCTGAAAGTCGGCCACATCCTCGGTGGCACGCCGCGAAGCATGCAGTTGGGCGATTTCATTGGCGTTCTGGTATCGAGCTTTGTCCTGTATTTCCCGCTCCTGCTGCTCCATCAGGGCAATATCAAGGAAGGCGGCGTCGGGTTTGGCGACGCCAAGTTGTCGGCGCCCCAGGCGGGACTCATGGCATCGCTGTCCCAGGGCATCGTTGGTGGCGACATGCCGTGGCCGCTCATCGCCGTTGGCATCACGATGGGCTTTGCGCTGATCCTGGTGCAGGTCAGGAGTCCAATGCTGTTCAGCGTCGGGATGTACCTTCCGCTGGAAACGACGTTCGCCATCTTCACGGGCGGAGTCATCCGCTGGTTTATGGACCGCGTGCGCGACAAGCGCGGGTTCAACGATGCGCAAAAGGCGCGCGTCGAAAACGCCGCGGTGCTGATCGCCTCGGGCCTGATTGCCGGTGAAGCCCTGATGGGCCTGGTCAAGGCCGGGTTTAACCTGGCCAACCGGCCGATTGCCTCCGTTTATAGTTTCTTTGAGCAACCTTCCTGGTCCCTCGGCCTGATCATGTTGGGTCTGCTCGCGGCCCTGATGATCCTGTGGCCGCTAAGGAAAGCCGGCAGGCCGGACGAACCCGCTCCTCCGGCGGCCATCATGTAGCCCGGCGACCAGACTCGGTAGCATAGTAGTTTGTCCTCCGTCAGTTCCACGGTGCAGGCGCGCACTTCCGCGTGGCCGTTTGTTTACACCGGCGTCACCCTCACAACGATGGCGACCCTGCTGCTCGAACTCTCGCTGACCCGCATCTTCTCGGTGATCTTCTTCTACCATGCGGCCTTTCTGGCGATTTCGATCGCCTTGTTTGGGCTGGGCGTGGGCGGGGTGCTGTCCTATTTCGTGGGCAACCGGTTGCAGATCCTCGGACGCGTGGCGGCGGCCAACGCACTCGCGGTCATTCTGATGCTGACCGTCATCCTGCGGGTCTCGCAAGAGACGGGCTTCTGGCACCTGGCGCTGGTGTACTTTGCCGCCGCGACGCCGTTCGTGTTGTCGGGAGTCATCGTCTCGGTTGCGATTGCTGAAACCGTTTCACGCGTGGACCGCGTCTATTTTGCCGACCTGTTTGGCGCCGCGGCGGGGTGTCTGCTGCTGATTCCGCTTCTGAACGCCGCCGGCGGTCCCGGAACAGTCCTGTGCGCGGCGGTGTTGTTCGCCGCTTCCTCGGCGGTCTGGTTTGGGCTCGTTGGCTCGGTCTCGGGACGCGTACTAGGCGTCGCCCTGGCACTCGCGCTGGCCGCATTTGTCGCCTACAACGCGCGGGCAGGTCTGATCGATCTGAGTTTCGCAAAAGGAAGACTCCTGACCAACGAGGTGTTTGTCCGTTGGAACAGTTTTTCGCGAATCGCCGTGACACAGGACGCGCAGCAGAACCGGACCATCGTCATTGACGCTGATGCGACTACCGGCATTGCGCGTTTCGACTTCAACCACCTGGGCAAGGATGAGCTACGGCAACTGCGCCTTCAAGGTCCGGGATTCCCGTACACCATGCGCCCCGGCGCCAAGACGCTGATCATTGGAAGCGGCGGCGGATGGGACGTGGCGAGGGCGCTGGCGGCGGGCAGCAAGGACATTACGGGAGTTGAAATCAACCCCCTGATCGCCAACACGATCATGCGCGACAGGTACCCGGATTGGAGCAACCGCCTGTACTTCAGGCCGGAAGTGCGGATTTTCGTCGAAGACGGACGAAGCTATGTGAGACGAAGCCGCGAGAAATACCAGGTACTGCAGGCGACCCTGGTTGACACATGGGCGTCCACCGCGGCGGGCGCGTTCGCGCTTTCGGAAAACAACCTTTACACCACCGAGGCCTTCTACGACTATCTCAGCCATCTCACCGGCGACGGCATTCTGGCGTTCACGCGTTGGGGCTTTGAACCGCCCCGGGAATCCTTGCGCGTCCTATCGCTCGCCGCCGCGGCCTTGCAGCGGCTGGGCGAGAACGATGTGAGCCGTCATGTCATTGTGATTCGCGAAGGCGGCAAGAAGGCGCTGGAAGGCTGGGGCGCCCTGGACACCGTGCTGGTTTCGCGCAAGCCCTTCACCGCGGACGACCTGGAGAGAGCGCGCGGGGCGATTCAGGAGGCGGGCTTCGAAAAGGTCTATCTTCCGGGCGACGCTCCCACCAACGAGTTCGGAAAATTGCTGACGGCCACCGACCGTCAGCAGTTCTTCCAGTCGTACCCGTTCGACGTATCGCCGGTGTCCGACGACCGCCCGTTCTTCTTCTACACGGTACAGCCGCGGGATCTATGGACCATTCAGGCGGGCGCCGGAGGAGAGCGGGCCGATTTCAAGATCAACCGCGCGGTGGTCTCGTTGTACCAGATTCTCGGTGTGAGCGTGCTGGCGATCGCCATCACGCTCCTGCTTCCGCCGCTGTTGCTGGGCAGCCGGCTTCCGGCCGAAGAGGGCGTGCGGACGTTTCTGCTCTACTTCGTTTGCCTCGGCGCGGGTTACATACTGGTGCAGGTCGGACTCATCCAGAAACTCGTAGTCTTTCTAGGGCGGCCCACTTATGCTCTAACGATCGTCGTGTATACAATGTTAGTATCATCTGGGCTTGGCAGTT
This sequence comes from Bryobacterales bacterium, assembly GCA_020851655.1. Lineage (GTDB taxonomy): Bacteria > Acidobacteriota > Terriglobia > Bryobacterales > Bryobacteraceae > JADZCI01. The sequence continues at coordinate 12,336 of JADZCI010000371.1, forward strand.
ATTGGAGCCGCAGGCTGGTGCAAGGAGACGACCGGCGGCTGCGTGTTGTCTTACTCGCGGCGAGCGGACTGATCGGGCTCATGGCGTTGATTGTCAGGCCGGTCGCCGAGGCGGGCGTGGGGTGGCCTCTGGCGATGCGGGCGCTTGCGGCGGCGCTGCTTGTGTTTCCTTCCGGATTCCTGATGGGTATGCCCTTCCCGTCGGGTCTCATACGGCTGGA
>JADZCI010000372.1 GCA_020851655.1 Bryobacterales bacterium
AGGTGATCGAGCGGAGCCGGTCGCTCATGGACCGCATCGTCCGGGTGACCGAGGCCCGGTACGCGGTCGGACAGGCCCAACAGCAGGACATCCTCAAGGCACAGACCCAGATCAGCCTGCTCGAAACGCGCAAGGTCAAGACCCTGCAAGACAGACAACGCGCCGAGGCCGAGATGAACATGTTACTGGCGCGTCCGCCAGAGGCGCCTGTGGGAAAGCCTCCCATGCAAATGGCTAAAGAGGTGCTGGTGACGCTGGGGCAGTTGAATGCGGCGGCGAGAGAGAACTCACCCCTGCTCCGCGGCGCCGGCAAACGAATCGAGCGCACCGAACTCGCGCTCAACCTTTCCCGCAAAGAGAAGACGCCCGATTACACCGTGTCGGCGGGCTATTTCAACATGGGCACGATGCCCGACATGTACCAGTTCCGGCTCGATTTCAACCTGCCCAATATCTTCACCGCGAAGAAGCGCGCGGCCGCCGCCGAGCAGTATCAGACCTTATCGCAGATGCGGCGCATGTACGAATCCACCGACCAGAACATCCTGTTCCGTCTGAAGGACGACTGGTTGTCGTCCAGCACTTCCTGGAGCCTGATGCAGACCTACGCCACCACTTTGATCCCGCAGGCCACGCTCACTCTTGAATCGTCCCTGGCGTCGTACCAGACCGGCAGAGTGGATTTTGCGACTCTGCTGATGAATCTCCAGGCTGTCCTTGAATACGAGTTGAACTATCACGAGGAGATGAAGAACTACCATCTCTCGCTGGTTCGTCTCGAAGAAATCACCGGGCTCAAGCTCATCGAGGAGTAATGGATATGAAAAGAGTCCTGCTCGGCAGCCTGGTGGTGATCGCCGCTCTGGGCGGCTTTATCGGTGGATTCGGATACGGACGCTGGTACGGGAAGGCGCCCGCCCACGGCGCGGAAGCGAAGAAGGAAAAGAAGATCGCTTATTGGGTGGATCCGATGCACCCGCAGTACAAGTCCGACAGGCCGGGAATCGCCCCGGACTGCGGCATGGATCTTGTGCCCGTCTACGACGACGGCACACAAGGCAGCGGCGCCGGTTCCCTGCCTCCGGGAATGGTACAGGTGAGCGCCGACAAACAACAGTGGATTGGCGTCACCACAGAGGTCGTCGAGATCACTCCGATCGAAGAAGTTGTCCAGGCCGTGGGAAGCGTGGCGGCCGATGAATCGCGCATCGTGCCGGTCACCTCCCGGACCGAAGGCTGGGTGGACAAGGTTTTTGTCGACACTACGGGGGCCCTGGTGCGCAAAGGGGAGCCGATGTTTACCTTGTACTCTCCTGAAATGGCCGCCAGCCAGCAGGAGTACCTGCTCGCGATCAAGGCCAAGGAAACGCTCGAACATTCCTCGGTCCCGGGATTGACCCGCTCGAACGAGTCACTGGTGGCGGCCGCACGCCAGCGCCTCCTGCACTGGGGTCTGGCCGCCACCTCGATCCAGCAACTCGAAAAGACCGGCGAGCCGTCGCCGACCATCACCATCTACGCGCCCGCCAGCGGCTACGTCACCGAACGCAAAGCTTTCCCCAACGTGAAGGTCTCGCCCGACATGGAACTCTACACTCTCACCGACCAGAGCCACGTCTGGATCGTTGCCGACGTGTTCGAGTCCGACGCGGCTTCCATCCGGCTGGGACAGCCCGCAACGGTCACTATTGCCGCTCTGCCCAACCGCAAGATTCGCGCCACAGTCACCAATATTCTGCCGCGGATCGATGCCGAGACACGGACTCTCAAGGTTCGCTTGGGCGCGGACAACCCTACGGGGTTTCTGAAGCCCGATCTCTTTGTCAATGTCGAGTTCGCCCTGCCACGCGCGCCCAAGCTCACCGTGCCCGCGGACGCGGTGCTCGATTCAGGTCAAAGGCAGATTGTGTTTGTCGACAAAGGCAGCGGCCTGTTTGAACGCCGCCAGGTGACGGTCGGGGAGCGCTTTGACGACAAGGTTGAGATTGCCGCCGGGCTCAAGGAGGGCGAAAGGATCGTAACCTCGGGCGTATTCCTGCTGGACTCGGAAAGCCAGCTCAAATCGCCGGACAGCGGCGCGGGTTCGCACCATGATTAACTCCATCATCGAGTTCTCCGCGCACAACCGCTTCCTGGTCCTGCTACTGCTGGCGTGTCTCGCGCTGGCCGGGTGGTGGAGCATGAAGACCGTCTCGCTCGACGCGATTCCGGATCTCAGCGACACGCAGGTGATCGTCTTCTCGCGCTGGGACCGGAGTCCCGACATCATCGAAGACCAGGTGACTTACCCCATTGTCACGGCCATGCTGGCGGCGCCGCGAGTCAAGACGGTGCGTGGTTTTTCCGACTTTGGCTACTCGTACGTCTACATCATCTTCGAAGATGGCGCCGACATCTATTGGGCGCGTTCGCGCACGCTCGAGTACCTTTCCGGCGTTCAGCCGCGCCTCCCGCAAGACGTCAAGACCGAGATGGGACCGGACGCCACCGGGATCGGCTGGGTGTTCCAGTATGCGCTCGTTGACGAAAGCGGAAAGCACAATCTGGCGGAATTGCGCTCCCTGCAGGACTGGTACCTGCGTTATCACCTGCAGGCGGTTCCTGGCGTGGCGGAAGTCGCACCGCTCGGCGGCTTTGTGCGCCAGTACCAGGTGAACGTCGACCCGGAGCGTCTCCGCGCCTACAGTATCCCCATCGCCAAAGTGGTTGAGGCGGTGCGCGGCGGCAACAACGATGTTGGCGGACGCTTGCTCGAAATGAGCGGCGCCGAGTACATGGTGCGCGGACGCGGGTATATCAAGTCCAAACAGGATATCGAGGAGATTGCGGTGGCCGCCAGCGCGGCGGGCATCCCCGTGCGCGTGCGGGATATCGGCACGGTCGCGCTGGGACCCGATCTGCGCCGCGGCGTCTCCGACCTGGACGGACAAGGCGAGGCTGTCAGCGGAATCGTCATCATGCGCCAGGGCGAAAACGCCCTCAGCGTCATTGAGCGGGTTAAGGCCAAACTGCACGAGCTTGAGCCGGGACTGCCAAAGGGCGTCAAGGTGGTCACGGCCTACGACCGGTCGGACCTGATTCTGCGGGCCATCGACAACGTCAAACAGACCCTCATTGAAGAACTGCTTGTCGTATCGCTCATCATCCTGATCTTTCTCTGGCACGTGCCTAGCGCGCTGATTCCCATCATCACGCTGCCGGTCGCCATTTTGATCGCCTTCATCCCGATGAAGGCGCTGAATGTCACATCCAACATCATGTCTTTGGGAGGCATCGCGATCGCCGTGGGAGCGATGGTCGATGCCGCCATCGTCGTGGTCGAGCAGACGCACAAAAAGCTGGAAGAATGGGAGCGCGGCGGCCGCCAGGGGTCGTTCCAGCATGTGGTCATCGAAGCGGTCAAAGAGGTTGGCGGACCGAGTTTCTTCAGCCTTCTCGTCATCGCCGTATCCTTCACTCCGATCCTGGCTCTCGAAGCTCAGGAAGGCAGGCTTTTCAAGCCCCTGGCCTACACCAAGAACCTGGCGATGATCATCGCCGCGATTCTGGCCATCACGCTCGATCCGGCGTTGCGCCTCATGTTCACCCATACCGGGACGTTCAGTTTTCGTCCGCGCTGGCTGGCGCGAGCCGCCACATCGATCTTCATCGGCAAGATCCACTCCGAGGAAAAACACCCGGTGAGCCGCCTGATGATCGCGCTATACGAACCGGTTTGCCGGCTGGTGCTGCGTTGGAAGTACGCGGTGATCGTCGCCGCCTTTGCGGCTGTGGCTTTGACCATCCCGGTGTACCGGCGGCTGGGAAGCGAGTTCATGCCGCCGCTGAAGGAGGGGTCGCTGCTCTACATGCCCTCGACCTTGCCCGGTCTCTCGATTGGCGAGGCCGAGCGTCTGCTGCAAGTGCAGGACCGTATCATCAAGACGTTTCCGGAGGTGGAACGCGTGTTTGGCAAAGCGGGACGCGCCGAAACCTCCACGGATCCCGCTCCGCTGTCGATGTTCGAGACCGTAATCCTGCTCAAGCCCGAGAGCCAATGGCGGCGCAAAGATACCTGGTGGACGGACTGGGCGCCGGAGTGGATGAAGGAGCCGCTGCGCCACATCACGCCCGACCACATCTCGCAGGACGAACTGGTCAGCGAACTCAACGACGCCCTTCAAATCCCTGGCACCGCCAACGCCTGGACCCAGCCGATCAAGAACCGCATCGACATGCTGAGCACCGGCATTCGCACGCCGGTCGGCCTGAAGATCTCGGGCGCCGACTACAAAGTGATCGAGCAGATTGGCGCGCACGTGGAGCACATTCTGCCCGCCGTCGCCGGTACGCGGAGCGTCTTTAGCGAACGCACCGGCGGCGGATACTTTCTCGATTTCGCCTGGAAACGCGACGCCTTGGCCCGCTACGGATTGACCATCGACGAGGCCCAGATGGTGGTCATGAACGCCATTGGCGGCGACAACCTGACTACGACCATCGAAGGACGCCAACGCTATCCCGTCAACGTCCGCTACCTGCGCGACTATCGCAGTTCCCTGCCCGAGCTCGGACGCGTGCTGGTTCCCGCCATGAACGGGAAGGCGCAGATTCCGCTGCGGCAATTGGCCGACGTCCGCGTCCAAGCCGGACCGTCGATGTATCGCAACGAGGACGGAATGTTGACCGGCTACGTCTACGTGGACGTGACGGACCGCGATATCGGCGGCTATGTCACCGAAGCCAAGAACGCGGTACGCGAGAAGGTGCAACTTCCGGCGGGTTACTCCATCGCCTGGAGCGGGCAATACGAAGCGATGGAGCGGGTCGCCGAGCGCCTCAAGATCGTGGTGCCGGTTACATTGTTCCTGGTTGTCGTACTGCTTTACCTGAATACGAGGTCGATGGTCAAGACCGCCATCATCCTTCTGGCGGTTCCCTTCTCGGCGATCGGCGCCATCTGGCTGCTGCACTGGCTTGGGTACAACATGAGCATTGGCGTCTGGGTTGGACTGATCGCCTTGTTGGGGGTGGATGCCGAAACGGGCGTCTTCATGCTCCTGTACCTGGACCTGGCGTATGACAAGGCCAGAAGCGAAGGCCGCATGCGCAGTCTCGCCGACCTGCAGGAGGCGATCCTGCATGGCGCCGTAAGGAGGATCCGGCCCAAGTTCATGACGGTGGCGTGCGCGTTCATGGGCCTGATCCCCATCATGTGGTCCGTGGGCGCGGGCGCCGACGTTATGAAACGAATCGCCGCGCCGATGATTGGCGGGATCTTTACATCGTTCCTGCTGGAGCTCTTGGTCTATCCCGCGATTTACGAGGTATGGAAATGGAATTTCGAAGTGAAACGTCAGCTTATCTGACCACCGCGGTGCTGGCGTTCACGCTGAACGTCACCTACGTGCGCTGGCTTCATGACAAGCCGGGCAAACTGGAGATCACCCCGGCGGGCGTGGCGTTCGCCGAAGAATCGGCGAAGAAGTCCACCCGCCAGGCGTTCTCCTGGTCCTGGCCCGACATCCAGCGATTCGAATTATCTGAGGATCACATACGGATTCTCAGCTACAAAGATCGCCCACTCCTCGCCGGTTCCGATCAACCCTTTGACTTTCGCCTGGCGAACGACACTCTCTGGCGCGAGTTGTACGACGTGCTGAGAGAACGGCTGGATTCCCGCTTTGTGGCTCGTGTCGCCGGCGACGCGGGCGAACCCGAGTGGGCAATTCCGGTCAAGCTTCGAAACCGCGGTGAAGGCGAACTCACGGTCGGGCGCGAGTTGATTGTCTATCGCACACGCAAACACGGCGAATCGCGGACCTGGCGGGCGCGCGATATCGACAACATCAGCACCTCGGGTGAATTCGACCTGACCATCCAGTCGCCCGAACGGGCTTACGAATTTCAACTGAAACGTCCCTTGCCGCCCGAGGTGTACCAGAAACTCTGGCTGCGGCTGAACCAGGCAAAGGGACTGCGAATTTTAAACCAACCTACGGAGACAAGACAATGAAACATCTCTTCTTGACTATGGCGCTTTTCTCGGCTGCGTTTGCCGCCGACACGCCGCGCGCATTCACAGGCGTCATCACCGATACTATGTGCGGCGCCGACCACACCCACATGAAAGTCACACCGCACGACAAGTGTGTGCGCGAATGTGTCCGGTCAGGCAAGCACTTCAAGTATGCCCTCTACGACGGCAAGCGGGTCTACGTTTTGAGCGACCAGGAAACGCCGGAGAAGTTTGCGGCGAAGAAGGTGAAAGTGACGGGGAGCCTGTTCGAGAAGACGGGTATCATCCAGGTTCAGAAGATCGAAGCCGCCAAGTAACGGGAGCCAATCGAGCTACCGCGCCACCTGACGGCGAGTGTTGGTGAGGTTCTCGAGCCAGTCGAGGTGGACCTTGCCGCCGTTGGCGTTATCTTTCCACACGGACCAGATCTTGGAGACGATGTCGATGTCGCCGTCGCCATCGACATCGCCTACATGCACGTCGTGGCCGCCGAGGGATTGATTGAGAATGACGCGTTCGGTGAACCGCACACCGCCCGCGGCGCTCTGGTTTTCGAAGATGAACCAGCGCGGAGAGGCGCCGAGAGGGAGGATGGATGGGTCTTCCTGCTCGACGACGAGCAAATCCCTGTCGCCGTCACCGTCAAAGTCGGCAAAGCGCATGGAATGGAGGGAGCCGCGCGTGCCGGGATGCCGGTTGGCGAAATACTTGGGCAGGGCAAACCGTCCTTGCCGTGTGGGATTGTTCTCGATCCAGGCGACGCCGGAGTTCTGGCCATCGGAATCGGCGATCAGGACGTCGTTGTCGCCGTCGCCATCGACGTCCGCGATCCAACTGCGCGAGGAAAAGTTCCACGGACCGATTTTGCCGAAAAACCAGCGCTGCGGTGTGAACGCCTTCCCGTTATCCGTGTTTTCCAGCCACTGGTTGGGAAGGACGATATCGGCGTCGCCATCACCATCAAGGTCGCCGACGCCTCCGGGATTGAACCCGGAATGAATACCTTCGTTTTGCTTGAGCACGGCCATAGTGACGGTGGTGCGAGGCCAATCGGCATCTTTGGACGGGGAGGGCGGAATCGAATACCAGAAGCACCCTTCGCGGTCACCGAGCACGACTACGTCCTGCTTGCCGTCACTGTCTATGTCGGCAGCAACCATGTCGTGGATCTCGGTCTTGACGCGGGAGTCGTAGACGAAGCGGGGCCATTCGTTTCCGCGCGGCGTCCCGGGATTGCGAAACCAGACGCCGCCCACCACGACGTCGAACCATCCATCTCCGTCCACGTCCATTCCGAGGCCGGCGAGCTGCCCTGTGGGCACTTCGCCCAGCGTGTGCCGCGCCCAATCGTCCGCGCCGCGAAACTCGAACCAGTAGATTTTTCCATCGCCGCGATTGGCGGCGGCAAAGTCCAAATCACCGTCCTTGTCGAAATCGGCCAGCACAGAACTGCCGAGACCGCGATTGGCTCCGGGCATTTCGCGGGCGATGTAGTGGTGGCGAAACAGCGCCGGGCCGATTTCGGCGGCCGATGGCAGCGCCAGAACGATGAGAAGCAATGCTATGCGCACGGTGGTTTCCCTTTGCCGCTGGGAACCATTATCGCGACGAAGTTACATCCTTGGGGCGGCGGAACTGTGTGCTCTCACGCCCAACCACGACTTCGCCGTCGTACAAGGTGAGAATCACGTCGAGCCTTGGCGACTCGATGGGATAAGAAATCCGGCCCATGTAGAGTTCGCCCGTTGACAGGTCCTTCCG
>JADZCI010000373.1 GCA_020851655.1 Bryobacterales bacterium
AGCATCCTCACCGGCGCCTGGCAGCGCGTGGACGATTGGGGCTCGCAGAAGCCCGCCAGTCCGACCTTGTTCCACTATTTGCAGGAGCAGCGGCACGCGGGCGCCGATCAGACGTGGGTCGTGACCAGCAACAAGCAGCTCACCGCCAACATCAGCCCCGGCGTCAACGTCATCCTGTCGAAACAGCTCATGATCGAAGCTGTGGAACGGATCATTCAAGGGCAGACCAGCCGGAAGCGCCTCGAGCGCGAGCAGATTCTCCAGGAAATGACGGCGGTGCTCGAGAACGACTACGAGCGCATCGGCTGGGGCGTCCCGTCGGTGTCCGTCTTTCAGAATCCTGAAGTCAAACAGACGTTCATCACCGCGCTGACAAACTTCATCCACGGTCCCGACGCTCCGGCGAGCGGTGACGAATTGACGTTCCTGGTGGCGCGCGAGGTGCTGCGGCGCCTTGCGCCCACCATGCTGATGATCAACTTCTCCGACGTCGAGGTGGCGCACTCCGGCGCCTATTCGCTCCACTTGGGTGGAATCCACCGGGCCGATGCCTTGTGTCACAAGCTCTGGCAGTTCATCCAGGGCGACCCGCGTCTGGCCCCCACCACGACGCTGCTCATCATGAACGAGTTCGGGCGCGACCCGGACGGCTCGAGCACCAACGGGTTCTTCAACCACCGCACCAACACGGAATCCTGCCGCATGGCGTGGACCATGGTGCTGGGCGCGGCGGTATCCAAGCCGCTGGTTGTCGAGCGCGTTGTCCGTCAAATCGACATGGCGCCTTCGGCCGGCTCATGGCTGGGAGTGGAGTGTCCGCGCTCGGCGGGCAAGATCCTTCCCGAACTCCATGGCTGAGGCTGGTCCGCCGCGCGCCGCGCGGGAACTGATCCCACGTCTGCCCCGGACGTTCGCTCCCGCCTTCAACGAACGCCTCAACCAGTGGACCCTCCTCTTCCCCGCCGAGCAGCGCCAGTTCGCCTCGCAGGTCGGCTGGCTGGCCGGTCTTTCCGAAAGCGATTTCAACAAGCTCTTTGCGCCCGTTCTCGACGTCGAGAAACGCATGGACCTGTCTCACTTCACCCCGGGCGCCAAAGAGATTTCCGTCCAGCAGACGGGCGTGCTGGCGCGCTCGCCCCTGTACCCGCAATGGCGGGACGAAGTGGCGCGCGTGTTCAGCCAGATGGACGAAGGCGCGGCGACCTATGACAGCCCGCTCACCCGGATTCCCCGCCTGATCGTCGCCGCCCTGCCCGCCGGCTTACCCGCGCCCAAAGAACCGTTGTGGACGGCGCTCGCCAAAGAGGGCGCATGGGTCGAACTGGAGAAGCCCTGGAGCACGCTGGCGCCCGGCCTCCTGGATGACTTGCTCAAGCGGGAGCCGCCCGCCGGACTCGAAGGCATCGAAACTTCCTGGATCCTCGAAACCGAATCGCGCTTCGGCCCCGGAGACGAGTCAACAACGGTTTTGTCTTGGACCGGCCTGGAACCCGTCCGGCGCGAGTTTCTGGCGCGGCTCAACCGCATTCGCCGCGACTTGAAATCGGTGGACGACACCAACGAAGAGCTCAAGCGCCTCGACCTGCGCAAGATCGCCGGCCAGGCTCTGGGCTCGCGCCCGCGCCTGCTCGAGTTCGTCCGCACGCTGCTGCTCAGCGGCAATGGCTCGCTGGTCTTTCCGAATTCCTTCGTGCAGTGGGGCGCGGCCGAAGCGCTCCGCCGGGCGCAACCCCAGTTTCTTTTGGCGGCGTTCGGCCTGCGCCAGAAACTCAAACCCTTTAGCAGTACCGTGCTCTTTGAGGACCAGAACCGCTCGAATCCCACCGCCGACGAGGATGATCCGGCGGGCTCGCTCGTCGATGGCGCGCTGCTGGCCGAGTACGTTCACCTGGCCGCGCAAAGGGTTCCGGCGTTCGAAGGACGGACCGTCACCGTCATGGCGCTAGGAGACTGGCCGCGTATCCTGGTGTTGGGAGCAAAAAGCGTCCCCGGCGGCAAGTGGAGTTCGCAAACGCTTTCTTCCTTCGTCCGGGGCTGGCTCCAAGGCAAGGCATAATACAGGTTTCCTTTGATCATCAAGAACGAAGTCCTGGAAGCGCTGGCTGAGGCGGCTTCCCTCCAGAAGAAGGCCATCACCAACCACGCCGTGCTGAACGAGGCGTATGACTACCCCATACCCAGTTCCTTCTCGCGCGGCATCCGCTTGGATCTCGGCCGCGCCGCCGTCCTCCTCATCTCCGGCACGGCGAGCATTGACGAGCACGGCCGCACGGTTCACGCCGGCGACTTTCGCGCACAGTGCCGCCGCACTTTCGACAACATCAGCGGCTTGCTGGCCAGCGAAGGCGCAACCTGGCGCGACATTGTCCGCACCACCTGCTACCTGCGCGATATCGAGCGCGACTATGAAGCCTTCAACCAGGAGCGGACCCGCTTTTACGCCGCGCAAGGTCTGGACCCGCTGCCGGCATCAACCGGCATTCAGGCGGTCCTGTGCCGCCCGGACCTGCTCATCGAGATCGAAGCCATCGCCGTGTTTCTCAAGGCCTGACCCATGCGAACGCTGTGTATCCCGCTCCTGGCCCTCGGCGCGCTCAATGCGCAAATCACCAGGCAGCCCGAGTTCGATCAACGGGACAAGTTCCGCGCCAGCCAGGTGGACATGGCCATTGACAGCGACTCCCACACTTCCGGTATGCGCGGCGCACGGGTCAACGCGCTGCTGAACCGCTACCTGCAAACACCATGGGAGGGCAGTTCAAAGCTCGACGAGGTGCGCGCGCATCTGAAGCGGCAGGATTACACGGCGGCCTCGGCCGCGCTGGCGGGCGCGGCGCCGAAACCGGTTTTCGAGATTGCCCGCGCGGTCACGCTGGCCGGCTTGGGCGACCCGCACGGCGCCGCCGCTCCGCTCTGCTCCGCGCTCGGCCAGGACAGCAAAGTTGCCTTGCCCTTTGTGGCGGATCTGCTGGAATTGAATCCGGGCGAAGCCGAATGCCTGCGGCGGTATCTCGCCAACGCCGCGCTCAAATCGCCTCGCGACAGCCATGTCCTGTACGTCTACGCGCTCTCGCTGCTGCGCGCGGAACCGCCCGATCCCGCCGCAGCCGAAGCGGCGCTGGTCAAAGCCTCACAAGCCGGTCCGAAATCATCCCAGGTGTGGTTTGAACTCGGCAAACTGCAATCCACACCGGGCCGGGAAGCGGAAGCGGTCGCGTCGTTTGAACGCGCCGTCGAAATCGACCCCGGGCTGGCGCAGGCTCACTACCGCCTGGCGCAACTCTACCGGCAGGGCGGCAAACCGGATCAGGCGGCATCGCACCTGGAAGCCTGGCGCAAGACCAAAGACTCGCGCTGAAGCCCCTACGTGCGGTAGCTGCCGTTGATCTCTATATAGCCTTCGGTCAGGTCGCACGTCCAGAACTTCGCCGTCCCGCGTCCACCCGCCAGGACGAATTGAATGCGGCAGTCTTTGGCGTCGAGCTTTCCGGCCATGGCCGCTTCGTCAAAGCGGGCGGCCAAGCCGCGGCGGCAGACGCGCACGCCTTGAAGATAAACGTCGGCCTGTTCCGGCTCAAAAGCCGCGCCGGAGTAGCCGGCGGCGCAAAGAATGCGCCCCCAGTTGGGATCGGATCCGGCGACCGCCGTCTTGACCAGCGGAGAGTTGGCGATCGCGCGCGCGATTCGCACCGCTTCGGCATCGGTCCGCGCGCCAGTGACCTCTATGTGAATCAGCTTGCGCGCGCCCTCGCCATCGCGGGCGATCTGCTGCGCCAGGCTCTCAAACACCTGCGCCAGCGCTTCTTCGAACTTCCTGCCCGGCGGTCTGCCCGAAGCGCCATTGGCCATGAGCGCGACCGTGTCGTTGGTCGACGTATCGCCATCCACCGAGAGCCGGTGATAGCTTCTCTCCACAGCGCGCCGGAGCATCGTCTTCAGCCGCGCGGGAGCAATCACGGCATCGGTCAGCACATACCCGAGCGTCGTCGCCATGTTGGGCTGAATCATGCCCGCGCCCTTGGTCATTCCGGCGATACGGACTCCTTCGGATTCGGCCCACGCGGTCTTGGGAACCGTATCGGTCGTCATGATCGACTCGGCGGCGGCGGCAAACCCCTCCGCCGCCAGGCCCGCGATCAGTTCGGGAAGCGCGTTGACGATCTTCGAGCCGTCCAACTCGACGCCAATGACGCCGGTCGATGACGGCAGCACGTGGTCCACCGGGCACTGTAAGGCCTTGGCGAGCGCGCGCGACGTGGCGGCAGCCACGCGATCGCCGGTGCGCGTCGCGCAGTTGGCGTTGCCGGCGTTGATCAGCAGCGCTCGCACACGCCCGCCCGACGACGCCAGGTGACGGCGGCACAGCTTGACCGGCGCCGCCTGCACGCGGTTGGTGGTGAACATGGCGGCGGCCGAGGCCGGCGTATCGGAAACGATCAGCACCAGGTCCGGCTTGGCGGCTTTTCGAAGCCCCGCGTACACCGCCGAGTAGCGATATCCCAAAGGCAGGTTCATCCCAGTTTCTCTCCCTCTTTGAGCCGCACGCCGTTGAGAAACGCCTCGGCCGGCACGCGGTTGCGTCCTTCCACCTGAACTTCCATCAATTCAAGCGATGACTCTCCACATCCGGCCAGAAGCTGCTTGCCGCGCTGCCGTATCTCGCCGGGCGCCAGCCCCGCCGCGCCGGCCGGACCGCACGACCAGATATTGAGGCGCCGCCCGCGAAACGCCGTCCACGTGCCCGGCCACGGCAGAAAACCTCGCGACCGGTTATAGATCGTCCGGGCCGGCCACTGCCAGTCGATCAGGCCGTCCTCTTTCTTCAGCACGGGCGCCAGCGTGGCGGCGCTGTGGTCCTGCGGCTCCGGAACAATCGTGCCGCGTTCGAGCCCGTCAAGAGTGGCGATCAACAGTTCCGCCCCGTCCCGCGCGAGTTTGGGACCCAGCGTCAGCGCCGTCTCGTCTTCCGCCATCCGGTACTCGCGCCGCAGCAACATGGCGCCGGTATCCAGCCCCGCGTCGATCAACATCGTCGTCACGCCGGTCACGGTCTCGCCATTGGCGATCGCCCACTGCACCGGCGCCGCACCCCGGTATTTGGGCAGCAGCGAGGTGTGCACGTTGACGATCCCGTACCGCGGCAGGTCGATGATGGCTTGCGGAATGATCTGCCCGTAGCCAACCACGACTATTATGTCGGCTTTCAGTTGCGCCATTTCGGCGGCGGCTTCAGGCCGGCGAATGCGCTCCGGCTGGCGTATGACTGCGATGCCCAGCCGCTGCGCCGCCCGCTTGACCGGCGGCTCGGCCAGTTCCCGCCCGCGGCCCTTTGGCCGGTCCGGCTGCGTGTACACGGCCACCACTTCATGCTGCGCGGCCAGCGCCTCCAGGCTTGGTACGGCAAACTCGGGCGTGCCGAGAAACACCGCCCGCATCTACCACTCGCCCGCTTTGGCCAGTTTCCGGATCTTGCGCTTGATCAGGTCGCGCTTCAGCGGGCTTAAGCGGCTCAGAAACAGCACGCCGTTGAGGTGATCCACCTCGTGCTGTATGGCCCGCGCCAGCAGGTCTTCGCCGGTCACTTCGACCGTCTCGCCGCGCACGTTCCGCGCGCGCACCACCGCCAGGCGCGCCCGCGTCACCTGCTCGCGAAAACCGGGAATGCTCAGGCACCCTTCTTCGCCGGTCTGCAAGCCCTCCACGCGCACAATCTCCGGGTTGATCAGCACGTGCTTCTGCGCGGGGTCCTCGCCGCAGGTGATGTCGATGACCGTCAGCCGCTGCGACACGCCCACCTGCGGCGCCGCCAGCCCGACGCCGCGAGCCTCGTACATGGTTTCGAACATGCTGTCGACCATCGCCTGCAGTTCCTCGCCGCCGAACTCCGTGATGGCGTCCGCCGGGGTCTCCAGCACCGGGTCGCCGTACTTGCGGATCTGGTAAACCATCTCAGTACTTCCTGACCTGCTCCAGGTAGCCCTGAAAATTGCGCCGCGTCTCGGTGAGCGAGTCGCCGCCAAACTTTTCGATCATCGCGCCCGCCAGCACAATCGCCACCATGGCTTCGCCAATCACGCCGGCGGCGGGCACCACGGCGACATCGCTGCGCTCATAGGCGGCCAACGCCGGTTCGCGCGTATCCAGGTCCACCGATTCCAGCGGGCGGCGCAGCGTCGAGATCGGTTTCAGCAAGCCCCGCACAACCAGGTCTTGCCCGTTGGTAATGCCGCCCTCCAAACCGCCCGCCTTGTTGGCGCCCCGGAAGAACTCGCTGCGCCCGCGATCGTAGTGAATCGTGTCCTGCACCTTCGATCCAAAGCTCGCCGCGGCCTCCTCCGCCGACCCGATCTCCACACCCTTGACCGCCTGCATCGACACGATCGCTTGCGCCAGCCGCCCGTCCAGCCGGGAATCCCAGGTGATGTGCGAACCCAACCCGACAGGCACGTTGTGCGCGCGGACTTCGAACGCGCCGCCCACCGTGTCGCCCGTGCGATAGGCTTCGTCCACCACTTCCTTCATTTTCTTTTCCACGCCGGGGTCCACGCAGTTGAGCAGCACCTCGGGCTTCTGGTTCACGGCTTCGATCTCCGCCCATTCCGCCGGGCGTTCCAGGCGCACGCCGCCCACCTGAACGACGTGGCTCAGCACCTTGATTCCGAACTCGCTCAAGTACGCTTTGCACAGGCCGCCCACCGCGACTCGCGCCGTGGTCTCGCGCGCGCTGGCGCGCTCCAGTATGTAACGAGCCTCGCGGTAGTTGTACTTGATGGCGCCGGCCAGGTCGGCATGCCCCGGACGCGGGCGTTTGAGCGGCTTCTTCTTCTCCTCCGAATCCGGAGCTGCCTGCACCGGCAGCACCTCGGTCCAGTTCTGCCAGTCGCGGTTCCGGATGATGATCGCAACCGGCGAACCGATCGTTTCCGAATGGCGTACTCCCGAAACAATTTCGACCTGGTCTGTTTCGATCTTCATCCGCCCGCCGCGCCCAAAGCCCTGCTGCCGTCTCCACAACTCGTGGTTGATAGAGGCGGCCGAAACGGGAACCCCCGCGGGCAGACCAGTCAACGTGGCCACGAGGCACTCGCCGTGCGACTCGCCAGCCGTCTCAAATCGCAGCATGAAAGGGAACTACCAGTTTAACGGATTCACCTGCCGCGGCTTTGGTGGCATGAAAGATCAGCGGACGACGCGCCGCCCGGGCGACCCAGGCGGCGAAGGCGGCGCCCTGCACCAGGCCCTCCATCATCGCTTTCACCACGATGGAAGGCGCGGTAAACTCGGGCCGCAGAATGAGCCATCCCTCGATGGTGCCCGAGCCAGCCACCGTGCTGGCCCATCGCCCGAAAACGATGTAGAGTCCGGCGATCGAAGCGGCGCGCTTGACGTAAGTCCAAGTGCGCATCGCCGGTAGAAACGGGTAGAGCACAAGCGCGATCAGCAGCCCCCGGAGCACCTGGGACGACAGCATCCACGCCGTAACGTGCCTCCAGAGCGCAGGCTCCGCCGGCGTGCGCATCACGCGGTTTACCAGTTCGTTCGAGCCGTCG
This sequence comes from Bryobacterales bacterium, assembly GCA_020851655.1. GTDB lineage: Bacteria > Acidobacteriota > Terriglobia > Bryobacterales > Bryobacteraceae > JADZCI01. Next base: position 7,551 of record JADZCI010000373.1, read on the forward strand.
AAGAGCCCGCCGGTAAGAAACGCATATGCCAGTGCTCCAACGCCGATATAGGGTCACCACATGAGCCGCCGTAACCCGGCCCGCAAAGTGCAGATAGCCCTTCATCTTTGTCTCAACGCTCGTTCAGACCGATCACCAGGGGAGGGCCGCGTACGGTCTTGGATGCAAGGAGGAAGGATCCAAGGCAACTCCACCCTCATGCCTGCGAGAAGCGACGGCAGCCATAAGTTGGTTTTCGAGCGGGTCGCCTGAGGTTCTCCGCGCTGATGAGCACGGGAGGCATGAAAGGAAACCTACCGAACGGATTCACTTGACCCGGATTCACTTAACCCCGGATTCACTTGCAGGAACTTCGCACGGAAAATCGATTTCCTTCTGAATCAGCGAGGTAGAGGGAAATTCGCATGTCGGCAGATTCGCATCTATTGCAAAGGACGGATTTGGGAGTAGACTTGCACTTAGGTGAAGGC
>JADZCI010000374.1 GCA_020851655.1 Bryobacterales bacterium
CCGGCGCCGACGATCGCATTCTCGCCAATCGTCAGATTGGAAAGGATGGTCGCGCCGGAACCAATGGAGGCGCCTTTCTTCACGAGCGTGGTCTCCACTTTCCAATCCTTTTCAGTCTGCAACTCACCCCCGGGCGCGGTGGCCCTGGGATAAGGGTCATTGATGAATATGACCCCGTGCCCGATGAACACATTGTCTTCGACGGTCACACCTTCGCAGATGAACGTGTGGCTGGAGATCTTGCACCGCTTGCCGATCTTCGCGTTCTTCTGGATCTCGACAAACGTACCGACCTTGGTCTCGTCCCCGATCTCGCAGCCGTAGAGGTTGACAAAGTCGTAGATCTTGACGCCGTGGCCCAGTTTGACGTCAGACGCTATATTCTTCTTGCCACTCACGCGTAGACGGCCTCGCCTTTCCGCTTCAAGGACTGGTCGGCGGCCTCCAGCAGTTCAACAACGCGCAACCCCGCCTGGCCGTCGTTGAACGGGCGCTGGCCCGACATGACGCAGTCGGCAAAGTATGCCATCTCCGCCTTAAGCGCCTCGGTTCCCTCCACCTTCGGCGACCACATATCACCCGAGCGGTAACTGACAAGCAAGTCGTAAACCCCTTCGCGTCCCCTGACGTTCACACCCTTGTCATATACTTTGACTTTCTCGTCCGCCTCCAGATCGTTCCACACCAGCATCTTCTTTTCGCCGCCGATCAAAGTCATTCTGACCTTGACAGGCGACAGCCAGTTGACATTGATATGGGCGATCACATTGTCCGGATAGTAGATCGTCATGAAAGCCACGTCCGACAACCCGTTCAGATGGGACGCGCCTGTGGCGACGACGGCTTCCGGTTTCTGGCCGACCAGGTAATCGACGATCGACAGATCGTGCGGCGCCAGGTCCCACAACACGTCGATGTCGTGCTGGAACAGGCCGAGGTTGACTCGCATCGAGTCGTAATAGTAGAGCTTGCCTAGGGTGCCGTCATCGATCAACTGGCGGATTTTTCGCACCGCGCCGGTGAAAAGGAACGTGTGATCCACCATGACGGTCAGGTTCTTCCGTTCAGCGAGTTCGATGAGTTCCTCAGCCTGCCGCGCGGTAGACGTGAAAGGCTTTTCGACAAAGATATGTTTGCCGTTCAGCAGGGCCTGCTTGGCCAATTCGTAGTGTGTCCAGACCGGTGTGACGACAGCGATGGCGTCTATATCGGGCGAGGAAAGAAGTTCATTGCAATCGTTTGTAACCAGTGTGCCGGGATGGGCCCGCCCGGCCCGCTGCAAGCTGGCGTCGCTCTTGTCGCAAATGGCGGCCACCTGCGCCGAGTCGAGCGCCTGAATGTTGCGCGCGATATTGGGCCCCCAGTACCCGTATCCTATAAGACCAAAACGAATCATACAGCTCCTCCATGGAGTACTGTGTTCAGGAAGCTTATTTTTGTATTAGTATGCGCCGTCCCCGATCAACACGGCGCGAGGTGTCCGCAGAAGGATCCTGAGATCGAGTCCCAACGACCATGTGCGGGCATATTTAAGATCGAGGCGAACCATTTCGTCGAAGGTAACTTTACTCCGGCCAGTAACCTGCCACAGCCCGGTAATTCCCGGCTTGACAGCGAGTAAACGCCTGCGGTGCCATACCGCATAACGGTCAACTTCGTAAGGAACAGGCGGACGCGGTCCCACCAGGGACATCTCGCCCATCAGCACATTGAAGAACTGCGGCAGTTCGTCGAGGCTGGTCTTGCGAAGGAAGCCGCCGACCGGTGTCAGACGCGGGTCTTTTTGCAGTTTGTATACGGTTTGGCCCGCTTCGCCCGCCCCGGCCGGCGCATCACCGGCGATGAAGCGCGTCACAAACTCTTTATGAATCGCGTGGTTGTTGCCTGTATACATGGAGCGGAACTTGAGGAACGTGAACCGTTTTCCATGCTGGCCGACGCGATTCTGGCGAAACAGGACAGGCCCCCTCGATGTGAGTTTCACTGCCACTGCGATCGCCAGCATGACGGGCGAGAGAAGAACCAGTCCGGTGACGCTCCCAGCGATGTCAAGAAGCCTCTTGACCAGTAACGGACCCTTCTTCCGGGCGCCATCCTGTGCGGAATCCGGATGAAGCACCGTGCCGGAAGGATTGCCCTTGCCGTTGTCGCTCCAGTCCTCCGGGTAAACATGAAAGGATAGCCGGATCTGATTGATCAGATCAATGCTGAGCGTCTGAGACAGGGCGTTGGTGACCTTGGTCAACAGTGCGTTAGCGACTGTCTTGCCGTCGGCACTCCCGATTTCGGTGAAGATGAACCCGATGATCGAACCGCGCTTGTACCAACCGGTGATGTCCGTCTCCCTTGTCGACTGCGACATCGCCAGGAGGATCTGCTCCAGCGCCTCGCCGCTTCCACGATTCGCCAGAAGATTTTCCGACTCGAGCAGCATCAGAACGAAACGCCGTTGTGAGCGTTCAGTCCTCTTCTGCTCCAGGTAGAGCATTCGCAAGAAATGATCTTGATCCAGGATGGAGACTTGACTCAGTCCCGCCTCCTCCGGACCCGCGGCCTCTCCGGACCATGGAGCGGCCGCACCACGCATTCGGTTGAACATTGAACAACAACCCTCGCAAGTAGCCGCCTGATTGTGCTGCCGGCCAAGCGGCATGCGCAGCCGTGTCGCATGCTTTCCCAGCGTTTACCGGCGCATCAGGGTATCCAGACCTAATTCCCGTGCGGCGCCAGCGGCGCCGCCCCCAAACAATCTCACGGGTCATCCGAGTAGGATGAGACGAAACCTGGAGACTTAGCTGTTTACTAACTAAACCCTCTGACCTCTTTTTGTCCGGCCCTCCGGATCGATCGCCATGTCCAGTCCTTTTCGCGAATCCGGACAAGCTACCGCCCTTTTTGTCCCATCGTGTTGGTTTCCTCCCTTGACTCCGAGACAGCCGTGACGTTTAGTCTATTGTGGAGAAAAGCGCCGAGGGAAGATAGGGGGGATTCGGCCCACCCCCCCTCCGGGCAGACCTAGTACTCTGGTGGCGGTGAGGCCGCATCGGGCGCAAACAGAAGATGATCGTGTCTGTTTAGAAAACCGTCATCCGGAGCTTAGTTGCTTTGACATGTTGGCCGGACCACATATTTGTTTCAGCCAGTGCGCCTTGCAACCTGAAACGTTTGTACTGGTACCGGAACCACCAACATGACACGGCTGGCGACTCCTGCGCTGAGCCGCCTTGAAGTGTATGCTGTCTATAGGTTTGCGAGTGCCACCACAGAAGTCTTTGGCAGACCGTTTTGATTCGGGGGATTGAAGGGTGTCTTCTTACAGATTCGTCGCGCTGCTGGCTTGTTGGGTTTCGATTGTGCCACCTTCGCTGGTCGCACAGCAGACACAACAACCCATCGCGCCACCTGGTGAGAGGTCAGGCGGCTTGAGAATCCTGGTTCTCGAGGGGCAGAACGCCATTAACAGCGTGGCAACCAAATCAGCCATCAGCCCGGTAGTGCAGGTCCTCGACTCCATGGAACAGCCAGTCGAAGGGGCCGAGGTGACGTTTGAAGCGCCGGCCGCGGGACCCGGCGGGCATTTTAACGGGCAGCCTGTTGTCACCGTAAAGACCGACTACCGCGGACAGGCGACGGCAAACTTCTCGCCGAATGACACCCCAGGCAGTTTCTCAATCCGGATCAAGGCCGCGATGACTGGCCAAACCGCTGAAGTGCGGGTCCGGCAAACGAACGAACGCCGCGCCATGGAAGCCACCATCGCCCCGCCGCCTAAACCCTGGTACAAGGACTGGAAATGGTGGGCGGTAATCGGCGGGGGCGCGGGCGCCGGAGCCGGCTTTGGAATCTACCTGTACAACAGAGACCAAACGGCAAACATTACGATCGCTCCCGGTACGGGTTCCATTGGAGGACCTCGTTAACCATGATCCGCGCGCTCAGCTCGATTTGCCTTGTCTGTGTTGTGCCGCTGATGTCGGCTGGCCAGCAATTGCACCTCGCCGGCCCGACTACCGGTCTGGTTTTCGATCAGCCCTCGCGATCTCTCCGCCACATCCTCGGGAGCCCCGGCGCCGCCCGCTTGGGGCCAGTGGTCGTGCCCGACTTGGATTGGGCTTCGGTCGCGCCCGACGGACGAAGCGCACTGGCCGGCTCGCAAGGTGCGGTCTTGCTCTACACGTTCAAGAACGGCGCCGCGGAGCCCGCCAGCACTGATGTTCCGGGCGTCGTCGATTCACCGGTGTACTTTTCCTGGACCGGGGATTCCCGCGCTGTCGTGGTCTACTCGACCGCCGCACGATCGGTTCAGTGGATTCGAATCGACGGACTCGGCCCCATTGCCGATGTACCAGTCCCGTTGACCGGTGTCGAGGGCGAAGTGACCGCGATCGCCGGAGACATTGCGTCAAACCTGGTTGTGGTTGCCGTCGCGCAAGCGGGCATCTATCAAGTGAGCGCGTCCACGGGCACCCGCCAGATTGCGGCTGTGCCAGACGGATCGGCTATTGCTCTGGCTGACGGCGGCAGAACACTTTGGATCACCGACCGCGCAAACGCGCAGCTCGTGCAGGTCTCCGCGCCGGGCGCCGGGGCCGTACCGCAAGTGATGGTGAGCGATCCGCAGAGGCTCAACGACATAACCGCCATTGCGCAGCCGGTGGGAGGCGCCCGCCTTTACCTGGCCAGCCGCGCCAACCAGCGGCTGTACCTCTTTGACCTGGCGTCAGCGGCGCTGATCGAAGGGCCGGAATTGGATCTGCCCGTCTCGCAATTTGCCTTTCTGGGCCGTCCATCGCTCATGCTGTTGCTGAGCCAGCGGGACAAGCAGGACCAGCCACTCTATGTCCTCGACGAAACAAGCGGCGCAAATGTCTACTTCATCCCAGCCGGAGAGGTGCGATAGCTGATGAAGCGCACCGCAACGCTGTGGGCTGCCGTGCTCGGACTTGTAGCCGCCGCCCAGGCCCAAGTCCTCATCCGGGTCCAACAGGAGAACAACATCACCCAGGTTTCCAACGGGGGAACCGTGCAGATTCCCTCGACTGGCCCGGGCGCCGCCAAGGCCTTCCAACTGACTATCACCTACACCGGGACGACCAGCTTGGGCTTCCCCGGCCCTCCGCAACTTCTCGGCTCTCAGGACTTTTCGATCACATCCGTGCCGCCCGCCAATACCATCCTGGCTCCGGGGCAGAGCGTTACCGTGCAACTCCGCTATCTGCCGTCAAGCAGCCGGCAAGCCTCCGCCGAACTGGACTATGGTTTTCTCCAGGCGGCGCCGCAAGTCCCCAACCAGCCTCAACCGCCGCCCGTCCCGGGGTTGGTCATCGTGGGTCTGCTTGGCTCCTCGCCAGACTATTCGCTCAGCTACAGCCTCGCCATCGATGGCAACACCGTGAACCTGGCGCCCAACGGCGTACTGGTGTTCACCGACACCATCGCCAACTCGGCCACGCTGGCTACGATGGGGCTCCTCAATCGCGGCAGTGGCACGGGACAAGTTCTGTCTGTCACCACTACGGGCGAGGCGTTCTCGCTGGGGTCTCTGCCTTTGGTCCCCGCCTTTCTCCAGCCCGGGGCGAGCTTGCCGTTTCAACTTCGTTACCGGCCCAGGCAGGCCGGCGCCGACTCAGGCACTCTGACCCTGACCTTCGAAGGTGGGACTTCATACACTGTCCGGCTGCAGGGCAAGGGCATCGTTTCCTACCTGACTTACGAGCTACTGGCCCCGGACGATGCGGCCCGGCCAATCGCCCCGGGTCAACCCGTCGTTCTCCCGGCTACGCCAGTGGGCGAGCGCACCACCACATTCGTCCGGCTTCGCAATTCCAGTGAGTTGGACATCGTCGTCGGCGCCATTGCGATTTCCGGAAACACCTTTCAACTTGAGGACCTGCCGTTCTTGCCGGTCACCATGGCGCCCGGCGACACGCAGTTGTTCTCGATTGTCTTCGCGCCCACGCAGGCCGGACGGCAGACGGGCCGGCTTCGGGTAGGCAACGACTCGTTCGACTTGATCGGTTCGGGAGTCGGCCCGGTGCTCACATATTCGTACCGCAACCCGGGTGGGACCACCACTATCCAACCGTTGGGCAACGTGGTCTTTCCGGCGGTCCAGGTCGGAGGGTCGGTGGCGGTGGATTTCACGGTCCGCAACACCGGAACGGCCGCCGCCCCTCTGGTCAATGTAGCGATCGTCTCGGACGGGACGCCTGTGTACACGCTGTCCGGGTTGCCGGCGCTGCCCGCGTCCATCCCGCCGAACGGCGCGGTGACCTTCACGATCCGTTTTGCTCCGTTAAACACCAACCTCAGCAGCGCATCGCTTCGCATCAACGGCGACGCTTTCGCGCTCGTGGGAACCGGCAGCCAGCCCGCGCCGCTTCCCGAGTACACGATTCAAGGACCCACCGCGGTGCAGCCGTTTGAACAACCAACCGTGGGGCTCACCCTTGGCGCCACCTACCCGGTCGCGCTGACCGGAAAGCTGACCCTTACGACCGAATCGGATAGCTACGCCAGCGACCCGGCGGTGCAGTTCGTCACCGGGGGCCGGGTGGCGTCGTTCACGATTCCCGCCGGAGCAACGCAAGCCGTCTTCTCCAGCGGGTCAACCCGGTTGAAGTTCCAGACAGGGAGTGTCGCAGGGACCATTCTCATCACACCGTCATTCGCTACTGAAGGCGGTCTTGAGTTAACCCCCAAAAACCCGGTTCGGCTTCAGGCTAGCTTGCCCGCATCGGAGCCGAAACTGGTCAGCCTCACCGTCGATTCCCGGACCTCCAACGGGTTCGTTCTCCAGGTGACCGGGTATGCCACCACCAGGTCCATAAGCAAGATGACCGTGAAATTCACAACCAAGGCTGGCTACAACTTCGGGCAAACCGAGTTCACGCAGGATCTCACGGCGAGTTCATTTGTATGGTTCAATTCGCAGGCTTCGGTGGCGTTCGGCGGACAGTTCCTGATCTCGTTCCCGTTCAGCGTCACGAGCAGCGACACCGCAACCGGAGCGCTTCCGCCGATACAGACGCTTGAATCGGCGACGGTTACAGTCACGAACGAGCGTGGCACTTCGAACGCGGTAACCGCACAAATCCAATGAACCCAGTACTGTCCCGTATAGGCTATCCATTGACAATTGTCCCTGCATCGTCAATCATCAAGGGAGACGAGGGACGCCCGGGAGCAAGCTCTGCCCCCAGGGCGTGGCACGGAGGAAGTGCATGGAGAATCTGGTGACAGAAGTTGGTCACCCTTGGTTTGCCGTTCGAGTCCGCTCAAACCGTGAACGGGTCGTCGGCCTGCATCTAAAGCAGCGAGGATTCGAAGAGTACTCGCCTTCTTACAAGGTCGAGCAACAGTGGTCGGATCGGAAAAAGTCTGTCGACCGGTTTCTATTCCCTGGGTACGTCTTCTGCCGGTTGGATCCTGGCGCCCGTTTGCCTGTGCTCACCGTGCCCGGCGTCGTCGGACTTGTCGGTTTGGGAAAGACGCCGGTCGCCATACCGGATCAGGAGATTGATCGGGTGCGTTCTTTAGTCCAGTCCGGATTGCTGGTGATGCCATGGCCGTACCTCAATGTGGGGGACCTGGTGCTGATCGAGCGTGGACCGCTGGCGGGGCTGGAGGGTATCCTTCAAAGAGTAAAGGGGAAATACCGCATCGTGGTTTCGATCCATTTGCTCCAACGGTCGGTTTCGGCGGAAATCGACCGGATCTGGGTCCGTCCCATCCAGGCCGCCTCAGCCGGGGTATCGCGGAGGCTGCCCTGATGCCGGCAACGAGGGTCCTTGCTTGGAGCGGCGGCGGCCTGCTCTGGCTCGTCCTCGCCTCATGCCTGTTCGGTCAAGGCCAACCCCCGGCGCCGGTGGGCTTGGCTGTGCGGCCCGATTACATTCTGGGCTCGAACGACCAGATTCTCATCCGCTCAGCGCAAGTGGCCGAAATTAGCGACCGGCCGTTTCGCATTGATACCGATGGCTTCATCGAACTGCCGCTCGTCGGCCGGATCAAGGCAGCCGGAATGACGATTCAGGCGCTGGAGACGGATTTAGTAAGCCGGTTTCGCGAGTACGTACGCAATCCTCAGGTCTTCATAACCCTGACCCAGTTCCGCAGTGAACCGGTGTTCTTTATGGGCGCCTTCCGCACACCCGGCATCTATCCGCTCCAGGGCGGCCGCTCACTGATCGAAATGTTGTCCTACGTGGGCGGACTCCAGCCGAACGCCAGCCGCCGCATCAGAATCACCCGCCGCACCGAATCCGGACCGATTCCGCTCCCAAACGCGGTGCAGGATGCTGAGAAGAAAGTCAGCACAGTGGATATCAGTCTCGAAAGGCTGACCGAGAGCGTCAACCCCGAGGAGGACATCATTCTCAAGCCGTTCGACGTCGTGAGCGCCGAACGGGCGGAGCGGGTCTACGTAACCGGTGATGTAACTCGGGCATCCAGCATCGAACTCGGTGAGCGGAACTCGATTTCCGTCACTCAGGCGCTCGCGGAAGCGGGCGGACTGACACCGACCGCCAACCGCGACAAAGTACGGGTGCTGCGGCCCGTTCTCGGCACCAACCGCCGGGCGCAGATTGAGATCGACTTAAAAGGCGTGCTCGCGGGCAGAGCGCGAGATTTCCCGCTCTTGCCGAACGATGTCCTGTTCGTGCCGAGGTCGGGAGCTCGTACCACCGCCTTGGCGTTTGGCACCTCCATGGCGGCGTCCCTGCCCTATATCATTGTGACGGCACTCCTCCGTTAACCGCGCGCCATCATCTATCGCACCGCCATCGTCACGCCACCAGGACTGCGCCGCGATCCAAGTTCAATCACGACGGGTACAACGATTCCAGGTTCGACATCGAAAGGCACGCGAGCGTTGATCTGGATGAGTCCTGGTACTGGCCCCGGCGCGGTTCCGGCATAGAGGACCTCAGCGGGCTTTCCACCGATCCACACGCCAGCCGAAAGGCGCAACCCGCGCAGTTCGAAGCTGGGCACGTCCAAACCGGGAGGATCCGTCTGGCCGGCTCCGGTCGCGTAGAGCATTACTACGGACCCGCGCTCGGCGGGCGTCACAATTGAATTGATCGAATAGTCCTGGTTGAGGATCGCGCCGGCGCCTGTGCCGCTGGAATCGAGTGTGAAGATCGCCGGTGCGGCCTCGGCGACAGGAACCGTGACCTCAGCCTGGTGGCTGCCGCCGCTTTCGATAACGATCGAGGCCGCATCGCCTGCTATCGCGTAAGGCACGGTCGCGTTGATTTGGTTGGAAGACGCATAAGTCAGCGGTGCTGGAAGTCCGTTTACCAGAACCCGGGCGCCTCCCAACACCGTCCCGGCAACACTGCCATCGAATGCGGCCGGCACACTCGGGCCGATAGAAGATCCCATCAGCACGATCAGTTCGCCCGGGGCCACAGGTCCGGACCGCATGCTTGCGGCGTTCAGGACACCCTCACGCGTGATCGGGGTAGTTCCGGATAACGGTGGCTCCACCACCATGCTGCCTTCAATGCTCCCTGACGGAACGGCCGCTCCGCCGGGATCAGAGCAGACAACGTTCTGGATCGCCAGCGCATAAACACCCGGCGGCGCGTCTGCCTTCAGATGAGCGAGAACCTCGGCCAGCGTCCCATCGGCAAGCGCCGTCCGGTTAAGCCCGATCACCATAACACGCTTGCGGTTCGAGGCCAGGTCATTGACCAGAACATTCTTCTGGCTATCCCGGCTGTTGTCGGAAGTGAGCACGACCAGGTTCATCGCCGTGCTGTCGTACTCCAGATCGAATTGGACCGCGCTGACGGGTTGGCGCTGCGCGGAGAATGCGATGACGAGCGGTACGCTGGACCCGGCCGGTCCCCGGTACGCCGCTATCGAGACCTCGGCGCACCACGATTCGAGGGTAAGTCCGGCGGCGGCGAACAAGACCAGCCGCGGGATCTTCGAACTCACTCCACTCATGAGGGGGCTTGTCGAGCCAGGCTCGGCCATTTCGGCTTCCGCTTCTCGCGGAAGGCGGCCACGCCCTCCTGGAAATCGGCGCCGGAAAAAACCTTGGCGCGCAAGTCCCGCGCCATCTGTCCCGACCCGTCGAGGGGTAAGCCGCGCGCGTCTCTGAGATACTCCAAGCCGATCCGCATGGCGTGCGGGCTGCTGGCCGCAACTGCCTGCGCGATGGCGGTGGCCCGGTCGTCGAGTTCAATTGGCGGAGCCACCTCGTGCACCAAGCCCAACTGCAGCGCATCGGGAGTCCCAAAAATCCGCGCCGTCACCGCCAGTTCGACGGTGCGCCGCTCCCCGATGGCGTGGACCATGGCCCGCCAGATCACAAACGGCCACATCCCGAGCCGCAACTCCGTGAGCCCGAACTTTGTGCCGTGCGCCGCCACCACCACGTGGGCATTGGCTACAAGCCCCAGGCCGCCGCCGAGCGCCGCGCCCCGCACGGCCGCCACAACTGGCTTGGTCGCGTGAAAACCAAACGTAAACAGTGCTTCGTGAAGCGCGGTCCGGTCCGCCGCATCCGGGCGGGTCGCCTCGTCCAGGTCCATGCCCGCCGAGAAGACTTCCCCTTCAGCGTCGAGTAGTACACACCCGACCGAATCATCACGCCAAGCCTCTTCCAGGGCCACGACCAGATCCTTGCACAGCGATTCGTGGAGCGCGTTCCGCTTGGATGGATTATCCAGCGTCAGCCGCAGGACTCGCTCTTCCCGGACTGCTTTCATTCAGTCTCAACCTCCAACCCCAGGAGTGCGGCGCCGAACGTCTTGCCTTGAGCATCAATGCGAAGCGACAAGGTTCCGCCGCCGCCAAGAGCGCCGCGCAACACAAAATTCAGCGCATGAAGATTGGGCAACTCGAATCGCTCGACGGAACCCTTGACCCGGTCGCCGAAGAACACTTTCACCCGTTCGGCGGTGACTTCCCGTAGCAGCACCTCATAGCCCTCCGGAGCCCAGGCGATGACACCAATATTGACCGTGTCGCCTTTGTCTCCCGAACGTGTGTGCGCGATTTCCGACAGAGGGACCCTCATTCAAACACCGTCACTTTCGGTTCAACTTCTCCACGCGGAACCAACGTCGGCCAGTAGGCGACTACTTCACGGACCGGCGGGCGTCCGTCCCCATAACCGGTGGCCGACGGAGGACCGCTCAACACGAGCGGTATCAGTTCCCGCGTAAATCGTTCCACAGCGGACTTGTCCTGATCTCGTACGCCGATCCTCAACATGACTTCCGGAACCTCGTCCGCATGGCGTGCCGCGGCGCCGTGGCAGGCGTTGACGCCGAAAAACTCGGTATAGATCTCCTCGTACGGATGAGTCAGCCGCTGCCGCACAATCCGGTCCGCCGCCTGGGCTTTCTCCAACGCCCGCGGCCAGGAATAGACCAGGGCGCCAATGGCCTTCCACCCCAGGTGATAGCTGACGGAAATCTTAAGCGTCTCCGGGGCCTCGCCGCCGCGGCAACCCGTCACCCGGACGCGATTCTCTCCGCAGTCTTCAACGTGCGGCGCCGTGAAGTCGGCTACGCAATCCGGCGTCATGTACCGCCGCGGATCGCCGATTTCGTAAAGCATCTGTTCCTTGACGACATGGGAGTTGACGCGGCCGCCCGTTCCCGCGTGCTTGGTAACGACGAATGTGCCGTCCGGTTCGGCTTCCACGATCGGATAGCCAATACCCGCCAAATCGGGAACGGTTTGCCAGTCGACTTGGGTGTTGCCGCCGGTTGAATGAGCGCCGCACTCGATGATATGTCCGGCCACCACGCCCGCGCCCAGCCGGTTCCAATCACCGGGCTGCCATCTGAACTCGTGCACCATCGGACCGAGCGCCAGCGCCGCATCGGCGCAACGGCCCGTTATGACAATATCGGCCCCGGTACCCAGGGCTTCGGCGATGGGAAATGCGCCGAGATAGGCGTTGGCGCTGAGCACGCGTGAACGCACGTTTGCCAGCGGTTCTCCGGTGTCCATGTTTGCCAGCGCGTAACCCTTGGCCAGGAACTCGTCGATCCGGCCGAGCACGTCGTCGCCTTCGACCACGGCGACCTTGAGTCCCGGCGCCACCTTCCGGACCATGGCCGCGCAGGCCTGTGGATTGACGCCGCCGGCGTTAGCCACCACTCGCACACCGCGTTCACGCAACTCGCGGCCAATGCGCGCGGCCAGCAGCGGAAAATCGCGCGCGTACCCCAGAG
>JADZCI010000375.1 GCA_020851655.1 Bryobacterales bacterium
AGGCGACAAACGCATCCGTCCTCACTCGACTCAAAGAGAACGAGCATGTGTTCGAAAATTCGCGCGTCGAGCTCCTGGAGGCTGCGCGCCTGGGGCACACCTTGCCCGCCGCGTCGGAATGGATTCTCGATAATGCATACCTCGTCCGCACTCAAATTGGCGAGGTCCGGCAAAATCTGCCGAAGGGCTATTCCAGCATCCTGCCCGATCCCGAGCGCGGCCAGCCCAGCGTGTACGAAATCGCCTACGACCTGGTGACCAAGCTTGACCACGCGATCGATGAGCCGTCGATCATTGCGCATCTCGAAGCATCCCAAATAGACAAACCGCTCACCGTCGCACAACTCTGGTTCTTTCCGCTGCTTCTTCGTGTAGCGCTGATTGAAGGACTTACCAGGTTGGTACGGCAGGTAACCCTGGGGCAGCAATTGAGGGAGATCGCCTACCTTTGGGCCAATCGCCTCTCGGCTGCCGCGCGGCGCGACGCCGCCGCCTTCGACCGGATGCTGACGATGATCGAAGAAGCGCCCTATGCGCTTCAGCCGTACTTCATCAGTTCGCTCGCCGAACAGTTGCAGGATGAAGAAACCGCGCTCTCGGCGGTCCAGCACTGGGTCGAAGGGCGGCTCAACACGAAACTCACAGACCTGGTTCGCAACGAGCACGCGCGTGAGGCCGCCGAAAGGCTGGCAACCGCAAATGCCTTCGGCAGCCTGCGGACTCTCTCGAGGACCGATTTCACCGCCACCTTCGAGACGACCAGCGCGGTCGAAGGCGAACTTCGAGGGGATCCGGGTGGAATCTATGGCCGCAGCGATTTCGCAACGCGAGACCGCTGCCGGAAAGCCGTGGAGCGGATCGCCCGCCGTTGTTCCGCGGAGGAATACCAGGTAGCCAGGCGCGCGGTTTCGCTGGCCGCCGCGAGCGCCGGTCCGCGTTCGGCGCATGTCGCTTACTACCTGATTGACGAAGGCGTCCGGCAGTTGGAACGAGACCTAAAGGCGACGGTTCCGCTGCGAACCCGGTTCACTCGCATGGTGCGCGGCCATGCAACCGGGGTCTACCTCGGCGGCATTGCCGGTCTTACTCTATTTCTCCTCGCGCTGTCGCTTGCATTCGCGTGGGATTTGGGCGCGCGAAACACGATTCTGCTGTCCGTGCTCGGCCTGCTGGCGGTTTTTCCGTTGAGTGAGCTGGGCACACAGATTATCAATACACTCGTCATGTCGCTTCTGCCGCCGGAGCCCTTGCCGAAAATGGATTTCCGAAATGGAATTCCACGCGAGCACGCGACGCTGGTGATCGTGCCGATGATGCTTACGTCGTTGGAAACGGCCCGCCGTGAATTGGAAAAGCTAGAGGTCCGGTTCTTTGCCAACCGGGACCCATGTATCTTTTTCGGACTCTTCTCCGATTTCACCGACTCGAAAGAACGCTCGACGCCGCAGGACGACGAGCTGGTGGAGACGGTCCGCAAGGGCATCGAGAGCCTGAACGCCCGTCATCCCGGCGCCCAGTTTGTGCTCTTCCATCGCCCCCGCGTCTGGTCCGGCAGTGAACAACGCTGGATGGGACGGGAGCGGAAGCGCGGCAAGATCGAAGACCTGAATTCTTATCTCGCGGGTGAAGGTCCGGAGGGAATCCTGCTCTGCGGGCATCTGCCGCTTCCGGTCCGGTACGTCATCACTCTCGATGCCGACACGCAACTTCCGCCAGGAACGGCGCGGCGCATGATCGAGACCATATCGCACCCGCTGAACCGTCCGGAGATCGATCCGCAAACACGAGTACGGAAGCGCGGCTACACGATCATACAACCCCGGGTCAGCATCGGGCTGCCGGGAGCGATCGCGACACGGTTCACAAGAATCTATGCCGACACGACGGGGACCGATCCGTACTGCCAGTCCGTGTCGGACGCTCACCAGGATCTCTTCGGCGAGGCGACGTTTCACGGCAAGGCCATTTATGATGTGGCCGCCTTCCGCCTGGCGCTCGGAGACCGGTTTCCCGGCGAAACAATCCTTAGCCATGATCTGATCGAAGGCGCGCACGCCGGTGCCGGTCTGGCGACCGATATCGAGTTATTCGAGAACCTGCCGCTCGATTACGTGGGCTACTCGATGCGCCAGCACCGCTGGATTCGCGGGGACTGGCAGATTGCCGCCTGGGTTCTGCCCAAAGTCCCGGCGCGCGGCGGAGGAACCGTGCCGAATCCGCTGAGCGCCATCAATCGCTGGCGTATCTTCGACAACCTGCGGCGAAGCCTGGTCCCGGTCGCATCACTCCTCTTGCTCCTGTTCGGCTGGTTCATCTCCGCGTCGCCGGGCGTATGGAGCGTGGTTGTTGGTCTGGCAGTCGTGGTTCCAACACTTGCGCCGCTGCTGGACCGGCTGACCTGGCGCTGGCAGGGAAAAACCGTCCGCGGAGATGCCGTCCGGGCGGAATTGGCGCGCGCCATCTTGGGCATCGCATTCCTTCCGCACCAGGCGGGATTATCTATCGACGCCATAGCGCGCGTCGCTTACCGCCGGTGGATCAGCCACAGGCGCCTGCTGGAGTGGCAAACCGCCGAGTCGTGTAATTCGACCAG
>JADZCI010000376.1 GCA_020851655.1 Bryobacterales bacterium
AGAATCCATTCCGACGCGGCGGGCAAGGTGTGCCCCAGGCGCGCAGCCTCCAGGAGCTCGACGCGCGAATTTTCGAACACATGCTCGTTCTCTTTGAGTCGAGTGAGGACGGATGCGTTTGTCGCCTCCGGGCGCCAACTGGCCCCGTCTGTTGAACTCAAGTGTTCAACGTCTTCGCGCAAGACGAAGACTGACGGGGAGCCCGTTGCCCTCAATTGCGTGACGATTGCCTGGACTCGGGAACTTTCTGTCCGGACAATAATCGCGGATTCGACTTCCAGGCGCAGCGCGGCGTAGCGTTCGGCAAAGCTGGCGCCTTCCCGCGTCCCATCTTCCCGGAGAAACGCTCGCTGATTGCGGCCAAGCGCCTTGAGGTTTCCAAAAGCCCGGCTTGCCTCTTCGCTGGAGGATGAATAAAAGGCAAAAACGACTCGTGTAGCTCTGGCTTTCATTTCAGCGGTGTCCGGTAGTCCGTTAGCCCACGCATCCCACGCAATGTGAGTACCCGCGCGAGACCACGTGAGACGAGCACCCCAAAGTGAAATGCAAAGAGCCCGGACGGAATAGTCCAACCCACCATTTAAGGAACTCCTTCAGTGAGTTGCCGCGATTTCTCACGCGGAGAACGCGAAGATCAAGGCCCACCGGCAAGATGCAACGGAAGGCTGATCCGATGAAAAGAAAAGCAGCGCCTCAACCAAATGGTTGGGCGATCCCGATACCAACGTTATAGCACGGCCGGCATTGTTTCGCGTAAACTGGCAAGGTACGCAGGGTGCGGCGAAGGGAGAATTGGAATGAGTTCTATACGGGTTGTAGCGGTTTGCGCGGTAGCGTGCGCTGGTGTCGTAGCGCATGCTCAGGAGTCCGCATCAATCAGCGGAAAGACCATCATGGCGGTTGGGTACCAAGTCGATAGCGGGAAAACCACGATCGATCTCAACGCCACTTCGTTGGCGCCCCAGGCTTCCGGCCAGGCCAAAGTGGAGGCCAAGAAGTCGATCACCAGTATCGAAGCGGACATCAAGGGGCTGCCGCAACCTGGCAAGATGGGAACCGAATTCCTGACCTATGTGCTGTGGGCCGTCACGCCCGAGGGCCGGAGCAGCAACCTTGGGGAACTCTTGATCAACAAGGAGGGTAACGGCAAACTCGACGTCACCACGCAACTGCAGACCTTCTCGCTGATCGTTACGGCCGAGCCGTACTTCACCGTGCGCCAGCCGAGCGAGCTGGTGGTGCTCGAAAACGAGCCCCGCAAGAACACCAAAGGCAAGATCTTTCCGGTGAAGGACTACAAGTTGATGAAGCGCGCCCAGTATCAGAAGATGGGCAATCCTCTGGCGCTCACGCTGGATACCAAGACCGTGCCGCTCGAGATGTATGAAGCCCGGAATGCCGTCGAGATCGCCAAATCGCGGCACGCGGACAAGTACGCTCAGGAGATTTTCTCGAAGGCCGAGGGCGGACTCAAGATGGCGGAGAACCAGTTGGCCAGCAAGGCGGACCGGAAGCAGATCATCGCGACAGCGCGCCAGACGGTGCAGTTCGCCGAAGATGCCCGCGCGCTGGCAGTCCAGAGGCAGGAAGAAGAACGCATCGCCGCCGAAAAGAAGGCCGCCGCCGACAAAGCGCGGGCGGAGGCGGAAGCCAAGGCTGCCACCGAGGCCGCGGAAGCGAAACGCAAAGCCGACCAGGAAGCCAGGCGCCAGGCGGAACTCTCCGCCGCGCGTGAAGCGCAGATGAAGGCGGAAGCCGAGGCCGCCGCACTCCGCGCCAAAGCCGAAAAGGACAAGTTGGCCGCCCAGGCTGCCGCGGAAGCCGCGGCCTTGAAAGCCAAGGAAGACGCGGCGAAAGCCGAAGCGGCGAGAGCCCGGAAAGCCGCCGAAGACCTCCGCGCATCATTGCTGGCCCAGTTCAACAGAATCCTCGAAACCCGCGATACGCCGCGCGGGCTCGTCGTGAACATGGCGGACGTGCTCTTTGACACGGGCAAGTACAATTTGCGCGCCGAGGCGCGGGAAAAGCTGGCGCGGTTTGCCGGCGTCGTGCTCGCTCACCCCAGCCTGAACCTGGCGGTCGAGGGCCACACCGACGCAACAGGTAGTGATGAATTCAACCAGAAGTTGTCCGAGCAGCGCGCCGAGAGCGTCCGCGCTTACCTGGTGGAGCAGGGACTGCCGCAGGCCAACATCACCGCTCAAGGATTCGGCAAGACCATGCCCGTCGCCGACAACGGCACCGCCGCAGGCCGCCAGCAGAACCGGCGCGTGGAAATCATCGTTTCCGGCGAAGTCATCGGAACACACATCGGCAAGTAGAAAGCGCCTGAAATGTTCTTGGGGGCGGGATCAGAATCCGATGCTGGCCCCGCCGTCGACCGGCAGCACGACACCGGTGACAAACCTGCCGGCCGCTGAACAGAGATAGACCGCCGCCGCCCCAATGTCGCCGGGATCTCCGAACCTGCCCATCGGCGTCCGGTCCAGAATCCTCTGTTTTCGTCCGGGATCGCCGTTGAGCGCCTGATTGAGCATGGGGGATTCGATCCATCCCGGAGCGATCGCGTTGACGCGTACCCCCAACGGTGAAAGCTCCGCCGCCAGACCGCGAACGAGGCCGGAGACGGCGGTTTTGGCGGCGGTATAGGCGATCACCTGCGGCATTCCGATGAACGAAGTCATGGACGCGATGAACAGAACCGTTCCATGCCCGCGTTCCGCCATGCTGCGCGCCGTGGCGCGTGTCAGCGCGTAGCTCGCGGTAACGTGTGTCTCCAGAACGTATCTGAACTCGTCCTCGGTCGTGTCGAGAAAGGGCTTCTTGAGGTGAACTCCGGCGTTGTTGACGAGGAGAGACACCGGGCCGTTGATCTCGCTGACCCGCTGAACCAGATCGTCCGCCAGGGAAGTCAGCGTCACATCGTGAACCGCGAAGGCCGCCCGATCTCCCAGTTTGGCGACCGCCTGCTCCAGCACGCACTGCCTTCTGCCGACGATCACCGCCTTGGCGCCGGCTTGAACGAAGGCGCTCGCAATGGCAAATCCCAAACCGCTGCCGCCGCCGGTGATGAGGGCGGTCTCTCCGGCAAGCGAGAATAGTCCTCCCGCATCAGGCATGGCAGCCCGCCTCCAGTCCCGGCGTGTCCTGATGTTTGTAGGGAATGAAGAACTCGCGATGCCCAAGCTGCTCGGGGCGGGTCTGGGCGCCCGCCGCGATGCGGACGATCAGGTCCCGGAGTTCCGCGGCGGCGCCGTCCAGCGAGATCTCACCCGTCAGCACGCGTCCGGCATCGAAGTCCATGTCGTCGCGCATTCTCTCAAACGTCCGCGAGTTGCCCGTCAGCTTCACCAGCGGCGCCACGGGTGAACCGATAACACTCCCGCGTCCGGTAACAAAGATCACGATCTGGGCGCCGGCCGAGATGAGATCGAGAACGCCCTCCGAGTCGTTGGGGTTGGTGTAGCCGAACTGCATGAAGTGATCGTCCGGTACGCTATCGAGCAGCCACAGACCGGGGCGGGGCGGCCGTTCCGATACCCGAATGACACCCTGGATCGGCCGGCTGCCACTTTTTGAGAACGCGCCCATGCTCTTTTCCTCGATGGTTGTCAGCCCGCCAGCGAAGTTGCCCGGCGAGATCGAGTACTGTTTCACGCTCTGGCAGTAGCGCACCGCCTTGTCATAGGCATGGGAGAGTTGGATGGCGGCTTCGGGGGTCGCTGCCCGGTTGATCATCGTCTCGCGAAGTCCGATCATCTCTACGGTTTCCTCGAAGATCGCCGTTCCACCGGCATCGACCAGGAAATCGAAGAACCGCCCGGTCACCGGGTTGCCGGCCAACCCCGAGGTGCCGTCGGATCCTCCGCACTCGGATCCAATGGTGAGATCGGCCAGTGTCACGGGCACTCTCGGGACGCTGGCCGAGATCGCTTTGCGCATCGCCTGCACGGCCGCTTTACCCTTGGCGATGCTCGCGGTTGTCCCGCCGGATTCCTGGATGTAGAACCATTCGGCCGGGCGGCCGGAGTTTCGCACCGCCTCGGCAATCATGGCTGGCTGCGTGTACTCGCATCCCAGGCCAACGGCCAGCACCGCGCCGGCATTCGGGTGGCGCGCCAACGCCAGCATCAGGCGTATGGCGTAAGCGTTGTCGTAACAGCCCGGAAAACCGATCACGTGGGTATCCGGCTCACTGCGTGCGATCTCCATGGCGACATGGCTGGCGCATTCCACCGTGTAGATCACCAGGACGTAGTTGCGGATGCCCTTCCGTCCATCCTGCCGCAGGAATCCAAGATTGGACTCAGGCATAATTGGCCTCGGAACCCGACTCAATGCCGTCTTCGAACTTCGACGAACGTTCATCGACCTGGCTTCGGCAGTTGTGTAAATGCACCCATTCGCCCGGAAGGATGTCCTTGGTGGCGACGCCGATTGCCACGCCAAACTTGATCACGCGCCCGCCGGCCGGTATCTCGCGCAAGGCAACCTTGTGAGCGAGAGGCGCCTGGCCGCGTACTTCGACGGTTGGGTAATCGGCTGCCCCGACGACTTCCACCACTTCCTGGCTGGCGTCCGTCAGCATGGTAGCGACATTGTCCCGTTCGTCAATGCGGAAGCAGCGCTTCATGGTGCTACAGGATGCCGTATTTGCGAAACACGGCCGTGCTCGGCGTGCCCGCTTCGATCTCTTTGCGGACCACCCGTTCTCCGCGCGTCTTCTCCAGAGCGCGTGCGATTACCTCATCTTCAACTTCCCTGGGAATCACGAGTACCCCATCGAGGTCGCCGAAGATCAGATCTCCAGGGCGGATCCGGACGCCGCCAGTCTCGACCGGACACCGGAAATCCACGACGGAGGACCTGACCCCGGCGTCCTGGGCGTAGGGTCCCATGCTGAACACAGGCCAATCCTGCGCGAGCACCTGCCGCGTATCCCGGTGGTAGCCGTCGATGACCGCGCCTACGCCACCCCGCGTCCGCGCCGCGGCAGTCAGAATCTCACCCCAACTGGCGCAATTCATGGCGCCCGTGGCGACGTAGACTTCGCCCGGTTCAATCTGATCCAGGGCTTCCGTCAGGCGCCCGAACGGGCTCTCTTGAGGACCGTGCACAGCGGCGATGAGGACCGGCATCGCGCGCCCAACTGCAATCATGTGGTCTTGAAGGGGCCGGATAGCCTGTGGCAGAAACTGGTGGTAGAAACCCATCGCGTCCAGAATGTCTCCGGCCACCGCCGTGTACAGCTCACGGCGAATGGTGTCAAACAGGGAAGAGGTCGCAGGTCTGGACACGGCTCCACCCGAACGATATCATCTTGTCTGAAATCTGCAAAATAGATAGTCTCAATTGTTAGAATGGACGAAATCGATGGATCTGCACAAGCTGCGTGTCTTTCGTGCGGCCGCTCTGGCGGAGGGCTTCACCAAGGCAAGCGAGGAACTCCACATCTCCCAGTCCACAGTGAGCCTCCACATCAAGGAGCTCGAGGATGAGTTGAATTGCCAGTTGTTTCTCCGCGTCGGGCGCAAGGTCCTGTTGAACGAAGCCGGCCGCGTCCTGCTGGAGTGTTCGGAGAAGGTCTTTCGCGAGTTGAAGAACACCGAGATGACCGTGCGCGAATTGAACTCGATGCATCGCGGCACGATCCGGCTCGGCACAGGCGCCACAACGCTCATGTACCGGTTGCGGCCGGCCATCGCGGCATTCCGAAAGCGCTTTCCGCAGCTCGAGTTGATCATCGAATCCGGCACGACGGAGTTGTTGATCCAGCAGACCGTGGCCCAGCGCCTGGATCTGGCGGTCCTGATGTGTCCGATCTCCCACCCTTCGCTTCGTGTGACCGAACTCGGGCGGGAAGAACTCGTGGTCGCGGTGCCCCCTGATTACCCGGTTGGCCGCAACCGGCAGATTCCGGCGCGCGATCTGGCCGCTATGAACTTCATCCTCTACCGGCCGAACACGAGCATGCAGCGGGTGATCAGCCGCTGGTTTGACGAAATGGGCATTGAACCCAAGGTCAGTGTCGAGATGGAGAATATCGAGGCGATCAAGAGCCTGGTCAGCGCCGGGCTTGCCTGCTCGATTCTGCCGGCGTGCGCTCTCGCCGAGGCGAGGAAGAACGCCGAGATCCGTGTTGTTCGAGTCAAGGACAAGCCGCTCTTCAGGACATTAGGGCTGGCTTGTTTGAACGCGGAAATCCTCCCCACCTCGATGCTCGAGCTGTCGCGCCTCATTCAGAAGGAGATTCAAGCCCAACTGCAGCGCGAGTGCGCCCAGGCATGAGCGCCCGCACCGGCTATCTATACACGGCTGACCCGAATCGCATTCTCATCGGCCCGCGCCACGGTTCGAATGCCGGCCAGGATGCAGGCGGCCGCAACCAGCGGCATCACCCCTGCCGCGGTGAATACCGGCAGGTAGGAGAAGCGGTCGATCACCACGCCGGTCAGCAGCGTGAAGATCATGCCGCCGAATGCGGCGCCCGTGCCGCTGATGCCGCTTACCGAGGCGACTACGTCATTGGGGAACAGGTCGGCCGGCAGCGTCAGCACGTTGGCTGCCCACAGTGAGTAGGCCATGGTGACCAGGCTGATTAGCGCCAGCGCAACCATGGCGTCGTGCGTCCGCACCGCGGGGATGCCGGCGGTCATCACAACCGCGCTGGCCGCCATTACCACCTTGCGCGCTCGCAGCACCGGCCAGCCCAGGCGGATCAGATAGCCGGATAGCGCCCCGCCGAGGAGGTTACCGATATCGGCGGTGAGGAACGGGATCCAGACGAAGTAACCGATCTCGACAAGGCTGAAATTGCGCTCGCGCTTGAGATACTCGGGCAGCCAGAAGACGTAAAACCACCACACGGGGTCGGCCAGCATGCGGGCCAGCAAGAGCGACCAGACCTGACGGTAACGGAAGAGGCTCCGCCATGGGATGCGCCCGGTGACGGTGATGTCCCATTCCGGCTTCGGCGGCGTCCGGTATGTGAACAACCAGAGCGCCAGCCACAGGAAACCCAACGCACCGGTGATCCAAAAGGCGGCGCGCCACCCCCAGGTCAGCGCGATCCAGGCGACCAGCGGCGGTGCGATGACGGCGCCGAGAGCGGATCCGCAGTTGAAAATCCCGGTCGCAAAAGCGCGCTCCTTTGGGGGGAACCACTCCGAAATCACCTTCACGCCCCCGGGCCAGTTGCCGGCCTCGCCCAGTCCCAGCAAGAAACGGAACAGGCCGAACGACAGGATGGAGGTGGCGGTGGCGTGCAACATGGCTGCGGCGGACCACCACGAGATGATGAGCGAGAAGCCGCGGCGCGTCCCCATGTGGTCCATCATTTTCCCCGCTCCGCTCTGCATCACCATGTAGGCCAGCAGGAAAGCGAACACGATGCGGGAGTAGTCGGTGTTCGTCATGTGGAACTCGTCGCGCAGGACGGGCGCCAGCACCGACAGCGTCTGCCGGTCCACGTAATTGATTACGGTCGCCAGGAAAAGGAGACTGACGACCCACCAGCGGCCGCGCGTCATCGGCGGGCGCCGATCACCAGCAAGTCATAGGTGTTGAGTTCGGGAACTTCGAAGGCGTTGCCCGAGACCGGAAGGTCGCGGGCGCCGTCGAAGTCCGGACTCAGCAAGGTCACTCGTCCCACCGCCTCATTCACCCGCACACGGATACCCTTGAGCGGCTTCTGCGTGTAATTGAGCAGGTGCACCAGCAACTCTCCTGACCCGCGCCGCCGCAGAACGTTATAGAGCACCGCCGGCGGCGCATCCACGGTGACCGGACCGGCGGCGGCTTCCGCGCTCAGGTTGGAGACCTGGCTGGCCGGAACGACGGTACGGTAGCGTTTGACGTCGTCGCCTGGAAACACGACATCGAATTGGACGTTGCGTGCCGCCAGAGCATTGAGCGACGAGACCACGCGGTCGTCTCCGCCCGCCAGGACAGCGAGCGTTGCGGCCGATTCGGTGTCCCGGTAATAGGCCTCGTGCTCCTCGAGAAACTTGTTGTACTTGCCGATGGCCTTGAGTTTCTCCATGGCGGCGGGAACGCCGAAATGCAGATCGCGCAGAAACTGGCCTTCGAAGAACGGCTCCAGGCTGGCCTGAAACGCGGCGCATTCGGCCACCGACAACTGCCACTTGGATGGCTCCATCGGCGTTGTGAAGCGCTCGCCGGTGTGCCGCCCGCCGTATTCGACAGAAACGGGGCGCCAACCTTCCGAGAGGCCGTACTGATAGCGCAGCAGGCCGGCGTTGGTGACGAGCCGCCGCGGTTCGGGGTCTTCGGGCCAATAGCCGGGCTCGCGCCCGTCCTCGGTGGTGACGCCGTTCTGGAAGCGGGCCCATTTGTAGACACTGCTGTTGTAATTCGACATCAGCACAGTGGAGCGCCCGCGCGCTACCGCTTCAGCGTAAACCTCTTCCAGCAAGAGCTGCACGTCGGGCGCCTTATGGAAGGGGCCGGTGTTGTCCACCCAGAAGGAGTCGGCGCCGGCGTCGAGTGCGGCGCGAATCCGGGCGCGCACGTACTCGCGCCAGCCAGGATGGTCGATGCGGGCCATGTAGCGGTGAGGCGGTTTGTAATAGCGCGGCGAGCCATCGGGCATCTTGTCCACCCACTGCCGCGAGGCCGGTACTTTGTCGAACATATCCTCCCAAAACATGTTGGCGATGGAAAAGTAGGCGGCCACGCGAATTCCGTTGCGGTGGCATTCTTCGATATACCGCCGTAGCTGCTCCCACTGGGGCTGTTCGGTCTCGTTTGAGAAGCCGACGCTCCAGGTGACCCAGGCCCAGTTGATGTGGGCGGTCTTCAGGAAATCAATCGTGCGCGGGTTATACCACTCGCGAGTGGCCGCCATGACGCCGTGCTCGTCGGCGGAAGTGTAGTTGGGCCAGTCCGAGAGGCGCCCCTTTTCGGCTTCGATGGGGCCGCCGTCCCAACGCGCGGACCGGTACAGGCCGGAGCGGGCCCAGTCCGGAACCGAAGCCGGGTCAGTCAGCGGAGGGGCGATGATAAGACGGTCGACGCGCGCACCCGGCGTCCGCGCAAAGATCCGGATGGTGTGGCTGCCGGCGCCCAGGTTCAGCGTGCCGTCGAGTTTCTGTAGGTCCCAAGACCGCAACCGTGCATCAGGATCCGGGCGCATGTTGTAGATCCGGACATGGCTCTCGTCCACCAGCAGAGCCAGATTGTCTGAGCGGTCCTCCCACCAGCGGGAAAGCCAGACCTGGTAGGCGCCGCCGGCGGGAACCTGGATCCGGTACGTGGCGCTATTAGCCTGCGAGATCGTATCCCGGGCTCCGGTGATGGCGTTGGCTGGCCGCGCTTCGGCAGGGCCGCTCAGGGTGATGTAGTAGCGTCCTCCGGACGCCTGGCTGCCGCCGCCTGTGCTCATCCGCGGACTCATGGAATCCGCCGCTTCGGCTTCGATGCGGACCGGCGCAACATAGGCTGGCGGCTTGGCCGCCACGCGCCGCCCCAGCAACTCACTGCTGTATTGCAGCCATTGGTGCATTCCCTCCAGGCCGTACGTGGAATCCGTGGGGAATGGTTTCGCCTCGCGCGCGATCTGGATGTCTTCCTCAACAGCCGGCAAATAGCGCTTCCAGTCGAACTGGCCAAACAGCCAGACCTCATGAGGTATGTAGTGGTTTTCGGTGGAGGCGACCACGCCACGCCACGCCGCCGCGGCCTTGCGCAGGTGTTCGACGGATTGGTCACGTTCACCTGTGCCGCCGTTGAAAAGGAACCTCGCCAATTGGGTCGCACCGCGCAGTTTTTCCGCGTAGTATATGCCGAGATTCCCATAGGCCTGTAGGTCGGCATCGGTACAGGCGAACTCCTTTTGACCGCTCTTGACCCGCGAGCGGGCCTGGCCGGCCAGTTGCAGCGCGCTCCTGCCGTAACTCTCCAGCCGATCGGCCACCACCAGCGGCCCGGTGGCCTTCGATCCGGCCAGGAACTCGGGGATGTTCGCCATTGAGCTGTCAATGGTGTTGTTGAAAATGTAGGTGCGTATGTCGTGGTACATCGTGGCGCGGCGGTAGTTCACCCGCGGCTGCTCATAGGAGGTGTTCCAGGATCCGATCGAGCCTTCCGGGTACCAGTCGCCGTTCATGTAGTTCCAGTGGTACGAGGTGATGAGCGGCGCGATCTTGCTTGCCTGCGTCAACGCCTGAAAAACGTCGGCACCCGCGGCGCCGAAACGGTGGCGGAAGTGAGCGATCCAGGTTTCATCCGGTTCCCGCGCATCAAAGCCCAACCGCCCCCAGAGCATGTACCGGAACCAGTGTTTGTCGAACTTGTACTCCCAATCAACATGGGCTTTGGCGGCAGGCGTGTGGATGCGGTCTGTTCCAGGCACGTCGATTTCGGAGCCTTCCACGAACCCGGCGGAATCCGGACCCGCCATGTTGCGCACGGTCTCGCGGACGAACTCCGGATCGCCCCAGCGCAGGATGAACAGGTCGTCGTTGCGCAGGTGCCAGAGCAGCCGGTAACGGCCGCGGGCGAGTTCCATCCACTTCTTGTCCTGCACGTGCGGCTGTGTGCTCGAGTACATGTGTTCGCCGTTGTACTTGATGTCCAGGTAGACCGGACCCGGATACTTGACGGCGGCGAGCATGTCGGCCAGGGGCTGAGGTTCGGACTGCCAGTAGCGCAGGATGAACGGTACGGTGCGGCCCATCTCCCGCAAGGCCACAAAGTAAGTATCAGCCACCCAATCGAGTTTCTGCCGCGCGGTCATGTTGGGCATTCGTTCGCCTAGCGTGGTTCCGAGTCCGGTCAGCATGGGATAGGTGGCGAATAGCGCCTTGATGGCTTCCCGCTGGTAGTCGCGGACCTCGGGAGAATCGAATCCCGACGATGGGATGTTGCGCTTGCCGGCGAAGGCGCGCGGCACGTGGATATTCCAGGTGACCATGTAGGTATCCAGCCCGCGGTCCGCCGCCATCTGGAAGAGCTTGCGGAAAAAAGCGATGTTGCGGTCGAGTTCGGCGTCCGTGACCGCGGCCGCTTCCGGATACCGGGCAATCCGGACCATACGGTCGAAGGGATGCGCGCTCCAAAAGGACAGCGTGTTGTAGCGGTTTCGTGCGGCCATGTCCAGGAAGCGCTGCCAGTAGTCGAGGCGCCAGAACCAGGCGTTGTTGGCCAGATCTTCTTCGGACAGGTATCCGGTACCGGGCAGTGGGATGTTGAACTTGAGCGCCCGCATGGCGAGCGCCGGTTCCACCCGCTTCTCGCGCACTGCTCCGGTCAGTTCGACCTGCTCAGCGAAGTCGAGCGCGCCGTACATGGCGCCCCGCGCGTCACCGCCCAGTACCTCGTATCCACCCGCGACCTTGGCGATGCGGAAAGCCTCCGGCTTAAGCTGAGAGGAAACCGCCAGCCGCACGCTGCCCAACCGTTTCCCTCCGGTGGCGGTTCGGAGCGTGGCTGCTCCGAATTCCGCCGGACCGGGTCCGGCAGAGTTCACCACTGAGGTCTGGGCCGTTGCTAGGGGGAGCAGCGCGGCGAGCAACGCCGCGATAGTGAGAATAGTACGCACGAAAAACTAACCTCCTAAGGTACTTAGTTACATTGCCGGGCTGGACCAAGAATCATCGGCCGGAAGCATCCTTATTCGCCTGCGCCAGCGTGCCGATATCAAACTTCTTGAAAAGGTCGAGGCAGAACAGGTCGGCGGCGTCCTCGTAGTTGACCGGCGCGTCGAGCAGGTGGGAGAACGAAGACATTCCCTTACTCTGCGCGATTCCTGAGAACAGGC
>JADZCI010000377.1 GCA_020851655.1 Bryobacterales bacterium
GGAGCCCGCCGCCGGCCGAAATCTCCATACGAATGACATGCGCCGCGCCGGACGGCGCCGCGCCCCCGGCCTGCCCCGGCGTCAGCATCGATAACCCGCTGATACTGAGGGGCGGCAACTCGACAGGGTACACTGTCCGAAACGTACAAACCGCGCCGCCCGCCGGACGGCTGTGCAACATCGTACCCGCCGGTACCCTGGCCACCTCCGGTTTGCTCTGTCCGGGATCCGGCCCGAACTGCGCAATGGCCATCGACGGAACAGGGCGCAGATAGTGCGGATACAAGAGGTCGAGGAGAGACTGTGTGATCTCCGGAAAATCGTCGTCGAGCTTGTGCTGCACCCGTCCCGCCAGAAGCGCGAAGGCTTCGATCAGCCGCTCCACGTGCGGGTCGGCGCAGCGGTCCTTCTCAAGCTGCAACCTGCCGGCGACCTTTGGGTATCGCTGTGCAAACTCAGCCCCCATCTGCCGGATGAACTCCAGTTCGCGCTCGTAGTAAGGGTAAAGCTCTTCCACGCTTCAGCGGCTCCCTTCCCTGATCTCGACCAAGCGGAGGTCTTTCGACAGACGCGCGTCGAAGACGACGGGTTCCAGTTCCGGGTCCACCCTGAGCAGCGCCTCGATCTGAAAGCGAAGGCTCATTTGGCCGGGCTCCCATGGCTCCAAGATGACTTGCACCCGGGTCAGCCTGGGTTCGAACAGCCGGATCGCCCTCTCGATGGAGCGCCGCAACTTCTCCCTGTCAGACGGATTGGCCAGGCTGAGCGAGTTGAAGTCGACGACCCCGTAAGTGATGAGCGAGTTGACCACGTTTGGATACGGCAACTCCAGCGCTTCATCGCCCCGGCGGGCATTCAAGAGCGTCCGCAGATGGTCCATGACGGAACCTTCCAGGTCTCGCACAGACGCCCACCTGTGTCGCGGGGTCTCCTCGGCGGCCGACGGGCGCTCATCGGTCAGACGCTCAAACAGCGAAAGCGTCACGCCAAGTTCACCGCTGCTCGATGACAGTCCCATTACTCCTCCCCACAAGACAGGGCTTGCCACGGATCAAGCCGGCAAAGCCGCAGGTACAGGGCCTTCGCCCGGTCATCGCTCGCCTGCTTGTAGACTCGATACAGCCTCAGCCAGACCGCTCCGATCACGTCGGTTGTTTCCCAGTCCTGGAGCTTGTGGGCGTCAATCTGCTCGGCCAGTTCCTCGAGAACGTTTTGCGCCAGGCGTTCCCGCTTGGTTTGCAGACAAACGTCGGCGAGCAGGAGTTTCCGCTGGAACCTGGCCCGTCCGCTGGTCTCTCTTTGGGCCAACCTCGCCATCTCACTCAGGCCCTGCTCGACTTTCCCGGATCGTACCAGTGTCTCGGCTTCAGCCCAGGATGCGCCATTGGCGCTGCTCATCTCAGCACCGAATACCACGGTTCCAGGCACGACGAAACCTTGGACCGCGGTCGAGACGCCCTGCGCGCCCGGCATGGGAGATGCTACGGGACGCTTCGCGCGCACGACCGTGTCAAGCTGCTGCTGAATCTCTTCCAGGGTGTTCCGAACTTCGGAGAATCCCGGAGCGTCTTCCACCGGGTCGAATTTCCCGTTGAGAAGGCGATTGAGCCGTCCCACGTCCGATAGAGCGGCAGTCACCTCGCTCAGCAACTGTTCCAGCGGCGCGAGGGGGGTTGCCGAGACCGCGGCGTCGTACAGGTCGAGACAGCGGCCTTCCTCCTTCGCCTTGAGAAATCGATCTCTCTTTTCGGAGGGAACGCGGCCTTCTTCATAGTCCCGCTCCCGCCCCACGGCACGGGCGTCCAGGTAGCGGGCGTAGGTGTACTCAGCGCCTCCGTCGCTGCGCGCGGTGATTGCAATATCCCGCAACAGGTCTGGTAACTTGGTGTTAAGCCAGTCGAAAGCCGAGGCCCGGTCGTCCAGGTTCTCGCCGTCGGGCAAAGGGTGCAGACCGCGGTTCCAGTATTCCTCGACCAATTTCTCCAGCAACTGCAATCCGCCGGAGAGACCGGGGAAACCGTCCAGCCGGGTCAGCGCCTCCAGCAGGATGACGCCGGCTCTCAGGTCCTTTGTCTTCCTGGTGAGAAAGTCTTGAGAGAGCCGGGCAACCAGGTTCCAGTCGGCGGCTTTTAGCTCCTTCGGCTCCCAGGCGCCTTTGTCGAGTGGATCGTCGGACCGCTTCGCATCCTCGAGCTTTTTCCATTCCAGGGAAAAGCGCAAATCTTCACCACATGGCGCCTCCGGCGAAACCGGCGCCATCAACGCGGCGATATCGATGCGGCTCTCTGGCATAGGCGAATGACAAGAGGAGGGCGGCGGAGAATGCCACCCTCCTCTCGCACGGAACGATTGTTAGGACTGAACCTTGTTCGCAGTCAGGTCCCAGCCGCCAGTGACGTTGCCGCCGCCGGAACCATCGGCCCGTTTCTGCTGGGTATAAGTCCACTTGATCTTGCCGTAGTCGAAGCGCACCTCTTCGACCGGCAGGTTGTCGCCGCCTTTCGCCGAGCCACCGGGTGAAACGGCGCAGACCAGCACTTCCTCCAGTTTGACCTCGAGGTATTTCACCTTATCTCCGCCGGCGCGGCAGAGTTCCAGTGTCACATCCTTGAGGTGTTTGCCACTGCTGCAGAACTCATACAGTTTCGGCGAAGCCTTGTCCAACTGCTTGACGATGACAAACTCTCCGTGTTCGCAGCGCTCGGTTCCGGCCCCCCCTGCCGAACTCTTGGTCGCCGAGCGCGGCTGGCTGATGTGGTGGCTGTAAGACAGTACTTCGATCCAGTCCTTATGTTTGTCGTCGGTGCTTTCGCCCGGGACTTGGTCAACCTTGCAAAACGCATCAAACATGGGTTCCTCCTTAGGGGCAACATTACCCAGCTCACGGTGGACCATCCGCTGGCCGCCGTCACAAACGAACCGGCCAGCGCGACACCCGGCGGCCATGCCCCACCGCATGGCCAGGAGCCGCCAGGGTCAAGACACGGGCAGCCACGAAAACGTGGCTCACCCTTTCGGCTGCGGCAGACGCGCCACGAGCCGCATGGATACGGTCAGTTCCTCCAACTGAAAGTGCGGCCGCAGGTAGGCAACCGCATTGTAGACGCCGGGCTTGCCGGCCACTTCCGACACCTCGATGCGGGCTTCGCGCAACGGGAATTTGGCCTTGGCGTCCTGGCTCGCGGTGTCATCGAGCAAGACATAATTCGCGATCCAAGTGTTCAGAAACTTCTGGCACTCGTCCTTCGACATGAAGCTGCCGATCTTGTCCCGCATCATGGCCTTCAGAAAATGCACAAACCGGGAAACCGCCATGATGTACTGGATCTGAGCCGAAAGCCGTGCGTTGGCGTTGGCGTCGTCGCTCAGATACTGTTTTGGCTTATTGGCCGACTGGGCGCCCAGAAAGACGGCATTCGCAGTCCGCTTGTAATAGCACAATGGGATGAAGCCCAGCTTCGATAACTCGTTCTCGCGCCGGTCGGTAATCGCGATCTCGGTCGGGCATTTTACCGTTTGATCGCCGTCGTCGGTCTTGAAATTGTGCAGCGGCAGGCCCTCCACCAGTCCGCCGCCCTCCACGCCCCGGATGGCCGCGCACCACTCGTGCCGCGAGAACGCGTCCGTCAAACGCGCTCCAAAGGCATAAGCGGCGTTGCCCCAGAGATACTTGGAATGATCCTTGCCGTCGACTTTCTCCTCGTACTCAAACTCTTCCACCGGCGCAGTGTCTTTCCCGTAAGGAAGTCTCATCAGGACATGAGGCAGGCAGAGTCCGACATACTTTGAGTCGTCGCTCTTGCGGAACTCGTTCCACTGAATGTAGGCGTCGTTGTCGAAGATCTTGGCCAGATCGCGCGGACCGCCCAGTTCGGTGTAAGCGTTCATGTTGAACAGGCCCGAATTAGCCGCGGTGATGAAGGGCGAGTGAGAGGCGGCGGCCACATTCGACATCTTTTCCAGCAGCGTGATGTCGTTGGGATGCCGGGTCATCTCGAAATCGCCAATCAGCGCGCCGAACGGATGTCCGCCCAGCGTTCCGAACTCTTCTTCATAGATCTTCTTGAAGATCTGGCTCTGGTCGAACTCGGCAACCTTCGTCAGGTCTTTCAGCAGGTCGTTCTTGCTGATGTTCATGACCTTGACCTTGAGCATGGTCGAGGTTTCCGACTGGTGTACGAAATAGTGAAGCCCGCGCCATGAGCCCTCGAGTTTCTGGAACTCTTGCGAGTGCATAACCTCGTTCAGTTGAGTCGAGATCTTCTCGTCGAGATCCCGGATGCGCTCGTTCAGCATCTTTTCCGTATCCTTCGATACGCTCATCTGCCCGCGCATGACTTGCTCGACGAGGGAAACGAGCCACTCCTTGCCACGCGACCGTTCTTCAGTCGTCTGGCCGAGCCGGCCTTGCTCGACGATGGAATCGAGCAGGCTTTTCTCTTCAGCTTGAGCCGCGGGTTGCGCTTCCGGACTGGGTTTTGCGTCTGGTGACATACTCGATCATCCCCCCTGTGTGGTGTCGGCCGGCTCTTTGTCGGACATCTCGATGCCTTCTTCGGCGCCAATCTGGTGCAGCTTCTCAG
This sequence comes from Bryobacterales bacterium, assembly GCA_020851655.1. GTDB lineage: Bacteria > Acidobacteriota > Terriglobia > Bryobacterales > Bryobacteraceae > JADZCI01. The sequence goes on from JADZCI010000377.1 coordinate 4,584, forward strand.
TGCTGGTCAACACATCGGCCAGAAGTTTCTCGAGCTGGTCGTTGCCGATCAGGCTGGCGCGAAGGTTGGCGAGCGCTCTGCGGGCTTCGAGCAGCCTCCGCAACGGCGGTATCTGTTCGGCCACCTGGGCCGGTGAGAAGTCCTCCATGGACCGGAACTTCAGTTCCACGCCCAACTTTGTGTCGTCCTCACTAAGCCGGTTGTCCACCTTGAACGCGAGACGCGGCTGCACCTTGCCCAGGACCTGGTCGAAATTGTCGCGGTCGATCTCGACGAATTTTCGATCTTTGATGGCTGGAAGCGGCTTTTCCGGTTGCCCGGAAAGGTCCGCCAGAACACCGACTACGAAGGGCAACTCTCGCTTTTCAATGGCGCCCCCGGTTTCCACGTCATAAGTGATGTGGACTCGAGGGGGCCGCACGCGGCTTAGTTTCTTTTGCAGACTCTCTTGTGCCATCTGCTTCTCCTGTTACTTTTTGGCGGCGCCACCGCCCCGCCTTGGACCACCATGCTGAAGGCGGCCTTACCAAAACGACAGTCAGGACCTTATCACGTTTCCGTCAGGAAATCCAGCGAAAACAGCGGGTTGACGGGAACGCCGATACTCATAATCGCGTAAATTCCGAGTCACTCGGGCCAGCCTTTCGTTTCTTTATCCGAACTAACGTACCGCCGCCGGCGACGCCGGGCAGCCCAAGCCACGGAAAAACTCGGGGTTGAACAGGTCCCTGCCTCCCGGAAAATCCACAAACTCCAGGCGCGCCGGCGGATCCAGCGGGGACAACTCATTCCCCGCGCCTCTCACGTACTTCCATTCCACCTTCTTCTCGCCAATTGGCCGCGGTTCGGCGCCGGCAAAAACGCGGAACACGCCCCAAAGCCCTGTACTCTGGCCAAAGGGGAACTTGACCTCTCCGGCCACCTGCCGGCCGAGTGCGCCCGCCGGGGCCTTCGGTGGCGCCGGCCACTCAAAGGTCTTCTGCATCAAGGAATCCCGGGCGAACGTCACGCTCTGGCCGTCGAAATCCAGCATGATTGAAACTTGATTCACCGCCCCGGGTTGAGGCCGTAACGAGTAGCGCAGCCTTAGTTGAGTGCTGCCAGCGGGATAGAGGGCATCGCTCAACTCTTGTGCGCGATTCAGGAATCGGAGCAGATCGTCGGATGGGCGGACTTGGCCGTCACCCGGTTTCTGCATCCACTTGTTGCCCTGTTTGACCACGAGTTCGGCGAGCGACTTTTGGACGTATTGCCACACGGCGCCGGTTTCAGGCGCCAGCAGCGTCGCGACATCCTGAAGGGAGGCCTCGGCGGTTGAGCGTGCAAATGGATACTTGCTCAACACACCCCGCGTCTCCGCACAGAACTCCGCGGCGCCTCGCCTGACCTTGACCAGGGCCGCCTCATCCGGATTGTCGGGGATCTGCCGCTTGGCCCAAACGATAGGCTGCTCAAGCAAGTCCTGCACCACGGCGTCAACCCCTTCGGGGCTCACGGGGTTGAGTTCGTCCGTCGCCAGACTCCTCATTTCGGCTCGGGCCTTGTCGTACGCGGCCAGCGCCTTAAGGTTTGCCGCCGGATCGGGGGCGTGCTTGCCCGAGCGCGCCATTTCCACCAACCCCTGCTGAATCTCCCCGAGCGCAGCCAGGTACTTGGCGTTCTTGTCGTTCTTCCACTGCTTGCTGGCGGCGGGAACGACCCGGTCCACGGTCTCAAAAGCCTCAGTGATCCGGGTGAGCGATTCCGGGGGTGGGGGCGGCTTCTCCTTCTTCACCAGCCGGGCTTCGGTCTCGTCTGCCTTTTTTGCTAATCCCCCGGCTTCCTTCGCCTTACGCAATGCTTTGCTCAACACATCCTGGGCCGCCGGTGTGTCCGGTGCGGGGAAGTAGGTCTGGTCCGAAACAAAGGCAAACACGCCCAAGAGCGGTGAATCGTAGTTGGCCAGGATCTCCAGCTTTCGAATCGCGTCTCCGGTGCCACCGAATGGAGACACGGACGTCCGGGCCAGCAAAGACTTCCACTGGGCCTTGTAATCTTCCACATACAGGCGCAGGATCGCCTTTTCGGACTCCAGGGCGCCAGACCCGCCGGCGGTTTGCGAGCTCAGGCCCAGGACACAGGCATCGCCAAACCCGGCCCTGGTCCTTTTCCGCGCCTCCTGCTGAACGAAATCGGCCGCCGGCCGCGTGTAGGCGCCCGCGATGCCGTCGGCCGGCAACGCGGTGCCAGGACAGGGGCCGGCTTGCGCCTTGTCTCGCGGCGCGATGAGAACGGCCTTGCCATATTCAGGGCGAAATGCGGAGTACAGGACGGGCTGAAACGTTTGGTTCGCGTCGGCGATGATCCCGCA
>JADZCI010000378.1 GCA_020851655.1 Bryobacterales bacterium
CCGCGTGCTCCGGCGCGACGACGGTCTGGATGTCCATCAGTTCCGCGATCTCGCAGGCGTGCAATCCCCCGCAGCCGCCAAACGCCAGCAACGCGAACTCACGCGGATCGTGCCCCCGTTCGACGGAAACCACCCGGATGGCGCGTTCGATATTCGCGTTGGCGACGCGCAGGATGCCGGCCGCCGCATCGGTGACGCTCAATCGCAGTTGTGCCGCCACCTTGCCGGTGGCCGCATGCGCGCGGGCGGCGTCAATGCGCATTGCACCGCCGAGAAACTGGTCTTCCCCGATCCGCCCCAGCACCACGTGCGCATCGGTGACGGCCGGATCGGCGCCCTTGCCGTAGCACGCCGGACCGGGATCGGCGCCCGCGCTCTCCGGGCCGACTCGCAGCAACCCTCCCCGGTCCACCCGCGCCAGCGATCCGCCTCCGGCGCCCACCGTGTGAATTTCCAGCATCGGCACTCTGATAGGCAGGCCATCCACGTATGCTTCCGAGGTCTCATGGACGCGCCCGTCGCATAGGCAGACGTCGGTGGACGTCCCGCCCATGTCGAAACCGATCAGCTTGGCGTACCCGGAAGACGCCGCGACGGCCGCGGCTCCGACCGCGCCACCCGCCGGACCCGACAGAATCGTCCGCACCGCCTGGCGTCCGGCTTCTTCGCGCGAAATAGCTCCGCCGTTGGACTGCATGATTGACACGTTGCCGCCAAGCTGCGCCACGTAGGATTCCATCAGCGGCCCGACATAGGCGTTGACCGCCGTGGTCGCGCCGCGCTCGTACTCGCGAAATTCGGGACAGACCGCGTGCGACACGGACAAGTAGAATGGGCCGCCTAGAACCTTGGCCACCAGTTCTTCGTTGGCGGGCTCCTGGTAGGAATGCAGCAGGCAAATGGCCACCGAACGGACGCCGGATGCCTTTAACCTTCGCTTCAAACGCTCCAGCGGCGCCCGTGATGGCCGCGAGGCGATGGTTCCATCGGCATAGACGCGCTCCGCGACTCCGAAACACAGTTTCGGATCGATCAGGAGCCGCTTGGGGGGAGGCGTGAGGTCGTAGAGCCGCGCCCGGTTCTGCCGCCCGATTTCCAGGATGTCCTCAAAACCCGCCGTCGCCACGAACGCGGTCCTGGCGCCCTTGCGTTCGAGCAGCGCGTTGGTGGCGACCGTGGACCCGTGCACGACCTCGGCGCCCGCATACTTCGCCAGCCCGGCCAGGATCACTTCATGCGGCGCTCCCGGATTCGACCGCAGCTTGAACGCTTCGATGTTCCCGTTGTCATCGAGCACCACGAAGTCCGTAAACGTGCCGCCCGTATCCACGCCGATCCGCACGCGACTATTCTCTCCCGGTGGCGCCCTTGCGCGGGTACAGGAATTTCAGCATTTCCGGAACCCGCGCCGCCCACGCCCGTTCGCTATGATCGGCGCCGGCGACCTCCAGGTAGTGCAGGTTGGTTCCGATCCGCCAGCCCTTGCTCACCAGAATGTCCCGAAGCAGCCGGACGTCTTTGGTCGAACTCCTCGCGTTGCGGCCCTCCGCCGTGCCGACATCCAGCCAGATCCGCTGCCTGTGGGCATGTCCGAGCAACACCAGCCGCCTGAGAATCACCCGGTTGTCCCACCACACCGACGGCGACATGACCGCCAGCTTGCCGAAGACGGAAGGGTACTTCAGGCCGAGATACAGCGAAGCCAGCCCGCCTAACGAAGACCCACCGATGCCGGTGTGCCGCGCCTGCGGCAGCACGCGGTACCGCTCGCGCACAAACGGGAGCAACTCCTCAACCATCATGCGCCCGTGCAGGTCGGCGAGTCCGCCGCCTATCCGGCTCCGCGTCGGCGTGTATTCGTCGATCCGCTTCTCGCCCGCGTGATAGATCGCCACAATCAACAAAGGTTCGATGGACTTCGCCGCCAGCAGCGTATCCGCGGCTTCGCGCATCATCCAGTGCTGCCCCGGCACAAATGACGTGGCGCCATCGAACACGTTCTGCCCGTCGTGTACGTACAGAACGGGAAACAGCCGCGTCGGGTAGCGCGCATAACACGGCGGAGTGTAGACCAGCACGGTCCGGGTTGAACCCAGGACCGCGGAATGGAAATCCTCGTGTGTAACCAGGCCCCCGGTCAAGGCTTCGAGATCACCACTTTTTGGACAACCGTATTGTCACGTTCGTCGCTCACCCTGACGGCGATCGTGTATTCGCCGCCCGTCACCTTGGCGGAGACGACAGCGTAGTCGTGCCGCGGGGAGTCCGTCATGCGAGTGCTGGGCTCCACCGCGATCCACTCGCCCCCATTGATCGCATACTCGGCAAGCTGCAGTGAGCTGAGCGCATCGGTTGCGCGGAACGCAATGCGGATCCTCTCGCCGTCCACCTTCGCCTCCAGTCCGGTGATCTCAGGCGGCGTGTTGTCGATGAGAAACGGATCGCTTTCGATTTCGGCCGTCAACTCCTCGCCGGGATAGTTGTCGTAGGAATCGCTGGCGTGCACACGCAGCAGGTACGTGCCGTCGGCAAATCCGGTCGAGTCCCAACTGTAGCGGCTCTCCTTGAGTTCATCCTTGAGCGGCTTCCACACCTTTTCGCCGGCGCCGCGGATTTCCACACGATACAGCAGTGTGTCGTCGTTGGCGTCCGAGGCGCGCCACCGGGCGCCGGTGCTTCCCTTGTCATACGTCATCGACTGCGATCCCGAGGAGTCGGATAGAGAAATGGACGGAGAGGATCTTCGCGGCTGTCCGATCGGCGGCAGACTCAGTGTGTTGGATGAGCTCAGCGTCAGAGAAGCGGAGGGGAACCTGTAGTTCGGCGGCGTAATCTCGATGCGGTCCAGAACCGGCGCGACATTCTTCGCGACGTAGGCCGCCTCCACCAGCGAAAGCACCGGAGAGCGGCCATCGGGCGCGGCTTTGAGCGTGGCCCGCCACGCCAGAAACCTCGCCGCCGGCGACTGCACCCGGTCCGCCACCGTGGTCCAGGGGCTCCAGTTGCTGTACTGCCGTTCCAGGTTGCCGCTGCGGGTTTCCATGGTGATCGACCCGCCGTTGTTCTCGCCTTCATGACGCAGCCGTCCCCAATAGGTGAACATCGTGGCGTCGAAAACTTCGCTCGCAAGCGTGCCTTCAGGTTCCAGTCCGGGACCGATTTGAAAAATCCTTCCCGAGTTTGCCGTGGCCGCGTACAGTTGCCCGGCGTTTCCCGCCGCCAGAGCCGTGAACTGCGTCACTTCAGCATCCACCAGCCGCGTGCTGAC
>JADZCI010000379.1 GCA_020851655.1 Bryobacterales bacterium
CAATGCAGCCAGTCATCAAGGCCAGTTCGCCAACGTTCGTCGACAACAAATAGAGAAGTGTTTTGCGGATGTTCTCGTAAATTCCGCGCCCTTCTTCCACAGCCGCGACAATCGTGGCGAAATTATCGTCGGCGAGCACTATGTCCGCCGCCAGCTTCGTAACCTCGGTTCCCTTGGCGCCCATCGCAATGCCCACATCCGCGGCTTTGACAGCCGGAGCATCGTTTACGCCGTCGCCGGTCATCGCGACCACCGCCCCGTTGGCCTTCCATGCGCGAACGATCCTGAGCTTGTGTTCTGGCGTCACGCGGGCATAGACCGCGGTCTCCTGGACCAGGCGGCGAAGTTCCTCGTCGGAAGTCTGGTCGAGTTCCATACCGGTGAGTAGCCGGCTCGATGGGCTCGCGATGCCAAGTTCCTTGGCGATTGCGCTGGCGGTATGTGCGTAGTCGCCTGTGATCATCGAAACACGGATGCCGGCATTGCCGCATGCCGCAACCGCCTCTTTCGCCTCGGGCCGAGGCGGATCGGAAAGACCAGCCAGACCGGCAAAAACCAGCTCATCCTCCATCTGAAGGCAAGCCGGACCCGCATCTCCGTAGAAGTCCCGGTACGCGGATGCGAGAACGCGTAGTGCGGACTTGGCCATTTCGCACTGATGGGAAGCCACCACTTCGCGGTCCTCGTCGGTCATGGGACGCACCCCGCTGTCGTCAAGGATCCATTTGGACAGCTGCAACACAACTTCCGGAGCGCCGTTCATGAGGAGGCGGGCGTGTTCCGGCGCAAAACGTCTGAGGATGCTTCTCCGCTTTCGCTCAGAAGAGAACGGTATATCTCCTAACTTCGGATAAGAAGCATCCACGGTGTTCCAGCCCGGCCAGATCTTGGCGCCCGCCGCCAGGAGCGCTCCTTCTGTGGGATCCCCCACCATCCTCCAGGCCCCATCCCGTGTTTCGAGCTGCGCTTGTGCGCATCCGGCCCAGATCTGAGCAAGAGGGACCAGCGGCTGGAGTTGCCGATCGGATGCCGGACGGCCTGTAACCAGGACCTTGCCTTCAGGACGATATCCCAGCGCCTCGAAGTCATACCTCCTTCCGAGGGAATAACAGGAGCGGACCGTCATTTCACCCTGGGTGAGAGTACCGGTCTTGTCCGTGCAGATGACATCAGTGCATCCGAGAGTCTCCACGGAAGGAAGCCGGCGCACCAGCGCGTGCCGGCCCGCCATTCGCTGAACTCCGAGCGCCAGTGCAACAGTGACGATGGCCGGGAGTCCTTCCGGGACTGCGGCAACCGCCACGCTGACGCTAACCAAGAAGATCTCATTCCAAGGCCGGCCCCCGAGCAGGCCGACGGCGAATAGAAGTGCAACAACCCCAACGGAGATCCACAGGAGCGTCCGGCCGAATGCCTCAAGCCGCCTCTTCAGCGGTGTGCTGTTGTCCTCGGGAGATGCCTCCATGAGACGGGCGATATGGCCGATCTCAGTGGCCATCCCGGTGGCTACCACCACGGCTTGCCCTGTTCCCGACGTGATCGCAGTGCCTAGAAAGACCATATTCAGCCGGTCCCCTGGCGGGAGTGCCGCTTCCTGAAGATCAGACGTGTGCTTGAGGACTGATTCGGATTCTCCGGTTAAAGCCGATTCGATGCACCGCAAGTCATTGGCTTCGAGCAGGCGGGCGTCCGCGGCTACGAGGTCACCAGCCTTTAAGACCAGAACGTCTCCGGGAACGACCTCCGATGAAGGCGTTGTCAAAACCCTACCGCCGCGGCGTACCCTGGCTTTGGCCGCGGTCATTCTTCTGAGCGCCGCAATCGCGCGCTCTGCCCCAAACTCCAGATAGAAGCCCAGGACGGCGTTCAGGATGACAATCGCGAGTATCGCGACGGCATCAATCCATCCTCCCAGGATTCCCGAGATGATCGCCGCGGACATGAGAAGCCAGACCAGCAGGCTGTTGAATTGCTCGGCGAGGATCCCCCACGGACGCACCGGGGCATCTTCACGGATCGTGTTCGGACCATACTCGACTAGCCTTCCGGCGGCGTCCTCCGGCTCAAGCCCATGGAGGGAGCTCAGGCGTCTTTTCAGAACCTCGTCACCGGAAAGCGTGTGCCAGGCCGGCGATGGGGGCGGCCCCGATAGGCGGCTGCGGACGCTCATCCTCGCCACCTCCAGCCTCGAATCTCAGGTGGATCCTGACGGTTCTCCGCGGTGTGAGGACTCTTTAGCTTGCCTATCAGACACTGAGAACAGGACATGGCGACTCACGAATAATCGCATACGTGTTTGTTCTCATGCGGCCGAGTTGTTCCCGCATGACGCCCCGCCCAATCACGACCAGGTCTGAATTCTGTTCGATTGCGGTTTGGCGGATCGTGCGTGCGACAGACCCGCCTACCAGGTGCAGATCCCCGTCAAAGTCGATTTGACCCCGGAGTTGCCCATACAGATGCCTCGCCCGCTCCTTGTGATACCGGTTCACTGCGCGCACGCCCCGATTCTCTGTGGGCTCTTCCACGGCGGGAAGCACATGCACGAGCCTTAGAACTGCCTGAAACTGACGTGCGACTCGGACGCCCCACCCGATTATGCGGGTGCTATCCTCCGACAGATCGACGCAGCACAGAATACTCTTGAAGGCTCCGGGCGTTCCGGTGGTCTCGCGTTCATGATGTGCGCCAGTGAGAACAGGCAGGTCGAGATCGTTGAGCACCTTAGCGGTGACTGAGCCCAGGAGCAGCCGGCGAAAGAGACCACGGCCGTGGGTAGGCATGCAGACGAGATCGATATTATTCTCCCGGACGTGCTGACCGATCGTCTCGCTCGGGTCACCTTCGCGAACACAGTAAGAAGTGTTGATGCCGGTGAGTATTCCGGAACAGAAATCACGCAACTCCCGTTCTGCCTGAGAACGAAGCGAGGTGATATCGCCAAGATTCAGATACCCAGGAGCCTGGCGATAGACTCCGGGCGGCAACTCAAGCACGTGCAAGAGCGTTACGGCAGCCTGTGTCCGTAGCGCGACCGACGCGACCGTCGGAGCCATCCGGTGGCAAGAAGACGAAAAATCGACCGGAAAAAGTACACTCGTGAAGATCATCAGTCCCTCCAGACACCCTCAGCCACGGCCCTTTCGATCTCTCGAATCGCAGGCCGGCCTGCCGTCCTGGCGCCGCATTGCCTCCTCGATAATACATTCCCTGCGAGGGATGGGGCTGACGCGAGGCGATGATAATCTAGTAGTTTAAGACTCCCGGCCTGAACTACTGATTCTCGGCGCGGGGCGGAGGCGGCGGCGGCGGAATCCCTGGCTTGGCCAGCTTCGGCGCCCTGGGAACCTCCGGGACCGAGGCCGTTTCTCCGGCAGCCACTTTCCGGACCGTCACCTCGCCCCGCGTCGTGCTCAAGCGAATATCCGGACCGCCGGCGCCAACCGTTCCGCTGAGTCTGCCGCCGTGGCCGGCTTCTTCCATCTTCAAAGACTGGGAGAAGTCGTTGTTGATTTCGCCGCGGTCGGTGTTCACGTTCAGATTTAACTTCGCGTTCTGCGGAATCGCCAGCTCGATGTCGCCGCCGCGGACCTGAATCGTGGTCTTCGCCAGCGGCAGCTTCGACTGCCGCAACTCGACATCCCCGCGCTCCACCGTAATGTCCACCGCTTCCGTCACGTCGGAGAAATTCAGGTCCTTCGACTTCGTGGTCAGCCGCATGGGGCCAACCAGGTTGTCGCCGCTCATATTGGCCAGCGTGATTTGAAGCTCGCCCGGAACCCGCTCCAGGCTCAGGCTGGTAACCGGGCTCTGAAACCGCACCGGCTTGGCCACATTGCGAATCGAGGTCTCACCCGAGTAAGAGCCGTCGATGGCCACCTCTCCGGTGACGTTCTCAATCTCGATATCGCGGCCGGCGCCCTTCACCAGCACGTTTCCCTTGATGCCGATGGCGCGGATGATGTCGCTCTTTCGGAGCGTGACTGTCACGTTGGAAGCGATGTCCTGAAGGCGTACGCCCGCGTTGTCGCTCGTCACCGTGACTTCGCCGTCAATGTCGGAAATGTCGAAGTCGCCGTAACGTCCTCGCGCTTCGACCGCCACCGAACGCGGAACGATGATTTCAATGTCGGCCGACAAGCGCTTGTCGCCATCTCCGCGATCGAGGTTGGTGCGAACGGTCACCATGTTGCCGGCTTCGACGATCTCCAGCGGAGCCTCGCCGGACGAACGGTCTGCTTCGGACCTGTCCATGGCGCGGACCATCTTGCGGCCGGTGACCCTGATTTCGCCGGTGTCCGCGCCAGTCACTCGGCAATTTCCGCGCAGGTTGTCCACGATGATCCGCGTGGGCTTGGCGGACAACGTCCTGGCCGCCTCCACCGGGTAATCGAAGGTCTCGCCGAAAACATCCATACCGCCGATCTTTATCCTGCCGGGAATTTGATCGGCAAAACGCTGCACGCCCCATGCGCCCGCTCCAAAAATGGTGATCAGCACGATCAGCGTCCACTCGCCGCCGGTCACCCCGGGCCGCGGCGCCGTCAAGCGCCCGCCGGCGAATGCGATCAGCACCTCCACCAGGCGCAAAACGCCCCATATGATCAGCAGCAGCGGCCAGTACTCGAGAACCGTCTCGAATACTCGAAAGTCCGGACGGATGTTCTTGATCAGAAACATCACGCCGATGGCGATCAGAATCAAGGGACCGAGGAACGTCGTTCGTCTCACGGCAGGTTCCCTCCCGTCGATGCGGACTTTGCCGCCATCATCTCCAACAGTTTCAGAACGCCCAACACGATGATCAGGATGGGCCAGGAGACCCAGAACGACATCCCGCCGAACTTATGCACTGTGAGGAGCGATCCGAGGGTAATCAGAACGATTGGTCCGCGCACCGCGCAGAGAAGGGCCGCGCTATGGTTCATGGTGCGCTCCTTAAGGAAGATCTCGCGGCGCCGGCGGATCCTGGGGGCGGGAACCCCGCGTCCGCAGGAAGATCTGGTAGACCCCGATGGCAATCAGAATCACCGGCCATCCGTAGCGGAACACCTGCGCCATGTGAAGCCAGCCCAGATTGTTCAGAAGAAACAAAATGCCCAGCACAATGAGCACCGCCGGAACCACCGGGAAGGCCGTGGAAGAACCATCCAGCTTGATCAGACTGGAGAACTCATCGACGGGCTCCCCCATCTGGCGTTTCCGGGCGGTGTGATAGGCCTCAAAAGCCATGTAGAACCAGAAGACGGCGGTCAGCATTCCGAACAGCGGTTCCAGGCCAAAGGCGCCGGAAGAGTTGATGCTGATCAGCATGCCGAGAATCAGCACGTGCACAATGCCCTTGGCGTACTGGCCGTTGTAAATAGCGCCCACGCCGGGCAGCATACCCAGCACAAACGCCAGGCCCGGCGATACGCCGGGATTGGGCGCGGCGGCCGTGGCGGCGGCCGATGGCGCCGCCGTACCTCCCGCGGCCGCATCGGTCTGCGCCGCCGGAACGTGCTCTTCGCAGTACACGGTGCCCATCGCCACACGCACGGTGTCTTCCGTCAATGGTTTGCCGCAGGAACGGCAATAAGCGGTGACCGGTTTGGGGTTTTCGCTTGCTGTAGTCATCGGGTGCCCCCGTTCGATTTTCCCGGCGTGTCCGCCGGAGAATTCTTTTCAATCGGCCCTTCGGCAGGAGCCGCCGGCGCAGCCGTCTCCTCCTGCCCGCGCCAGTCGTTCAACGTCGATTGGATCTCGTAAACGAGCCGCAAACTCTCGTAGTACTTCTTGGTGCGGTCCCAGGCGCGTTGAGCCTTGTCTTCCATCGCGGCCCAAATCCGGGCGGGCTCCAGATCGGAGGCTTTCAGTTGCCTCGCCGGAATTCCCGCCATCCGGCCCAGCATCGAGAAGGACAATATCGTCATCGCCATGCCCATGGCGAAACGCGGCTGTAGAACCGGTTCAAACCATTTGCCGAGCCACGTGCGCACATTCTTCGGCTGGCGCGGCAGCGCCTGGCGGCGCGCCCGGAACAAAATATCGTTGACCAGGGCCGCCGGAGGCTCCACCGCCGGAACGCGGTCCATGAAACTCACCGCCGCGCGGGAGTCTTCAACCAGCTCGCGGCAGGCGCCGCAAACGGCCAGGTGCAACTCGACCGTCGCTTTCTCGGCCGCGGTGAGCGCGCCGTCGACGTAATCGCAGATCAGGATTTCGAGCTCGCTGCACTTCATACCGCCACCTTCTGCCTGCGCAGAATGCGGGCCAGCTCGGCGCGCCCGCGGTTGAGCCTCGATTTCACCGTGCCCTCCGGCACGTTTAACGCCTGGGCAATCTCCCGGTATTCCAGCTCTTCCAGGTCCCTCAAGATTACCGTTTCGCGCAACTCCGGCGAAAGCTTGCCGAGCGCGGCCTGCAGGACTTCGCCCGCTTCCCGGCCCGCCAGCAGCGCGTCCGTTCGCGCCGACACAGCAGTCTTTTCTTCGAGCATCGGAAGCTGATCTTCGATCGAGTCCGTCGCCCGGTCCGGTTTGGTCCGGCGGTAGTGGTCAATCAACAGGTTTCTTGTCAGGCGGGTCAGCCAAACGACAAACGAACCCTCGCCCGACCGGAAGCTCCGGATGCTCTTAAAGACCCGGACAAAGACGTCCTGCGTCAGATCCTGCGCCTCGGTGTCACTCCCCGTGAAGCGGTAACAAATGGCATAGACTCGCCGCGTGTGGATCTTTACCAAGTCTTCCCACGCTACTTCGTCACCCATAAGACAGCGATTGACAATGCTGCTGTCCTGATCGGAATCAGGCACGGCGGTTCGGCCCCAGCCAATGCCGGCATTTTGGAGCCCGCTTGCCAGCACGCCCAACACCGGGCGAGCCGGCCGGCCATTCAGTACCGCTTGCGAAGCCGCGGCCATCGCTGCTCCAACTCCCTTTCTGGAAGCCTTTCATCGGGTCGCCCGCGGTCACCGCTGAACTCGCCGGCGCCACCTGCTCCGATTTTGCCTTCCAGTCTGATAAACGACGATTTATCATGAGAAGTTCGCTCAAATCGCAGCGTACGGCGTTGGCTCTCCCATTCTAGTCCAAATCCGCCGGGTCACTGTTACATTTGAGGCAGGAGGGTTTATCCCGAAAGCTCAGCACCGGATAGGCGTGGCCGTCACGGCGGTTCTGTTTCTGGCCGGTGTCCTGTTGGTTTTCCGCCGTGCCTCGCTCTCCGGCTTCGATTTCCAGCAGTTTTTCAACACTTTCCGTCAAGGCGACCTTGTGTGGCTCGTCGTAGCAGCCGCACTCACCCTGTTCAGCTATGTTGTGCGCGGACTCCGCTGGTTCATCATGCTGCGGCCGGTCAAGGCTAAGCCTAGCTTTTGGAACGTCTTACAGGCTACAGCCATCGGCTACTCGGCAGTGATCCTCCTTGGCCGCCCAGGTGAGGTGGTCCGGCCCTACCTTATCGCCAAAAGCGAATCAGTTCCTTTGGCTACCCAACTCGCGGCTTGGCTTCTGGAGCGCATCTACGATTTGCTCGCCGTCATTCTCATGTTTGGCTACGGTCTGGCCTTGGTGCGCCACGATGCCGATCTCCGGGAATCCGGCTTGATTTCGTCGTTGAGCATCGCAGGCTGGATCGTCGCCCTGGTTGGTACCCTGTCCCTGGTGGTGCTCATCGGAGTGCATCTGTACTCGGACCGTCTCGAGGGGCGAATCACTACCGCCCTCTCTTTCCTACAGGAACACCACCAGGAGCGTGTAGCCGCTACCATCCGGTCCATGGTGGCGGGGTTACAATCCACCCAGCGCCTCGGATCCGTGTTGCAGTTGGTAGGCTGTACATTGCTCGAATGGGGGTGCCTGCTGACGGTTTTCCTCGCTCTTTTCATAGCTTTTCCGGACACTCGCGGCTTGGATCTCTCGCGCATTCTGATTCTGATGTGCATCACCAGCCTGGGTGGAATCATCCAGATTCCCGCTATCGGAGGTGGACCACAACTTGCCTCCACTCTCGCACTCACCGAACTTTTCCATCTCCCTCTGGGCACGGCGAGTGGTATCGCGGTCATGCTTTGGGCCATCAATCTGGTGGCGATCCTGCCCTTCGGGCTTGGATTGGCGTTTCATTTAGGCTTAAATTGGCGCTCAATACGACAAGTGGAGGAATCCGCAGTTTGAACTGTCCATTCTGTGCCCACAACGAAGACAAGGTCATCGATTCCCGCGAAAGCCGTGAAGGCGACGTGATTCGCCGGCGCCGGGAGTGCCTGAAGTGCATGCGCCGGTTTACTACATATGAAAGAATAGAAGAAGTGCCCTATATGGTGGCTAAGAAGGACGGCCGCCGCGAAAAGTTCGAAAGGCAAAAAGTTCTTAATGGTCTGCTCAAAGCATGTGAGAAGCGTCCCGTCCCGATGAGCAAACTGGCCGAAATCGTGGACGAAGTCGAAACCTTGATTTCGGAGCGAGCCGAGCGCGAAGTCTCAACGACAGAAATAGGAGAGCTTTTGATGCAAAGGCTTGCCGTCCTCGATAAAGTCGCCTACGTGCGCTTTGCTTCGGTCTACCGGGATTTTCAAGATGCTGAAGCTTTCTTGAACGAGTTAACGGATCTGATCCGTCAAAAGAGGGGATGATCCGGACTGATCGCCGCAAGTTTAGATTCCCTGTAACCTTAACCGGCTAAAAGCATCAGAACCATTAGAGAGTGGAATTCGAGGATTTTCGTGATATACTCGCTTGGAGCTACTCCCCTCCCGGACCAGCTTCAACATGAGATCTTTGTTTCGCCGAAACGGATTTATCTCTGAAACAGGCCTTGGCTGAGTCCCGACCGATTGAAACAACACATATCCAAGAACCCTCCATATCTGGGGTAGCTCCCCTACCGGGGAGGTGATGCAAAAGTGGACCAATTCGAAGATCAATTTCTAACCGACACGCATGACCCTCTTGGGATTCCTTTCGATGAGGAGAACCAGTTCTTCCATCCCGAGGATGTCCAGGAGGAAGAGTTCCCAGCACAGCAACCGCAGGAAGAGTCCATCTACACGGACGACCCCGTTCGCGTGTACTTGCGCGAGATGGGCGCCGTACCGCTATTGACGCGCGAAGGGGAAGTTGATCTCGCCCGGAAAATGGAGCGCGGAAAGCTAAAGGCGCAGAAGTCCATTAGCCGTTCGGCTCTGGTCGAGCGGCAGGTCCTGGACCTCGCCGAGCAGGTGCGCAAGGGCATGCTCGAACTCGACGACGTGGCCGAGGTGGGGGGCGCCGACATTGAGGAAGGCAGCCCGGCCGACCTCAAGAGGCGGGCTGAACTCAGGCAGAAGATCAACGACGTCCTTGCCGCCTACAAAAAGCAGAAGACTGTGGAAGAGAAGTTCGCGGCCGTCCCGTCAAACAACAAGCGGGCGAGACTGAAGGCTCAGATCCGCCTCTACCGCGCCAAGGTCGAGTCTTCCCAGGCGATGCGCCAGATGCACTGGCTCGCGTTCCGGTGGCGCCAGTTCACCACCAGCATCGAGCAGTCCTTCGACCAGATGCTGCTGATCGAGTCCGAGCTCAAGCGCCTGGAAGCGTCCAAAGTCGAGAACCAGTCGCGGATCCGCGAACTGCGCCGCGAACTGAAAAAGCTGGAACAGTTGGCCGGCGCCACGCTGCCGGATTTGCGCCACACCCTGAACGTCATCCGCGTGGGCGAATTGGAAGCCGAGCGCGCCAAGAAGGACTTGGTCGAAGCCAACCTCCGGCTCGTGGTCTCCGTCGCCAAGAAGTACGTCAACCGCGGGCTGCACCTGCTGGACCTGATTCAGGAAGGCAACATCGGCCTGATGCGCGCCGCCGACAAGTTTGAGTACCGCCGCGGCTACAAGTTCTCCACCTACGCCACCTGGTGGATTCG
>JADZCI010000380.1 GCA_020851655.1 Bryobacterales bacterium
CGAGGCGCTGCTGGCCGAAGGCACGGCGCCGCCTGCCCGAGCAAAGAAGAAGTGAACCGCCGCGGCCTATTGCTGACGCTCGCCGCCCCATGGGCCACCGGCGCCGCCAACTTGCCCCGCCCCGCGCTGAGACTGGTCTTCCCGGCGGGCGGCCAGACGTTCGACCTGGCCAACTCCTGAACGAGGGACTCGGCGCCGGGTTTGTTGGCCACCCCCGCAAACTGGACGCCTTTCGGGCTGTACTCCGGAACCAGGCGGTTGATCAGCCGGGCGCACTCCTGGCACGCCGGGCACTGCGTGGAGAGGAACTCGACGACGACGATCTTGCCGCGGAAGTCGCGCGCCGCGGACGGGCAGTATCAGCGCATGGGACAGCCGCGCGACTCCGTCGTGCGGCTGTTCTACGTGGGCATCACGCGGGCGCGGCACACTCTCTACATCTGCCAGGCCGAATCGCCGCGCTGGCGCGGATGCAGGACCCCAATAGAATCGTGCTGGAGATCTGTATCGCGACCAGCACCCGGATCTCGGAGGCGACCGGCCTGATGATCAAGCACTTCGACCCGGCCACCCGCTCGATCCGGATCGAACAGCGCAACTGGCACCTGAACATCGACACGCCGAAGACGAAGGACAGTAGGCGCATCCTCGCGTTGGGCGACCTCGCCGATCGCCTGTTGGACTGGATCGCGAAACTGGATCGGCGCGGCCCGAACGACTGGATCTTCCCGCAGTCCAGCGACGTGTCGAAGCCGCTATGGGACTCGGGTGTCCGCAAAGCGCTTCACGACGCCGCGCAGGAGGTCGGTTGCGACTTCCCCGGCTTGGGCCCGCACTCGTTCCGCCGCGCCAACATCACGTGGCGGCAGGAGGTCGGCGGCAGCGCCATCGAGGCCAGCAAGATCGCGGGCCACAGCGAGATCAACATCACTGGCGAGTACACGTTCGTCGGGCTGGACCGGCAGGAGGCGTTGACGCGCGCCATCCAGGAACGGCTGGCGAAGGCGGCGCCCGAGGACGGTGGTTCCGGCCCCAGCAACCGCCAACGCGAGCACTTGGCCCAGGCGCGGCGGGCCAAGCAGGAGAAGGCCAAGGTGGTCGCGATCAATTCGAAGGAGTCGGCGGCTTAGCCTGCCAATGCGAGTTCCCCGGCTTCGGCCCGCACTCCGTGCGCCGCGCCAAACATTACGTGGCGGCAGGACGTGGGCGGCAGCAGCATCGAGGTCAGCAAGATCGCTGGCCACTCGAAGCCCTCCACGACGCTTGATTACACGATCATCGGGTATCCAACGGCAGGACGAACAGGCATCCAGAAGAAGCGCACCAAAAACTGCGGAGACCCAGACACCACCAAGCCGCCCGATCTCGACGTTGCTGGCGGCTGGCGGCGCAACGGAGGCGCGCCCGTAACGGCCCGCGCCGCGATCCAGGATCCGAAGAGCAAAGTGGATGAGAATCGCAAACAGGAAATTGCGTTATCGCGGATGAATATCCAGAGGGTTGGATTGGCGCATGTTGGAGTTGGCCGCCGTGGAACCGCGCTGGATATGGGCACCCCACTTTGGCTGGGTCATTTTGCGCGTACCTAATGCCTATTTGGAAGCGCCTGCCTTGATTGTGATCGTGAATCTATTGGATTTGGCTTTACCTTCGTTATCGCTCTGAGCCTGAGCTTGCACTGTGTATGCTCCGGGCTTGGATAGGTCGTACAGCTTGTTGAGGACGATCTGCTCCTTGATGCTTTCGCCGGGCTGGAGATATCGCAAGGGCGCAGTTTGGAACACAGTGACCGTCTCTCGGCCGGAATCGTCCTTCCCAGCCCTGAGCTTCCGCCCATAACTCGTTTCGGGCACCGGATCCCCTTTCTCGTCTCGTACGTCGAGTTTGTAAGACACCTCGGCGGTGGGGAGTACTGGTGCCGCAAGGACAGGCTTCTCGGAAGTGTTCGTAAAAGTAACTTCGATCGCTATCTCCTCTCCAACCCTGAATTCGGGCTGCTTGCTGCGGATTGACAACGCATGATTTCGGCGTTGCGATCCGCTGTCAAGGGAGGCCTGACACCATGCTATTGAGTTGGCCGATATTCCCACAGCAATGAAAATTGTTACTGCAGCTTCGAGATACTTTGGCATATGCCACCCCTTTCGTGCGTCAGTTACAAGCGTATTGCCCGTTTATAAAGGTCTTGTTCCATTGGGGGAACGATTGTCTCGGATCGGTGCCTGGAGCAACAGCCGCACACTGACCAGCCTGCCCGGGTCCACATGGCACCAACCATGTGGTTCCGTTGGGCGGCGGCTGCGTCTGGAGTGTGTTGATTGCATTTCCTGGAAACTGCCAAGCGACCGAGGCCAAGGGCACAGGAATCGAGGTGCAGGTGGAAGCGTTTGTAGCCGTTGCAGCAGTACAGCCAGCTGGCAACGTGGGGTCCCACATCAAGTACATAGTCGCTGAGAAAAGCCGCTGCGCCTCACCCCAAGTGGAGGTCAGGTTTATGGCGGGGTTGTCGGTGGCGGTATCATTTGGACGGTTTACCGAAAACAAGCTGCCGCCGGGGGTGCCGTATGGATAGTGATTATCGAGAGCCGGAAAACCGGCTGGCGAGAGGCACGTCAGCACGCCGTCCTGGTTCCGCAGCCTGATTTGATCGCTATTTACAATCTGAACCCAGTGATAAGTACCATTATTACCCGGCGCGGGCAATGCTGGCGTTTGGAAAAGGATGCCTACTTGGCCCGTCTGGAACTGCACGCCGGCGAGGTACATTCCAGGAACGCCAGCATTAACGAGGGCTTGGGCCGATCCCACCTGAGTAGTGATTTCAGGAGTTGCCGTCACCGGGCCCAGTACATTGAACGTGGCGATTGCGGACCTGCTCTGGTTAGCGTAAGTGTATGTATATTGCCACTGCCAGGTTCCGGCGTCCACCCAGTAGAACGTGAGGCAGGATTCACTGAGGGTCTGGCAGGTCCCTGGCGTCGCGACCGGAAGCGTGATGACAGTGCCGCTGGCCTGCTGAGGGTTGTAGCCGGCAACGACCGTCCCCGACAGTCCCGAGGACTGCACTACACGGTTCCAGGACTGGCTGGTTGGCGACGCTCCATTTGGCAGGCTAACAACGGCTGTGAGCGGGATTCGCTGCCCCACATAGACGGCGACCGTTTGCCCTGCGATGTTGCTTCCGTTGAACCAGATCTGCGGCACGGGAGGAATGAACGCCTGTGTGGTCGCCTGAGCCGTTGCCTGCCCGGACTGGCCCTGAATGGGAACCGGAAGGAAGCCGCTCGGATTCAAACCGTTGGCTGTAACCGTGATCGTCTCAACCATCCCCCCCGGCGTGTTTGCGTCGATGGTCACCGTTGCCACGATTTGAGTATTGCACGGCGGAGACGGAGCCGACGCGCACTTCGGCGTGTAGCTGACGATACCGGCACCACTGATGGTCAGGTCGGGATCATAACCGAATCCGTCGCCGGAAATCGTGAACGTGGTTGCTTGCCCCGCTGGCCACTGGTTTGGACTGACCGAATAGATCACTGGCGGCGACCACGCCGTATCCGCTGAACCGGCCATCGCGATCTCTTGATAAACGACGGGTACAGGCACGAGAACGATAGGATACGTGTACACAATCGACGGCCACTCAGCACTCGACGGCTGGGTCGAGATGAGCTCGCTATAACCTAAAGCGTCATACCAGTAGCCCTCGCAGTACGCGCCACACGTAGGAAATGGCACGACAATCCAATACTCGTAATAGACACGCAGTTGGGCCAACCCCACAGCATAGTATTGGCGCCCCGGGCTGGCCGCCACGCTGCCGGGCTTCTCCATGGTTGTCTGCGCAGGCGCACACCATGGGTTGCCGCTTGGTATCAGGTTGGTCGCGTTCACCAGGTATGGTCCGTTCAGCCGGCCCACCGCGAGATCCACGCAGAGGTCGTACCAGTAGGAGGTTGTGTAGTCCGTCGTGGCCGTCGTGAACGCATCCATCTGGTTGGTCTGAGGGTTATAGACGATGGAGGTTTCGGACTCGACGCAGTTGTCTTCCGGACAGCCCTCAACCTGGGCACGCGCCGCCGGCGCAAAAAGGAGACAGATCGCCAATGTTGATGCAGGCACGATCAAGAGATTCGCATGCATAGTTAATGTCCTGGGCCTGGGTTGGGCGCGGTGGCTTGCGGTCCGACTTTGTACTTCGTGATCAAGGCCTGTTCCAGGCGGGCGAAAGCGGTTGGCCCCACGGCCTGGACCAGATTGGCCCGATACTTTGCCAGCACGGCTTTTCTGGCTCCCTGGAGCGCCGCAAGCTGAGGTGGCGGGTCGGGCGGCTTCTGGCCGGGCAGAAGTTTTCTTGAGCGCACTTCCGCACGGGCCTTGAGGATCAAGTCCTTGGCCTGTGCATCGAGCGCATCCAATTCCGCCAGGGCCGCCAGTGACACGGTTCGCATCGCATCGGCCTGCTGCTGTGTCAGGCCACCGAGGTTCTTGTAGTAGGCGCTGAGGTTGCTGGAACGGCCGCTCGCCGCCGCGGCTGTGTCAACCGTCTGCAAGTGCTTAACGTGCCGATAAACGTGTTCGAACGCGCTGGGCGGCAACGAGGTGAGATTCTTTGGCGCTTGAGCGTTGGCATGCGCGCCCACTGTGGCGAACGCAAGAGCCGATACGAACCACTGGCGAGTCATCGTTGGTTGAGCTCCTTTTCGAACTGAATCAACAGTGCCTGTGCGCTCCTCTGTGCCGCGCCTATGGAGTCGTCCGCCAAGCCTCGAATATCTCTGGCGAGCGCCCTCTCGAACTTCTGGACTTGTTGATCAAGAGAGATTGGCACTCCGCCAGCGGCGTTCGCCGCATGCATCAATTGCCAACTTGCGAGGCGGGAGCGCACGTCCTCGGGGAACACATCCTGGATTGCCAAGCCCGTTTCCACCGAGCGCTCCACGTGACCGGACTCAAGGTGAAGGCGCTGCAAGTTGAGCAAAGCGGCGGCGCGATCTTTTCTCCGGGCGCCGAGTTCACTCGAGATATCGTTGTAAAGCTCCGTTGCTGCATCGGACTTCCCTTCCCACCACAATTGCGCGGCATACGCAATCCGCCTTGCGGGATCTGTTGCGCCGGGATTTGCGTCAAGGAAGCGCCGGTAGGACTCAGAGAAGGCCGGAGCCGCCACAGTAGTGATCCGTCCGAAGTTCATCATGGCGATCAGCTTCTTCAGACCCGCTTCCCCCGAAGGATCCCCGGACGGCGCAAGTGCCTGAAGGCGCCAGCCCGTGGCGGCGGCGTGTTCGATATCGCCGTTCCGCTGCGAAAGCGATTGAAGCTGCAGGAGAGCCCAGGCGCGCTCGGAATCGTCGGCCCACTCGGACTCCGCGAGTCGGTTAAGCACGTTGACTGACTCGGCCACGCGAGCCTGCTTCTCTAGCCAAACCGCGATCCGGGATGCCGATCGCATGCCCGGCGCGGTTGGTCCGCCGAAAGCCGCATTGTAGGTTGCCAACGCAGCATCGCCTTTACCCTCGGCTAGCGCGAGATCGATTAGCCCCGCTACTCCGATGTCCTGAAACACCGGATTGGTGGAGGCAGCAAGCACGGCGTACTCACCCTCCGCTAGGGAGGAGGCACCTTGAAGGGCGTGAGTGCGGGCCCTTGTTTCTCTGACCCATACGCGAACTCCGTCGCCGATCTCGCCCGAGCCGATGTTGCCGAGAACAGAGCGTGCGGATTCGAGATGGCCCCGCGCCAACAGGGCTATCCCCGCGATTGGGAGGAGGCGGCGATCCTGCGACTCCCGCAGCAGCGCCACGGCGCCGTCTGAATCGAATGCGTCCAGCCGCAAGAGTGCGCCATACACTAACGCGCCGGTCGCTTCACCGTCAGGTCTGCTCGCCGAGGGGCGGTTGGTAGTCCGGAAGACCCGTCCGAGCGACATCGGGCGGTACAGTTCGTCGCCTTCGGGGCTGGCGTTGTAGGGATCGTCAGACGTCTGCATGACAGCCGGGCACGGCTTCTGACCGCAGGTCCGACGAACTCGGACATTAATCGATAGTCCCGGTGCCGCCGCAGTTTCGGTCCAACCGATCGAGTGCCTGGGGATCGCGACTTCGACGGAATAACCGGACGGGACCACCTGCAGGCCCGTTCTGACACCGGATGCTTCCCATAGCAAGGGGTAAGAGAATTTGCGGGTAGTGTGGGCGCCGTCCCTCACGGAAATAGAGCCCTCGGTGACCGCACGTCCCATAGAATCCGACGACACGCGTAACAGGCCCGTGCCGATGTGTGCTGATGGGCCCGCCGCGCGACTGGAGAGGAACACCTCGACGGCATCGTTTCGCCACGCCTGGTTGAATGGCATCGTTTCGAAACGCAGCGGATTGGCGCTAATCGAAACCCCTAAGTAGAGGAACGAATCATCTGCCACGCAGCGCGCCGTCGCCGTGCTGTTGTCGGGCAATCCTCCGCTGTGGTGCTTCGACCATCTGAGTGGGTGCGTAGCTGTTCGCGCGTCCCAATCCGATAGAGACCCGTCCACTCGCAGATCAGCGGAGCCGCGGACCAAGGAGCACGCGAATTCACCATTCCCCGGCTCGTCGGCCGCCACGAGAATTGGTAGGAAGAGAAGAGCAATTGCGAAATACTGGAATCTCATAGTCAAGCTCTCCTGGCCTCAGAAATTGCACCCGAAGGTGGCGGAAACCGTGAAAGGCACCTGATTGCTCGTTGCGTTCCCGGAGGTCGTCACCTGAACCTGTCCGGCACCTTGCGGCGTCGTGCCTGGCACCTGCACTGTGATGCTGTTGGTGCTCCAACCGATCACCGTTAGAACCCTGTCGCCTCCGGTCAATCCCTTGATTGCGACGCTGCCCTGCGCGGAGCCGAAATTGGAGCCATTGATAACGAGTCCAACCTGCGCTGGTCCGGACGGCAGCGACAGGGAAGTGATCGTTGGTGTGGGAGGAACCAAGCTAACCGTCGCAGTGCCTGTAGCCGTTTGTTGGGCGACGCTGGTGGCCGTAACCGTGACGGTTTGCAGCGCTGCGATGGTCCCCGGAGCCGTAAACAGCCCGGTCGACGATATGCTCCACGCCCCCGTTGGCGCTACGCTCCACGTCACTTGCTGGTTGGTCGTCCCTGTCACGGTGGCGGTGAACTGCTGAGTTTGTCCTTGGCCCAGGGTCACGCTCGTCGGGCTCACCGTGACACCGATCGCAGTAACCTGAAATTGCTGAGCCTGATAGGATGTTTGGTACCCGCCAGTGCTTAAGCTGATCGCTCCTGTAGTCGCTCCGACCGGTACGCGGGCTATTACAGTGGTTGGGCTCCAAGAATCTATCTGCTGAGCAGGCGTGCCATTGAATGAAACCGTGCCTGAGGTGCCAAAATCCGTTCCGGTAATCGTCACCGGAGTCCCGACCGTACCCGAGGCCGGAGAAATGCCTGTGATGTTGGGCGGCGAGGCCGTGAAGTTTGCAGTAACGTTCCGGTTGGCGTTCATGGTCACGTAGCCGACTGAACCGTTGCTGGAATCCACGCCCGTGAAACTGCTGAACTGGTAGCCGCTTCCGGGAGTTGCCGTGATGGTGACCGGGGTCCCTGGGTTGTATGTGCAGCATGGCGGACTAAAGTTCAGGGTCCCGCTTCCCCCCGGACTCACTGCGGTCGTGAGGGAGAACTGCTGCGGTGCCCCTCCAGCCACGATCTGTATTGCGTTCACCTCGGCGGAATTGTTGGGGCTGGTACAGGTCAGCGAGATCGTCAACTGGCCATTGGTCACGGTCACGGGAAAACTCCGGTCGTATGCCCGGTTGGGACCTCCCGCTGCTATCCAAACGTCGAGGCCGGTGACCACAGTCGTGCCGTTCAGCGCGATATTCTGATATCGCTGGCCCGGCGCCGAGTCATAGATTTCCGCGAACTTCAGCGTCACCGTGTAATTGCCGTTTGGGACGCCGAACTGGTAAACGAGGGGGCCGGGATAGTTGTAGCGCTCGGTCTGGTACAGCCTCTGGTCCGATGTGCCGCTGATGATCGCGGTAGTTGACCACGTACCGAGGCTCTGAAGATATCCATAATCGGCGGCCCAGTATTGGCCCAGCGAATCGGTGTAAGGCCCTCCCGCGCTGATGCGAATTGGTGTGAACCCGGTCGGGTTCCCCACCGTCCACGTTCCCATCTGTTGCCATCCGGTAGACACACCAGCACCATCGAGAGCGTAGAGGTACTCATTCTTGGCTCCCGAAAATGTCGTCGCATTGAAGGTGACATTCAGAGTCAAGCCAAGCTGCGTGCCCGAACTCGTGGGATTCGGTGAGGAACCGGTTCCCGAGATCGTGCACTGGGAGTTCGTCGCGCTCCCGGAGCCCGACGGCACAAATCCGCCTAGCCAGTTGGTGCTCGCGTTATCGGCCAGATAAACCAGGTTCGTCGACACGTCGTAATGGATGTAGCACGCGTTTGAAGTTGAAGCGGAAGTAGTATTGAAGAGGGCAAAGACGTGAGAGAGATTGCTGCGTCCGGCTGGGCTCGAGACTGTCCACGTGAAGGGCTGACTCAGGCCGGTTTGGTTGGAGGGTAGGAAAGAAACTGCCGACGGCGCGATATCCACCCATGCGTGAAATGTCGTCGGCACAGTGGCACCGACGGCGTTCGCGCGAAAGCCCGGACCAAGGTGAATGCAGTTGCCCGCCACGAACGTTGCCGTCGCACCGCTGCTGACGGAGAAGTTGGATGCAGCGAGGGCGTTGTTGTCGACCTGGCTGTGGTCGCCTGATGTGTACGTGCCGTTGGGCACCTGAGTGGGACTTGTACACTGCGCGGCCAGGGCGGCCGCCAGCAGGTTGCAGGCGCAAAACCAGAGCGCCGGCCGCACCAGGGCACTCGGGACCCTACGTTGTTTCGACTCTCTCATCGCGGGCTCCTATTTGGGGGCTGCTGGGGTGAGAGCGCCGGCCGCGTCCTTCGCCGGGAGCGCCATGCGCTCGCGGAGTTCCTGGATTTCCTTCGTCTGCTGGTTCATCTGGTCGCGCAGGTCCCGGTTGTCCTTCTCCTGCTGGATCATGTGCAGGGTGAGTTCCTCGACCTTGGCCAGCAGCTTGGCTTGCATGTCGCCTAGGCTCACGCCCTTCTCCTTGACTTCGGCTTCGGTGGGAATGTCCGGCAGGTGGCCGTTCTTCTGGATGTACTGGCTGACCTCGCTCAGCGGGCGCAGCCGGTAGCCGGGCTTGAACACGTAATCGGACCAGCCCGTGTTGGTGACGATGATGTCCAGGGCGCCGATATTTCCGCTGACGGCGAGCTTGTATTGCGGGTTCGTCGTCCCTATGCCGACGTTGCCGTAAGGATCAATGCGCATGCGCTCAATCCCGTTTGTCCCAACGATGAGATAGTTGGAGTGCCCATAGATGCTTGCATCGGTGTCCCACGTAAGAAGGCCAAGGCCGCCCCCGCGCAGATTAAGACCTCCAAATACGCTGAGTTTCTGGCTCGGGCTCGCCGTCCCAATCCCGACGTTGCTGTTGGTCCAGACGGGATTCGTGCCGTTCCACTGGCCCCACATCGGCAGCGGCACGGCCGCCATTGCCGCCAACACCAGGCCAGCCGCGAGTACGCCCCGGCGATTCCTCAGATATGAGCAAGTACGAATCATTTGTGCTGTCCTCTCAACTTGGATTTATCCTGGTCCGCCGATAAGCGGCCGGCTTGGGCCAAACTTCGCGAGGTGGAAGGAAGGTAACCTGCACCCCCGCCGCACGCGCGGCGCACTCTTGTGCCCGCGTGGAGCGGCCCAGGAGATCGCATGACTACCCCCACCTCGTCTGATACGAAATTCGAACGCAAACTCGAAGCATTCGCGGAATACCTCTGCGCCCGTCGCGGCCTCACAGAGTGCACCATCCTTGGATACGTCAGCGCCATCCGTCGCCTTTACCCCACCATCGGCTTGAATCCCCAGCATCAGGCTCTGGATTCGCTGATCGTGAAGATGCGGAAGTCGGGCGCTTCCTATAGCCACGTGGTCAACACCTCGCTCGCGCTCGAACGGTACACCGAGTTCATCGGCAACCCCATCCATCTCGGGCGTCCCAAGAAACCGAAGCGCATGATTCGCGGCACGCTCAGCGAGGCTGAAATCACCCTCATGCTGGCTGCCTGCCGCAACGTCCGCGAGAAGGCCATCCTGACTCTGCTCGCATACTCCGGCTTGCGCAACAAGGAACTGTGCGGACTGAAGATTGCAGACGTGGACGTGGCCTCGCAGATCGTTCATGTGCATCGCGGCAAAGGCCAGAAAGACTGGGATGCCTCCATCGCCGCGCCGTGCGCCGGCGTCGTGCTCGACTATCTCCATCGCGACCGGGCGGGAACCGGACCCGACGAGCCGCTGTTTGTGACGCTGCAAAAGGGCCATCCCTACGGAACGCAGGACCTCCGAAGCTTGTGCGTGTCGTGGCCAAACGGGCGGGCATTACCAAGCGCGTCTGGCCCCACTTGTTCAGGCATTCGCTCGCCACGAACATGCTGATCCGCGGCGCGCACATCCTCGCTATCAAAGAGCAGCTCGGCCACGCCTTCGTGGAGACCACCATGGTTTACCTGCACGCCGCGCCCATCGCGATGCAGGCGCAGTACCGGTTCTTCGCGCCGAGCTATCTGTGATCCGCAGCGCAGCATTCGACCTCAGGGCAACTTCCCCAGCACCGTGAATGTGAAGCTCTTCGGATTGGCGTCGCCGGTCGCGTGCTGGAATGCCTGCCGGCTGGCGTTCGCGGAAAGCGCCACGCCGTTGGCGTCGCCGAGCTTCAGATCGCGGCTGGCGATAGAGAAGTTCAGTGCGGTATCGCGCGGCACCGCAAGCTGGTAGCTGTAGGTAGGAATGCTGGCCTGAGGACCTGCAGTGCCTGCCGGGGCGCTCACCCTGCGGGCTGGGTAGTACAGCCCTCGGGGTCCCCATACGCCGATGCTCAGGTCCGGGCGACGGCCATCCTTCGTCAATTGGCCCAAAGCCTTCTGCGCATCCTTTACCTGGACGTTCAGAACCGATGCCAGTGTAAGCGCAATCTTGATCCCGGTCGCCGTTTGCCCCGAAGCGAGCGTGACCCCAGCAGGGCTTCCATTCCACTCACAGGGGTTCAAGTACTGATCGCCGGCCTGAACGCAAACCAGGTAATTGCCCGGCGTGAGCCCCTGAATCTGGTAGGCGCCATCGCCGCCCGCTCTCGTGTTCCTGGTGAACGGCGGTGCGCCCGCCCGGCCGGCGGTCACCAGCGCGGCCGGAACAGGCTTCTGAGTCTTAGCGTCAACAACCGTCCCGCCGATGCTGGCCGCTCCGGTCGTTCCGGTTTGCGCCAGCGCAGCATGGAGCGCAAGCAGTAGGGCAAGGATGTATTTCATGGAATTATCCTGGTTGGTGTTCCGCTGGGCAGCAGAAGGGGTATGGCGGTCCATGCGGCACAGCAAGCCGGTCCGCCTGCGGCATGAGTCGTGAAGCCGGGGCGTAACGGCGACGCAGCGGCACGAAAGATCCTGAGCATGGGCAATTCGAACTTGCACAAATCTGGGACGGCGTGGCATCTCGTGCTCATGCCACGTCCAAGGCCGCTCACCGTTACCGCGTGGTACAAAAACATCCTAATCTCTTTTTGCCGGCGGCACAAGAGCCAAGTCGATGTTTTTTCCGTGACAGAACCCGCCTATTCGTACCAGGACCGCGAGCGGCCTGAAAGAATACGCCTTTTTGGGCGTGGGCTTTTGGACGGCTATAAACCAACGCTGGAAGGGTGGGCGCCCATCGAGACCTGCCGGCCAACTACGCACGGTTCTTCCGCGCGCTGGGCAACCGGATTCGGTCCTACCGGGAGGAAAACGGGCTCACCCAGGAAGACATGATCTTTTATGGTTTCAGCGTTCGTCACTGGCAGAAGATCGAAGCCGGGCGGCCGTTCACCGTTTTCACGCTCCTCCGAATCTCGGAGGCGTTTAAGATCCCTCTGGATCAGCTATTGGCTGGGCTGAACCAGCACCTCCGCAAACGCAAGTAGGCCGAGGAGAAGATCAAGCCGGCACCGGTTACGCCTGGCAGGTCTCGGCTGTTTCGTCTGGCGCTTGTCCTTTTTCCGTGGTGATCGTCCGGTCGCCTCGCTCCGCGGCGGCTTTCGTGTGGCGTCGATGCTCCGGCGCAGCGCATCGGCAATGTCCACAACCGGCGCCGTTCGCGGCGTGGCGTCGCCGGCCACCATGGGGAATACGGCCTGGCACCGGGTGAGAACGAATTCAAGCACACGTTCCTGAAACTTGTCCCTCAACCCCGCCGGATCGAACGTCCCGCGTTGCGCCCTCATCAGGGCCCGCGTGAGTTCGAGTTCGTTGTCGGAGGCCAGCCCCGGCTTCAGGTCGTACTCGTCATCGAAGTTGACCTCCTTGGCGCAAAACAGCGTGTGCAAGACGAGCCCACGGCGGCCCCGCCGGATCACCACGCTCCGCTCGCGCCCGAACAGCGGCACTTCGCCAATCGCGACGAACCCGGTATCCCGCAGCCCGAGCGAAAACAACTCGTAGCCCTTTTCGCCTCCGCGATCCGGCCAGACGTCGTAGGACTTGTCGTAGTACTTCTGATCGATCTCGCTCGGGTCTACGAAGTGCGTGACCGGCAGGTCGCTCGCCTTGCTCGCGCGCAGGGCGGCGAGTTCGGACTGGCGAAAAACGGCGTAGTTGTTCCCCTCCAAGGCGTACGCCTTGAAGATGGCGTTCCGGGCGAGCAGTGTGGTCGCATCCTCGCCCACGTAACGCCATGTGAACGGGCGCGACATGATCGGGGAGAGGCGGCTCGGGCAAGGGGCCGCTGCTCGGAAACGAGACCACGTTCGCCGGAGCACCGTTGCCCGCCGTAGCGGCTTTTGCGGCGGCCGGTTGATCGATGCCATAGACGTTGCGGAATGGCAACCGATCTCGCCGAGCGGCGGGGCGGAGTTTGATCGGAATCGAAAGCAGGCCGAAGACGAGACGGCCCTTCCAAATTGTTTGCGCCATATGAATACCACCACCCAAGGCTTCAGCCTTGGTTCAAGAACAAATCCACGGCGAGGGTGGCTGGCGTAGCCGCACCGCCCGTGCCGTCGCACTGGTCACGCTATCTTCCGAGCCCTTCCTCGGCGCGTCTTTGGTTCGTCTGCCTGGGGTTTGGGAGCGGGCTGCGCTTCGCCGTAAGCGACAGCTTTGAGGTGAGCAAGTTCTTCCGGGGTGACCGAGTGCTGCATGACAGAATAGGAAACGTCGATCGCCTTCTGAATCAGCGCGAGCAGGCCTTTGTCGCCGCGCGCCTGAATGATGGCGAGTCTTTCCAGTAGTGAGTCGGCCGGCTTGCGGAGCGAGCCGTGTAACGGCACATCGCCATCGCCCGACAGCCAGTTGTCGAATAACCGCGCTCCCAGTTCCTGGAAGCTGAGCCGGGATCGAAAGCGCTTCTCATCGAGCTTATCGAAATACTCAGGAGTGAACCGCAGGTTGATCCTGCGGATGTTCTCCGACATAATCCTCCTTCGCGCTTGACGAAATCGTCACCATGGGGTCATAATTGTCTTTCGTGGTGGCCCCACTACATAATCTGATTGTACACGATCTGGCCCCACGGATGAAAGAGATTCAGAGTAGACGGGACCGGCGGTTCCTCTCCATTTTCCCTCAGGTACTCTGCTCGATTCACAACCGGCCGCGCGTAGGGGATGAGGAAGAAAGGCGAACACTTGCGGCGTGAAGCCAACGATCAATGCAATGCAAAAGGGCCTGAGCAGGGCCGTTGTGGACCTGCGTGCCAGGATGCGATGGGGCCAGGATGACCTCGCGAAAGAGATCACGAAGACGGCGGCGAAGATGCGTGTAGCAATCGCGCCCAACCGGATATGCGTCTCCCGGTGGGAAAACGGTGAAGCCGCCCCGTCCTCGGAGCACCGCATGGTCCTAGCCAGGATCGCCGCCAAGCACGGACACGAAGACATCGCGGAGTTGTTCCGCGCCCCGGTCAGCGCGTGGCGGCTCGTAGGAATGCTGCGCGATGAGCAGTAACGGCCAATCACAATTATGATTTGCGATTTCTGCTCGGTGCCCGACCCGGCCTGGCGGTATCCCGCCGATAGCTTCCACGACGTGTTCGGATCGCGGTCGGTGGAGGACTGGCTCGCGTGCGAGGCATGCCAACAACTGATCCAAGCCGGCGACCGCGCGGCCCTCGCGCGGCGCTCCCTCAACGCGCCTGGCGCCAGGATGGTGGTTGACGTCCTCGGCCGCGCGCTCGCGCTCGATTATTGCCACGACTTGCACGCGCGGTTCTGGCGGGCGCGGTGCGGGGCGCCGTACCGGATCGCGGCGTGAGCGGCTATTTGTAATCGTCTAACCAGGACTCGTCGGCGGGGAAGAACGACGTGGGATCAATCCCCATCGACTGAAGGAGTTGCCACGCCTGGTCCTGCTCTGCTTCCATCTGAGCGCGCGTCGGTCGGCCCGCCGCCCGCTCCGGCAGGCCGAGCAGGGACCGGACGTAGTTGCCCACGCTCATGCCCGCCGCCTTGGCCTTCGACTCGATGAACATCATCTCGGCGCGGTTGACCTGGGCACGGAGGGTTTGGCGGGTGAGCGCCAATGGAAGCGCGGTTGGCATGTCCACATGGTCGCACCGCATCAGCATGGCAGACCACTTCCGATTCTTGGTATCCTGTAGAGGCATTCCTGGTTTGCGCCCGTAGCTCAGATGGATAGAGTGCGTGCCTCCGGAGCACGAGGTCGCTGGTTCGAATCCAGCCGGGCGTACCACATCACTCCCGCCACCGATTGGATTCCACATCGCGACATTGCACGCACCCGCCAGCCGTCCACATGGCCGATGTAGGCGTGTTCCGATCCCGCTCCTATAGGGAGATTTTCAAATCCTCTCTGAGCAACATATTTTGGACGGGTTTTCGGAGGGCGGAAGCGATCGCGCGCGTACGCGCGAAAGCACGTGAATTACCAACGTGGAAAGCAGGGTCCGGGCAGGGTCCAAGGGACCGAAAACTGGCCTTCAGGGTCCAAGTAGGGTCCACGGCATCAACTCGCAAGTCTTGTGTTTTCATACACCGCTGCTTGTAAGTGATTGATGTTTTTTGCCTCCGGAGCAAAAGGTCAGAGGTTCGAATCCTCTCGGGCGTACCAACCCCTCCTATAACGAAATCAATTAACAGAAACCGCGTAGCCTTCGCGACCCGCGTAATTCCGGCAACTCATCAAAAATCTGCATTTTCTAGTGATTTTCGATTATTGTCAGAGAACTAAATCTGCTCTATGCTCCCTCTATAGCACTTTAGGGGGCTTGTGCAATTTAGAAAAGCAATCTGTTTGCCGGC
>JADZCI010000381.1 GCA_020851655.1 Bryobacterales bacterium
CACATCGAAGAAGCGAACGTCGTCGAGTTGAGCGCCGAAGCCCAGCGCCGCGCCGGGCTCGTCATCGAGGAGGTGAAGCCCGGCAAGGTCGAGGTCCAGATCAAGGCGACCGGAACGGTGCAACCCATCGACAGCCGCATTGTTCACCTCCGCCCTCTGGCGCGCGGACGCGTTATGCGGGTGCTGGCCAGGATCGGCGACCGCGTGGAAAAGGACCAGGTGTTGGCCCACTTCGACAACATCGAGGCTGGCGAGCTATCGAGTCAGATCGATGCCGCACGCGCCGAACTTCAGCGCATCCGAATCCAATTGGCGAATTCCCGGCGTCAGGCCGACAGAGCCCGAAACCTCCTGGAGGTCGGCGCCGTTCCGGCCAAGGAATACGAAGCCGCCGAGTCCGAAGCCAGGGCGCTGGAAGAGGCCGTACGCGCGCAGCAGAGCACCCTGGCGGGGATCGAGACCCGGCTCAAACGCTTCGGGGCCTCTTTCAACGGTGACGCATCCCTGACGACGATTCGTGCGCCCTTTGCCGGCGTCGTCATCAAGACCGAAGCCGCGCCGGGCGATGTAATCGATTCGAGCAGCATCCTCTTTTCGGTCGCCGACCTCAGCCGCGTGTATGTCGAGGCTCAGGTGTATGAGAAGGACCTTGGCCGGATTCGGATCAATCAGCCCGTGTTCATCACCGTGGATTCCTACGCCGGCGAGGTCTTCGAGGCCAGGGTGGCGGCGATCAAGGACATCCTCAATCCGCAGACGCGCACGGCCGCCGTCCGCTGCGAACTTGCCAACCCTGGAGGCAAATTGAAACTCGAGATGTTCGCGAATCTCGCCATCCCGACCACGGACACGCACATGGCGCTGACCGTACCCTCCGAAGCGGTACAGACTATCAACCGCAGGCAGGTTGTCTTCGTGAGAAAGGCAGATCTGCACTTCGAGGCGCGCGAAGTTCAGGTGTTGGGCGATGGCGCCCGGCTCGAGATCGGCGGGGGCCTAAAAGAGGGAGAACCCGTCGTCGTGAAGGGCGCGTTCCAGCTCAAGTCGGCGTTCCTGGCCAAGGAACTGGAATCGGAGCACGGCCATGATTGATCGCGCGTTGGCGTGGAGCATTCGTTACCGCTACGCCGTGGTGGCGCTGGCGGGATTGTTGGTGATCGCCGGCGTCTACGCCGCGCTCGACCTTCCCGTGGACGCGGTTCCCGATGTGACCACCAATCAGGTGCAGATCAATACGAAAGCGCCCTCGTTCACGCCACTTGAGATGGAGCAGTACGTCACCTTCCCGATCGAGGTCGCAATGAGCAATCTTCCGCAGAAAGAGGAAGTGCGTTCGATCTCGCAGTTCGGGCTGTCGCAGGTGACCGTGGTCTTCGATGACGGCGTCGATATCTACCGTGCCAGGCAACTCGTGCTCGAGAGGCTGCTGGAGGCACAGCAGCAGTTGCCCGATGGGGTCATTCCGGAACTGGCGCCGGTGAGCACCGGTCTGGGGGAGATCGTGCAATTCACCCTGGAAGTTCAGCCCGGCTCGCCCAAGAGGTACAGCCTGATGGAACTCCGGACGGTGCTCGACTGGTTCGTCAAGCCTCAGCTTCGGACAGTCCAGGGCGTGATTGAGGTCAACAGCTATGGGGGCGAAGAACAGCAGTACGAAGTTCTGGTGGACCCAGCGAAACTGGTCGGCTTCCGGCTCACGGTGCCGCAGGTGATCGAGGCGCTCAAGCGCAACAACCTGAATGTCGGCGGCGCGTATCTGGAGCGCGGCGGCGAGCAGCAACTGATCCGGGGCGTCGGCATGATTGAGTCGCTGCGCGACATCGAGAATGTGGTGTTGGCCGCAGGCGGAGGAACACCAGTGTATGTGCGCTCGGTGGCTACGGTGCGATACGGATCGCAGATCCGGCAGGGTGCGGCGACGCGTAACGGCAAGGGCGAGACCGTCATGGGCGTGGCGATGATGCTCAAGGGCGAGAACAGCCGGCAGGTCGCGGGACGCGTCGTGGAGAGACTCAAGCAACTGGAGCAGGCGATGCCGCCTGGAGTCGGGATCAACATCTTCTATGACCGGAGGGATCTTGTGGACCGCACCGTGCGCACGGCGGTGAAGAACCTCGCAGAGGGCGGCTTGATCGTAGTCGCGGTGCTGTTCCTCTTCTTGCTGCAGATCCGGGCGGGCCTGATCGTGTCGGCCGCGATTCCACTATCGATGCTGGTGGCCATCATCGGCATGAGGCAATTCAACATCTCGGCGAACCTGATGAGCCTCGGCGCGATCGACTTCGGGCTGATTGTCGATGCGGCGGTGATCATCGTCGAGAACTGCGTGAGGCGGCTGTCGCAGGAACGCCATCGGCTCGGCCGGGCGTTGAGCGGCCAGGAACGCCGGGCGGCGATTCTCGCCGCCAGCGTCGAGGTGCGCAAGGCGAGCCAGTTCGGCGAAATCCTGATCATTGCGGCCTACCTGCCGATCGTGTCGCTGGTTGGGATAGAGGGCAAGATGTTCCGCCCCATGGGGCTCACGGTTATCCTCGCGCTTTCGGGAGCGCTCGTTCTGAGCCTGACGCTGATTCCGGCGCTGTGCGCCATCTTCCTCAAGGAGGGAAAGTCGCCGCACCAGACGGCACAGCCGGAGGGCGAGATGGAGGAAGAGAACCCGGTCGTGAGGCGCCTGCAGCGCCTCTATGTGCCGGTTCTCGAATTCACGCTTCGCCATCGAGGGCTGACGATTTCGATCGCGCTGGCGTTCGTCATCGCCTGTGGCGCTCTGGCCACGCGGCTTGGGTCGGAGTTCCTGCCAAAGCTCGAGGAGGGTGCTCTCGCGATCAATGCCGCCAGACTTCCTGGCGTTTCCTTGCCCGAGTCGGTGAACATGACCAACTCCATGGAGCAGGCGCTGCGGGAGTTCCCGGAGGTCACTGAAATCGTGACGCGCATTGGCCGGCCGGAGATTGCTACCGATCCGATGGGCATCAACCTCAGCGATACCTACGTCCTGCTGAAGCCGCGGGAACAGTGGACCTCCGCGGCATCGCGCGAAGAACTGGTGGAAAAGATGGAGGCCAAACTGAAGGAGCTTCCGACGATGGCCTACACCTTTTCTCAACCGATAGAGTTCCGAATGATGGAATTGATCGAAGGCGTTGGCTCGCGCTCCGATGTCGTCATCAAGATCTTCGGGGAGGACCTCGACGAATTGCGCGAGCAGGCCGGCCGGGTCGCCAAAGTTGTAGCCGGCGTGAGAGGCGTTGCTGACCTGAAGGTTCAGCAGTTGAGCGGTCAGCCGGTGCTCAGCATCAAGGCGAACCGCGAGGCCATCGCGCGCCATGGGATCAACGTTTCCGATGTTCAGGAATTGATCCAAACGGCGATTGCGGGCTCCGAGGCGGGCCGTGTCCTTGAGGGATTCAAGCGCTTCGGCCTCGTCGTGCGGCTCGACGCTTCAGTACGTTCCAGCGCGAGCGACTTCGCCAATCTTCTGGTGGCAACGCCCACGGGGCAGAACATTCCGCTGGCTCAACTCGCGAGTTTGAAAAGCGAGCAGGGTCCACTCGAGGTCAGCCGGGAGAACGGCCAACGCCGAATCTCGATCGAGGCGAACGTGCGGGGACGCGACGTCGGCAGCTTCGTGGCGGAAGCGCAGTCCAGGGTCCTGCAATCGGTGAAACTTAAGC
>JADZCI010000382.1 GCA_020851655.1 Bryobacterales bacterium
CAAACAACGTTGTGCACCGGCGGCATTGTGCGCAGGTGGAAACACCGCGTAAATTAATACAAGAACAATCTCCAGGGTGTTCGCGTCTTTACCGGACAGGGAGCCTCATAAATCTGTGAAGCGAAAGTGGAAATGGATCCTCGGGATCTTTGTGGTTGTCGCCTCGATAGGAGGGACCGTCGCCAGCATCAAGCTGCGGCAGCGTGGCATCGTCGCCGTCCAGACGGGTAAAGCTGTGCGCCAGGACCTGACCAGCCTGGTTACCGCGTCGGGCGAGATCAAGCCCAAGAATTACGTCAACATCGGCGCCAACGTGATGGGGCGCATCACCGACATCTCGGTCCATGAGGGAGAGCGGGTCAAGAAGAACCAGGTGCTGGCCCGGTTGGAGTCGGTTCAGGCGCAGGCTGACGTTCAGGCGCAGACGGCCGCGTTGAATTCCGCCATGGCCGAGTCCGCGGCATCGGAAGCCGGCCTCAAGGCGATGGACGAGAACCTTCTAACAGCGGTGGCCGGCGTGGACCGCGCCAAGGCAGAGCTCGAGCGCGCCCGGTTGGATTACGTACGCGCCCAGCAACTGTTCAAGGACAAGCTCATCGCCAAACAGGAGTTCGATTCCAAGAAAGCCCAGTACGATTCGCTGGCCGCCAGCCTCCGTGAGGCCGACGCGCGTGTGGCGCAGATGAAGGCGCAGCGCGAGCAGTCCAACGCGCAACTGGCGTCCTCGCAGCGCCGGGTTGCTCAGGTCAAGGCGACGCTCAACCGGTTCGACGACGTGCTGCAAAAGCACCAGGCGATCACTCCTATCGACGGAATCGTGACTAATCTGCCGGTGCGGGTCGGCGAGACCGTGGTGCCGGGCGTCCAGAATTCCTCCGCCAGCCTGATCATGACGATTGCCGACATGAGCCTGATCACGGCCGAAGTCAAGGTCGACGAAACGGATATTGTGAACGTCAAGATCGATCAGCAGGCGGACGTGACGATCGACGCGATTCCGGGTAAGACTTTCAAGGGCCACGTCATCGAGATTGGCAACACCGCGATTTTGCGTTCCACGGGTCTGGCCGCCAGCCAGAGCGCGGTATCCAGCCAGGAAGCCAAGGACTTCAAGGTGGTTGTAGCGCTGGATAACCCGCCGGAAGAGATTCGCCCGGGTCTTTCCTGTACGGCGAAAATCATTACCGCGACACGCAGCAAGGCGCTGTCGATCCCGATTCAGGCATTGACGATCCGCCAGAAGGGCGACCTGGAACCGGAAAAGCCGGGAACCGTGAAGGCGGCGGCCAAGGTCGATCCGGTGGCGGAGAAGGAAAGAAAGCAGGAACTTCAGGGCGTTTTCGTGGTCAAGGGCGGCAAAGCCGAGTTCCGCGAAGTCAAAACCGGAATCACCGGCACAACAGACATCGAAGTTCTGTCCGGGCTTCAGGAGGGCGACGAGATCGTCACCGGCAGCTACAAAGTCATCCGGACCATCAAGAACCAGGCCAAGGTTAAGATAGACAACAGTGTGCCCGCCAAGGCGGATTCGTAAACAAGGATAAGAACTACATGGCAACTGCTGTATTGGAGAAGGCCGCAAGAGGCGAGCAGCTTAAACGGGACAACGTGGTCATCCGTACTTACGATTTGTGGAAGACGTACGTGATGGGCGATCAGGAGATTCACGCCGTGTCGGGCGTGGACGTCGAGATCAAGCGCGGCGAGTACGTGGCGATTATGGGACCGTCGGGGTCCGGCAAGTCCACTTTGATGAACCTGATCGGCTGCCTGGACACTCCGACGAAAGGCGAGTACTACATCAACGGCAACCTGGTCAGCGAGATGTCGGACGACGACCTGGCGCGGATTCGCAATAAGGAAATCGGGTTTGTTTTCCAGACGTTTAACCTGCTCCCGCGCGCCACGGCGCTGCACAACGTCGAGTTGCCGCTGATCTACTCCGGCATGCCGTCGGACCAGCGTATCGAGCGCGCCAAGGACGCCCTGCGCTCGGTGGACCTGGAGAAACGCATGCACCACAAGCCGAGCGAACTGTCCGGCGGACAGCGCCAGCGTGTCGCCATCGCTCGCGCGCTGGTCAATAACCCATCCATTCTGCTTGCCGACGAACCGACCGGAAACCTGGACTCGGCCACGGGCGTGGAAATCATGGGCCTCTTTGAGCGTCTGTACCAGCAGGGAAACACGATCGTACTGGTTACGCACGAACGCGACATCGCCGAGTACGCGCATCGCATTGTCACGATTCGCGACGGCAAGGTTTCCAAGGACGAGCGGAACCGCTAGCCTGCCTGCCGGTGGCTTCCCCTAGTTCCCCGTCAGCGTCCATCGCGTGGTCGGAAACTGGGATGAGCCCGATAACGTGTGCATGGTCCGTTCGTTCATTTTCCGCCGCATAGCTCTACTTCTTGAGCAAAGGACGCAGGTGGCGGAAGACCGCTTCGGCGACCTTCTTTGTCCCTTCCGGCGTCGGATGGAGACGATCAGGCTGCATGAGCCGGGCATCGGTGGCGACTCCTTCGAGCAGGAATGGCATTAACGGAATTCTGTACTTCTTGGCCAGGTCCGGGTAGATGGCGTCGAAGGTCTTGATGTAATCCGGGCCGTAGTTTCGAGGCAGGGTAATGCCTGCCAGAAGCACGGCGGCGCCGTGGTTCCGGAACTCGGCGATCATGCGGTCGAGGTTGGCGCGAGTCGCCGAGAGGGGCAGACCGCGAAGCCCGTCATTGGCGCCCAGCGCGAGGATCACGATACGCGGCTTAAGCGCAAGCGCCGAACCGAGGCGTGACACGCCGCCGGAGGTGGTATCGCCGCTGATTCCGAGGTTCACAACCCGGTAACGGTAGCCCTGCGCATCGAGCCGTTTTTGCAGGAAGTCGGGATAGCTCAAACCCGGGTCGAGCCCGTATCCGGCGGTCAGGCTGTCGCCAAAGGCCACGATCACCGGGCGCGTATCGGCCGCGGCGGCGAGCCACGGCAGCAGGATCAGGCAACGGCGTTCCACTCCTTGCCATCATAAGAGTTAGCTGGTCCCGATGCTTTCCGACACACCAATCATTCAGCTTCGCGGCGTCACGAAGTCGATTCAGACCTCGACCCACCATGTGGAGATCCTGCGTGGAATCGACCTGGAAATCCGGCGTGGAGAATTCGCGGCCATTATGGGCGCCTCGGGAAGCGGGAAGAGCACGCTGCTGGGATTGCTCGCCGGGCTGGACTCTCCCACCTCGGGCAGCATTCTGATTGACGGCGAGGAGATCGCGGGGTTGGGGGAGGACAAACTGGCTGGCATCCGGTCGCGCAAGATCGGGTTTGTGTTTCAGTCGTACCAACTGATCCCAACCTTGACGGCGGAAGAGAACGTATTGCTGCCGGCCGAGTTGGCCGGCGAACTGAACGGCGCCGAAGCGCGCGCACGGTCGTTGCTCGATACCGTCGGCCTCTCCGAGCGCCATGACCACTATCCCGTTCAACTGTCCGGAGGCGAACAGCAGCGGGTCGCACTGGCGCGGGCCTTCATGCTGCATCCGCCAATCTTGTTGGCCGACGAACCGACCGGAAACCTGGATTCCACCAACGGGCGCCAAGTCCTGGACCTGCTGGAGCACCTGAATCAGCAGGAAGGCGCCACGCTGGTGCTGGTGACGCACGACCGCGAGTTGGCCGCGCACGCGCGCCGGATCGTGGTGCTGAAGGATGGCGCCGTGGTCTCCGACGAACGGCGGAACGGGGCATGAGCGGCATCCTGCTGCGCATCGCCTGGCGTGAAGCGCGCGCGTCATCGCTCAAGTTCCTGGTGGTCATCTTTGGCGTAGCGGCCGGCGTCGGCGCGCTGACCGGCGTGCGTGGTTTTTCGAGCGCCTTTCAAACCAAGCTGCTGAAAGAGGCGCGTACGCTAATGGCCGCCGACATCATGGTGCGGCAATTTGCCGTGGCCACTCCGGAGCAGGAAGCGACTCTGAAGAGCTACACGGATCGAGGCGCCAAGCTGACACAAATCATCGAAACGGTGTCGATGCTGTCGCCGGCCGATGGCGGCGATCCCGTGCTGGTCTCGGTGAAGGCGGTCGATCCCAACGCGTATCCGTTCTACGGCGAGGTCAAGCTGGATCCGGCGATACCGCTCCGCGAGGCGCTGACGCCGGAGACCATCGCCATCTCCGACGACCTGGTGGTTCGGCTCGACCTCAAACAAGGCGGACGGGTGCGCTTGGGAACCGCCGAGTTCCGGATCGCCGCGATCGTGCGTACTGAACCCGACCGCATGACCGGCAGCCTGAATGTGGGCCCGCGGGTCATGATTACCGGGCAAGGACTGGAGCGGACAGGCTTGATGCAGTTCGGCTCGCGCGCTTCGCACCGCTTCTTGATGAAACTGCCCGCGCAAGGGATTGACGTTGCGGAGATGCGCAAGACGCTCAACTACGCATTTCCCGAGGGGTTGGTGGCCGATTACCGCGAGACCCATCCCGCCATCACCCGGGCGCTCGACCGTTCCACCACGTTCCTGAGCCTGGTGAGCCTGATCGCGCTCATTGTCGGTTCACTGGGCGTCGCGACGGCGGTGTACTCGCACATACAGCAAAAGCTGGATACGATCGCGATCCTCAAGTGCCTGGGCGCACGCTCCAGCCAGGTGATCGTGATCTTCACCGTACAAACGGTGTGCCTGGGGCTGGCCGGCGGACTGGCGGGACTGCTGGTCGGCGTGGGTGTACAGCGGGCGTTCCCATACCTGATTTCCCGCTACTTTCAGTTCAGCGATACGGTTCCGTGGAGTCCTTCGTTTGCCGTCGAAGGATTGACCGCCGGGTTGCTGGTCACGCTGCTGTTCACGCTGCCGACGCTGCTATCGGTGCGCCGGATCCGCCCGCTGCTGATCTTACGGCGTGACATGGCGGAAGTGAAGGCGCCGTGGCCGAAGCGGGTGCGCGCCTCCGTGCCTTCAATCGTGGCCGGAACGCTGTTGCTGGGAGGTCTGGCGGGCTTGGCCGGCTGGCTGGCGGAATCCCCGCGAGTGGGCGCCATTTTTGTGGCGGGTCTGGCGGTGGCCTTGCTTCTGCTCGCCGGTGTCGCCTGGCTGCTGCTGCGAGGGCTGAGAATCCTGATCAGGCGCGCGCCGAGAACGTGGCCGGTGGCTCTGCGGCAGGGTGCGGCGAACCTGTACCGGCCCGGCAACCACGCCGCATCGGTCCTGGTGGCGCTGGGAATCGGCGTGATGTTCACGCTGACCATTTACCTGATTCAGAAATCGCTGCTGGCCGAGGTGATGAGCGCCGCGCCGCCCGGCATGCCGAATGTCTTCATGATCAATGTGACCGATGCCGAGAAGCCGGGCATCGAGGAGTTGCTGCGCGCCCAGCCGAATCTGCAGTCCCCGCCGCGCGTGTCGCCGCTGGTGGCGGCGCGGCTGGTGGCGGTCGGCGGAAGCCGGTTGAGCGACCTGAAGCTCATCGAGCGGCGCGACCCGCGGCGCCGGTTCCTCCGGACCCAGACGGTGGGCTGGGTGGACGAGATGCCGCGCGAGATCGTGGTGCGGCAAGGCGCCTGGTGGCCCAAGGACAAGCCGGGCATGTTCCTTTCGGCCGATGAAAACACGGCGCAGATCTTGAAGCTGCATCCCGGGCAGACGCTGCTTTGGGAAGCTTCCGGGCGGGAGTTCGAAGTCAAGTTGACGTCGATCCACCGCAACCAGCAAGTCGGGATGGGTCCCAACGCGGAGTTTCTGTTTAGCCGCGACGCGCTCAAGGATCTGCCGGTGCAATGGTTCGCCGCCTTGCGCATCCCGGGAACGCAGGTGGCGCACTTGCAGCGCGAGGTGTATCAAAAGTTCCCGACGGTGACAGTGATCAACGCCGCCGAAGTCTTGTCGATTGTGCAGGAGATAGTCGATCAGGTCGCGCTGATGGTGCGTTTTATTTCGTTTTTCGCGATTGCGGCGGGCGTCATCATTCTGGCTTCGACGGTGGCGGGAACGCGAATGCGGCGGATGCGGGAGGCGGCGGTGCTCAAGACGCTCGGCGCCGGCCGGTCACGCCTTACCGGCATTTTCTCCTGCGAGTTTCTGATTCTCGGCGCGGTTGCCGGGCTGATGGGCGGCTTGCTGGCGACAGCCTTTTCGCGCATTCTCCTGCTCCGGCTGCTCGATGCGCACTTCCGTTTCGACTGGCTGCCGAATCTCGTGGCCGTCGTGCTGACGGCGGCTCTGGCGGTGGCCACCGGATGGCTGGCCAGTTTGCGTGTGCTGAGCCAGAAGCCGCTTGAGGTGCTGCGCGAGGAGTGATCCTACTTCGCGAGCCGTATGGAGACGATACGGATTGGCGGCGCGAGCGACTGTCCTTCGGCCGGAGACTGCTGGATCTTGCGGACGATTTCCATCCCTTGCGTCACCTTTCCGAATGCGGCGAAACCCTGGCCATCCGGGTGCCGCTTGCCTCCAAAGTCGAGTTCGGGTTGCGGGCCGATACAAATGAAGAAATCGGACGTCGCCGAGTCCGCGCTGCTGCGCGCCATCGAGAGCGTTCCATCCAGATGTCTCAGACCGGTCTTGGAGGTGCGCTCCAGGGCGATCGGAGGCAGGAATTCCGATTCACGGCCCGCGGCGGCTGAAGCCTGGATGACCTCGATCCGGATCGCGTTGTTGGGCTGATTCGACGGCGTGACGGTGCGGTGAAAGACTCCGTTGTCGTAGAGACCCTTGCCGGCATACTTGAGGAAGTTGGCGGCGGTGTTGGGGGCATGAGCCGTGTCGATTTCAGCCTTGATTGCGCCCAGGCTGGTCTCGATGACAACGCTCACCGGAGACTGGGCCGCGGCGATGGAAAGCGTGGCGATCAGGAGTGCGATTCGCATTGAAAGGTTAGGATACGCGATGATGGTGACTGCATGTTTGTTCATGAAAGTTCCCGCCGCAATGGGGCGGGCGCGCTCCTGGCTGGTGTCATCATGCTGGCGGGATGCGGCCGCGGAGTCGATAGGGAGAAGAAACCAGTGCCAGATACCTTCAAAGTGAAATTTGAAACAACCAAGGGCGATTTCGTCATCGAAGTGACCAAAGCCTGGGCGCCGCTCGGCGCCGAGCGCTTTCACCAACTGGTGACTTCGGGCTTTTACGACAACTCGAAGTTTTTCCGTGTTGTGCCCGGGTTTGTGGTGCAGTTCGGGTTGGCCGCGACACCGGAACTGAACCAGGGCGCTCCGGGCGAGATCCCGGATGATCCGGTGAAGCAATCCAACGTCAAAGGGACGATTACCTTTGCGACGCGCGGGCCCAATTCACGCACGACGCAGGTCTTCATCAACTTGAATGACAACCGCGGGCTCGACCGCCAGGGATTCTCTCCGTTCGGCACTGTGACCGAAGGCATGGGCGTGGTGGAGCAGTTGTACAGCGGCTATGGTGATTCGGGCCCGGACCAGGGGAGAATCAAGTCCATGGGAAACGGTTACGTCGAGTCGAGTTTCCCCAAGCTGGACGGCATTAAGCAGGCAAGCGTTTTGTAAGGAACGGCGCCGCGGCGGCAGGTCGTCAGTACGCGAGGGAGACGTACGCGAAAGATGGTTCTGCACATTACCAACGGAGATTCGGTGGGCGGCGGGTTGAAAGCCGCTGGTCTGGACGGCGACGTACTGTGCTGGAAAGACGTATTGCATGATGGTCCCGTGCCGGCGGACTTGAGTCTCGAAGAACTGAGCGCGGTACGCGCCGGGTTCCTTTCCGGGCGTGGCGCCGGTTCGCTGGAGGCTGTGCGCGCCGAATTCGCGCGGCGGGACGC
The DNA here is from genome assembly GCA_020851655.1 of Bryobacterales bacterium. Classification (GTDB taxonomy): domain Bacteria; phylum Acidobacteriota; class Terriglobia; order Bryobacterales; family Bryobacteraceae; genus JADZCI01. Next base: position 7,779 of record JADZCI010000382.1, read on the forward strand.
CATGCTGAGAGCCGCCAAGGCGTACAGCGAAGTGCTGCTCTGGTTCGAGCACGATTTGTACGATCAACTCCAACTGATTCAGATTCTGGACTGGTTTGCAGGGAACGGCGTAGGTTGGTCCGATGTGCGGCTCGTTCAATCGCACGACTACCTGGGCAACATGGATGGAGGGGCGCTGCGGGCGGCATATGAGACCGGGCGGCGTGTGACGCGCGAGCAGTTCTTTCTGGCGCGGGACGCGTGGGCGGCGTTCCGGGCGCCGGCTCCGGTGCCCCTGGCGGTTTACCTGAACCGGAATCCGCACTTGCCCTGTCTCGGACCCGCGCTGCGGCGCTTTGCCGAAGAGTATCCGTCAACGCGCGACGGGCTGAGCCGCACCGGGCGCGCCATCCTCGAGATGGCATCCGAAGGCGTCGAAGGCAGGGATGGGATGTTCGCCGCCTTCAGCCGCCGGGAAGATCCTGTGTTCATGAGTGACTGGTCGTTTTACTGGCGGCTGGAGCAGTTGCAACAGGGACGCCAACCGCTGCTGGACGGCGCGTTGAAGCTGACACGGAAGGGCCGCGCGGTGCTGGACGGCGAGGTTGACCGTATCGCCGGAGAGGGTATCGACCTGTGGCTCGGCGGAGTGCACCTTACCGGCGAGGATTCGCCGTGGCGGTGGGACTCTGAATCAGCGCGTTTTGTGTCTCGCCCCTGAAAAATGCCGCCAAGCCATCGGGCGCCAGACGAAGCCCGACGTAGAAACTTCCGAACAGGGCATACACCGCGCTGACTTCGTCGAAGCGCATCTCATAAATGAGCCGTTTGAAAGCCAGCGGGTCGTCGGCAAACAGATCGACGCCCCACTCCCAATCGTCGAAGCCGATCGAGCCGGAGATGACCTGTTTGACGATGCCTCCGTACTTGCGGCCCACCAGGCCATGCTCGTGCATCATGCGCTGGCGGTCGGCAAAGGGCACGGAGTACCAGTTCCTGGTTTCGCCGCGAAGACGGTCCATCGGATAAAAGCAGATGTAGCGTGACGATGGAATCTCGGGATAGAGGCGGCCAGACATCGCCTTGCGCTGGCGTTCAAGCGTGGCGGCGATGGCTTCGTCCCAACCCTCCGAGGCGGGCGTGAGCCCTTTGGCGGACAACTCGTCGTAGGTCTTGCGGGTGGACTCGTAGAGGCCGAGTTCGACGACGGAGACGTAGGACGCGGTGGGTTCGAGGGCGGCAGACAACTCCAGCCGTCGCAAGCCTGCTTGGGCTTCGAGCAGCGCTGTGAAGTCCTCGCGAAAATGGACGAAAAGAAGGTCGGCTTTGTGGCCGAGCAGCGCGTAGACAGCCGAGTTTGGGTTCGAATTCAGCCAGCCCGCGGCCTCCGCCGCGGCGTGGTCCGCCGCTGCTCCGAGCCCGGACCAGTTGACGCGCATCATCTGATGAAGCACGCTCGAACCCTCCAGCGTGAGGGGGACAACAGGATTGGCGCCGGTGTCTGGCAAAGTGTGGGCGGGAATATTCATGCTTGGTAGGGATGCTTGTAAGGCGCCCGGTAGGGACGCATCAGGAGTTTGTTGGCGGCTTCATCGTTGACGATGGATACCGTATTCGGATCGAAGGCGACGGTCCTTCCGGTCTTGTAGGAGATCATCGCAAGCTGCACCGTGGTGGTGGATCGCCACCCATCTTCGGTCGATACCGCCGGCTGGGCCTTGGCGCGCACGGCGGCCAGAAAATCGGCCATATGCCGCTGCCCCAAGTCGGTGGGCGGTTGAATATCGGTGATCTTCTTTTGTGCGCCGCGGCCTTTTGGGATGACCATCCAGCGCTGGTCGGTGACGAAGACGGTTTCCTGCTCACCGTAAAAGAAGATGCCGTTGGATACTTCGGGAGCGTATTCGACGGCGCCCCAAAGCCGGTGGCGCCAGACAACGGGGCAGGTGTCAAATTCAAAGTGCGCGGTAAGCGTGTCCGGCGTGGTGATGCGGCCCTTGTACTCGTAGAGGCCACCCACGGCGGTAACCCGCTTCGGGATGCCTTCACCGAGGATGTAGCGCGTTGCATCGATCAGGTGGATGCCCCAATCCACCAGGTGGCCATTGCCGTAGGCTTCTTCGAGGCGCCATGCTTTGTGGCCGATGTTGGGAGAGTACGGCAGCTTCGGTCCGGGTCCACACCAGGTGTCCCAATCGAGCGTCGAGGGCGGATCCTGCGGCCGGTTGTCGAGCGGCGCGGCGGTGTAGTGGATCCGCACGTCAACCTGTACGATGCGGCCGGGCGTGCCGGACCGGATGTAGTCCCGCGCCTGGCGAACCGCTTCGCTGGCGCGGCGCTGGAAACCGATCTGGACGCTATTGCCGGCCTTCTTTTGCGCCGCGATCATCGCCTGTCCTTCGCGCACGTCGTAAGACAGCGGCTTCTCTTCGTAGATGGCTACGCCGCGGCGGCAGGCGGCGATGAAAGGCAAGGCATGCCAGTGCGGCGGGGTGGCGATAATCACGGCATCAAGCTCCCGCATGGCGAGCAGGTCTTCATACTTCTTGAACTGTTTCGGCTTGCCGGGTTGCTGCTTCTCGATTGCGGCGGCGGCTTCGGCCAGGTGGGCGGTATCGACATCACAGATACCGGTTACTTCCACACCTCCGGTCTTCACCGCGGCGCCCCAATCGACAAGCCCGTACCAGCCGCATCCGATGATGCCGAGGCGTATCTTGGGCTCCTGGGCCATAGCGGCCGTGGCGGCATACGTGGAGAGAAACGTCCGGCGGGTGAGGGGATCCATGTAGCTTCATTTTAAAAAATGCGGCGCGCCAAGTTATAGGCTAGGAGGTTGGCTATCCTCATTGACCCCCGATTGACGCCCTCCGATTTGCGGGATCGGATTGGGCGGGTGTGGGAACTCTCCGCCCAGAAGATCCTGTCCATTGACAAGGGCTGGCGTCCCGAGCAGGGCTCGCCGGTCTTTACCGTGGGCGGTCGCTATACGAGCCGCGGCTGGACCGAGTGGACGCAGGGCTTCCAGTTCGGCTCGGCGGTGCTGCAGTTTGACGCCACCGGAGCCGCGCGGTTCCTGGAGATCGGGCGGGCGCGAACCGTGGAGTACATGGCGCCGCACATCACCCATACCGGCGTGCACGACCACGGCTTCAACAACATCAGCACCTATGGGAACCTGCTCCGGCTGATGGACGAGGGCCGCACGCCCGAGAATGTGTGGGAGCGGAACTTCTACGAACTGGCGCTCAAGTGCAGCGGCGCGGTACAGGCGGCCCGGTGGTCGGCCACGCCGGGCGGCGGTTACATATACAGTTTCAACGGACCGCACTCGCTGTTTGTGGACACGATGCGGTCGCTGCGTTCCCTGGCGGTTTCCTGGCGGCTGGGTCATGTGCTGATGGCCGAGAACGATCGCAGGGTCTCGCTGTTAGGCAGGCTGGTGGATCACGCCCGGGCGACCGCGGAGCATTCGGTGTTCTATGGCGAGGGCCGGGACGCCTATGATGTGCGCGGGCGTGTGGCGCACGAGATCGTGTTCAACCGGATCGATGGCGTCCGCCGGTGCCCGAACTCGCAGCAGGGCTACTCTCCGTTCACGACGTGGACGCGCGGGCTGGCGTGGGCGATGTGCGGGTTCGCCGAGCAGTTGGAATTCCTGGATACGGTGGCCGATGAGGACTTGGAGCCGTTCGGGGGCAAGGCACCGATTGTCGCGGTGTTCCGCCGGGCGGCGGAGGCGGCGTGCGATTTCTATATCGCCGAGACGCCCGTGGACGGAATTCCGTACTGGGATACCGGCGCGCCGGGACTGGCTCGCATGGGCGACTACGTCTCCCGCGCCGCCGATCCGTTCAACGACTTTGAGCCAGTGGATTCGTCGGCGGCGGCGATTGGCGCCCAGGGATTGCTGCGACTGGGACAGTGGTTGATTCAACGTGGCGAGGAAGGGGCGGGCGCGCGTTACTACGCGGCGGGCCTGACGGTCGCGCGGACGCTGTTCGGCGAGCCGTATCTGTCGGCGTCGCCTGAGCATCAGGGGCTTCTGCTGCACGCCGTCTATCACCGTCCAAATGGTTGGGATCACATTCCCGGCGGGCGTAAGATTCCGTGTGGTGAGTCCTGCATGTGGGGTGACTATCATGCGTTGGAACTGGCGTTGTATCTGCAGCGCGCCATCGCGCGCGGACCCTATCTGACATTCTGGAGCGGCAAATGATTGTTGCGGACTTGAAAGAGATCGCCGGACGCACGTACCCGGCGCGGCGGCGTACGCAGAACCTGGTAGGTGGCGCGTCGCCCATTCAGGCGCGGAATTTCGCCATCGGAAACGTGACGCTGGAGCCGCGCGGCGGACAGGTGCCCTGGCACAACCAGGAACAGGAAGAGGTTTACTTCATCGTCGAAGGCACGTGCGAAATGTGCCTCGGCGCGGAGCGGCGTGTGCTGTCAGCCGGGCAGGCGGCCTATATTCCGCCCGGCGTGTTCCATCAGTTGACCAACGTCGGCGACACGCCCGCGCGGATGATTTACTGTTACGGGCCGGCGGGAGACGTCGCCCACTGGCGGCAGGAACTGGACGGGACGCTGCCCCGGGCCGGCGCCGGAGCGCCGCCACTGCCGGAAGGCGCGCAACCACAGTGCACGAAGAAGCCGGAATAGGACAGGAGTTTCAAACCAAATGAGCGGGGCAACGATTCATAAAGTCGGAATCATCATGAACGGCGTAACCGGCCGCATGGGGACCAACCAGCACCTGTTGCGGTCGATTGTGGCGATTCGCCGGCAGGGCGGCGTGCGCTTGAGCGCGACCGAGTTCATCATGCCGGAACCGGTGCTCGTCGGGCGCAATGCCGTAAAACTGGCGGCGCTTTCCGGGCAGGCTGACGGGGCGCCGGTCGCCGCCAACCTCGACGAGGTCTTGGCGGACAAGCGATATTCGGTGTATTTCGACGCGCAAACGACCGACCGCCGCGCGCCCGATGTCGCCAAGGCGATCGCCGCCGGCAAGCATATCTACTGCGAGAAGCCTTCGGCGACTTCGGTGGATGAGGCCTTGAAGATTTACAGGCTGGCGAGGTCCGCGGGCGTCAAGAATGGCGTCGTACAGGACAAGCTCTGGCTTCCCGGAATGCTGAAACTCAAGGTACTGCGCGACACGGGCTTCTTTGGCGAGATCCTCTCGGTGCGCGGCGAGTTCGGCTATTGGGTGTTTGAAGGCGACCACGTCAGCGCGCAGCGGCCGTCGTGGAACTACCGCAAGGAAGACGGCGGCGGGATTATCGTCGATATGCTCTGCCACTGGCGCTACGTACTGGACAACCTGTTCGGCAAGGTGCGCGCTGTGTCGTGTCTGGGCGCGACCCATATCAAGCAGCGCTGGGACGAGCAGGGCAAGCCGTACCAGTGCACGGCGGACGACTCGGCGTACTCGACGTTCCAGTTGGATGGCGGTATTACGGCGCACTTCAACTCGTCCTGGTGCGTGCGGGTGCGGCGCGATGACCTGCTCACGGTCCAGGTAGACGGGACGCGCGGAACCGCGGTGGCCGGGTTGCGGAATTGCTGGGTTCAATCGTACGGCGCGACGCCCCGGCCGACCTGGAACCCGGACGTGGACAGCCCGCTAGACTTCTTTGGTGGCTGGCAGAAGGTCCCGCACCAGGAGAACTACGACAACGCGTTCAAGGTGCAATGGGAACTCTTCCTGCGCCACGTGGTGAAAGATGAACCGTTTCCGTGGAGTCTGGTGGAGGGCGCCAAGGGAGTTCAACTGGCCGAGTTGGGGCTGCGGAGCTGGGCCCAGCGGCGGTGGGTGGAAGTTCCCGAATTGGGGGCATAGGCGGCCGGCTTTCCCTGACAACCCTACCGCGGCGCTCGAACCGCGTTCTTGCGGATGTACTCACCCATCTCGTCCGGTTCACGCCCGATATAGTGGAATGGCTCGGCATACTTGACGCCGTACTTGCGGCCCACGCCGGCATCGCGCTTCAAGACCAGGTGCTCGATGTAGTTGTCGCTCGCCGCCTCGTCATTGTCGCCCAACACCGGGAGCTTCATCCCCTGGCTTGCCAGGCGCTGCCGGAGCACGGCGCCCTGGTTGCCCGCCGGACCCTGCGCCAGGTTGGCCCGGTTGGCGGCCACCTTTGCCGTCATGTATGAGGTGATGTCCACCACGCGGTTCACCAACTGCGGCCCCCGCGCAAAGTAGTATTTTTCTGATACGGAGTGCGGCTTCAACCCCGCCTCGAAGTGTTCGGGATAGTCTTTGGTTCCGCCGGCCATCCAGCAGGCGGCTTCCACCGCGCGCGCCGTCACGTAATGATCCGGATTCTCCTCGTAGTGGCCCCACGGGTCATAACAGACGACGGTGTCCACCTTGAGCAACCGGAACAGGAAGATCAGACGCGCCCGGATCTCGAGTGTCGACTCCTGGTCCATCTGGTGATTGCTGTAGTTCATGTCGAACACCTTCTTCAGCCCGAGCGCGCGCGCCACGGCCTGGTTGTCCTTCTCATTCTCGAAGACCGTCTTGCCGATCGATCCCGGCCCCGCCATGTCGTCATTCGTCATCCGCAGGAGGTAACCGGTGTAACCCTCGTCAACCAGCTTCGCTACTGTTCCCGCGGCGAAGATCGGGATATCGTCAGAGTGCGGCTGGATGGCCGCGAGAATCTTGCCAGAATGTGGCTTTCCTGGCACGTTCCGTTCGACTGTAACTTCACTTGATAATGCTGTACCATCGGTGACGATTTGCTGGGCGGCAACCACCGGTCCCGCCAGCGCGCGTAGAACAAAGTCCCTGCGAAGCATGGGCTCATGGTTGCCAGGAACTTCGCACGGAAAATCGATTTCCTTCTGAATCAGCGAGGTAGAGGGAAATTCGCATGTCGGCAGATTCGCATCTATTGCAAAGGACGGATTTGGGAGTAGACTTGCACTTAGGTGAAGG
>JADZCI010000383.1 GCA_020851655.1 Bryobacterales bacterium
AATATAGTCGAGTACGGGCGACGGCAGGTCTTCCGGCAGGTCGCCCGCTTCCAGCCGGAAGCGGATCTCCGAAGAGGAAACGGGGAGCGCAACCGACTCGAGCCGGTAGACGCGGGCGCCTTCCGGAATTGGATAGACGTAACCCGGCCGCGAGGCGACGATGAAGTCGACGGACCGGATGACCTCCGCCGCCCGGTACCACGAGCCGATTTCGGCGAACGCATCGGCGCCCACGAGGAAGAACAGGCGGTCCGCACCGGAGAACTGCCGCTTCGCCTTCTCGATGGTGTCGATCGAATAGCTGCGCGACGTTCCTTCTTCCAGGTTCGACGCGATGAGGCGGCGGTCCCCGCCACATGCCAGCCGCACCATCTCGAACCGGTGCCTGTACCCGGTTGTGGACTCCGCCGCCTTGTGCGGCGGGTTGGCTGACGGAACCAGCAGGACCTGGTCCAGTTGAAACCGTTCCGCCGCTTCGCGCGCGATGATCAGATGCGCATTATGGACGGGATCGAAAGTCCCGCCGAACAGGGCAATTCGCAATCGGAAAGCTTTCGATCTTTAGCCGGCGAGTTCCTTGACCTTGGCGAGAACCGCGTCGTAGTTGGGATGCTCGGTCACCTCCGGCACGTATTCGACGTAGCGGATGATGTTGTCCTTATCGACCACGAAAATGGCCCTCGACTCGACCCGCCAGTCTTTGATCAACGTGCCGTATCGTTCGCCGAACTCGACGAACCGGTGATCGGAGATCATCTTGACCTTGTCGACGGCCATCGCATTGCACCAGCGGTTCTGGGCAAAGGGCAGGTCGACGCTGACCGTGTAGAACGACACGCCGGGCAGGGCCGCGGCGGCTTCGTTGAAGCGCTTGGTTTGCGCATCGCAGACAGGTGTATCGAGCGACGGAACCACGCTGAACACGCGGATGCCGTTGCCGGTGCCTGCCAGAGTAATTTCCTGCAGTCCGTTGCCGACCGCCTTGAAGTCCGGCGCCCGGTCGCCCACTTTCAGTTCCAGTCCCGCCAGTTCCAGCGGACCGCCCTTGAATTTCGTCATTCTTGCCATGAGTACCCTCCTTGCAGCCGAAGCGTCATTGTAGCAAGCGGAGCAATTTGGCCACCGGCGGCGGAATCTCCACCTATGAGATGCAAAGGCCCCAAACTCACGCCGGATGGCTGGCGCCGGGATGCTCCAGCGCACCGCGCAAACCGGCTTCGCCAGTAACAGGCAACTGGCAAGCAAAGTTCTCGCAGACATAGGCGGCGGGCTTTCCATCCACTGGGCCCATCGATACGGTTTCCGGCAGCCACGCGGCGAATCGATCCCGTGAAGAGGCGTCATGGAGAACGATGGTGATCGAATGTGGGCGGAAACGCCTGCGCAGCTCCGGCAGAAACTCCGCCGCATCGCCTGCGATAACGACCTGCGAGCTTGCGTCGGTTCCAAACATGTAGGCCACGAGCATTTGTGGAATCGTCACGGGCTGGTTGTTGATGCGCGAGGCGAAGGCGCGGAAGAGATCGTTCGCGGTTTCGCGCAGATCGCCGTTTCCGGTGTACTGCGCCAGCCGCAGAAGATTGAGGGCGGCTACCGAGTTTCCCGACGGCTCCGCTCCATCGTAGTCTTCTTTGAGCTGAAGCACCAGATCCGGCGATTGCGGAGGCGCGCTGTAGAAGCCGCCCTGTTCCCGGTCCTCAAAGCGCTGGAGAACAGTGGTCATCAGCCCGAGCGCCGTCCGCAAGTAGTCGCTATCGAACGTCGCTTCATACAGGTCGATGAGGCCTTGTGAGAAGAGGGCGTAGTCGTCCAGAAAACCGTCAATGGCCGGTTCGCCGTCACGCCAGCGGCGGTAGAGGTGGTCCGCGCCAGCGCCGCGCATCTTGTCGAGTACGAAGTGTGCGGAGCGCCCGGCGGCGGCGATATAGCGCTGTTCGGCCAGCGCGAAACCCGCCTTGGCCAAGGCGGAAATCATGAGGCCGTTCCAGGCGGTGAGGATCTTATCGTCGAGGTGCGGGCGTGGCCGCGCGCCGCGCGCGGCAAGCAGTTTCGCCCGGGCGTCTTCCAGGGCGGCGGCCATCTCGCCGGGGTTGACGCCAAAACGGTTTGCCGTCTGCTCCACGGTGTTGGCGAGATAGAGGATGTTCTTGCTGGTGAACTCGCCTTGCGGGTCGTGGCGTACGTTGCCGTCGTCTTCGGCGCCGTACCGGTACGCGGCCCATTCCGCTGTGCGTTCGCCAAGAACCTGCTGGAACTCCTGCTGGCTCCAGATATAGAATGCGCCTTCGCCTTTCTCGTGGGGATGCGCCGGGTCGGCAATGCTATCGGCATCTTCCGCGCTGTAGAATCCGCCGTCCGGGTGGGTCATGTCGCGCAGGACGTAGTCGAGGATACCGCGCGCCACCTCCGCGTAACGGGACTCACCCGTAATCTGGAAGGCCTCGACATACGAAATCGCCAGTTGGGCCTGATCGTACAGCATCTTTTCGAAATGCGGCACAAACCAGCGGTCGTCGACCGAATACCTGTGGAACCCGCCGCCCAGTTGGTCGTACATGCCGCCGTTGGCCATTTCGCGAAGCGTCAGCAGCGCCATGTCCAGCGCTTCCTTATTGCCGCTGTGCTCGTGATATCGAAACAGGAAGTTGAGAGCCACCGGCCGCGGAAATTTGGGCGCATCGCCAAAGCCGCCCCTCCGTGAGTCAAACGTCCGGCGGAAATACAGGAAGCAGGCATCGAGCGCTTGCGGATCGGGCCGGGCGCTGGAAGCGGCCACTTCGGAGTGCTGCCGCAACTGGGACAGAATCGAATCGCCGGACTCGAGAAGCTGAGTTCGTTGCCGGCGCCAGGCTTCCGCGATTTGCTCGACCAGGTGAGGAAAGCCTGGCCGCCCGTACCGGTTATCCGGCGGAAAGTATGTTCCGCCGAAAAAGGGTTTGCGTTCGGGCGTCAGCCACACCGACATTGGCCATCCGCCGCCGCCGGTGGTCGCCTGGACAAACAGCATGTATATGCGATCGATGTCGGGCCGCTCTTCCCGGTCCACCTTGATTGACACAAAGTGCTCGTTCAGAATCCGTGCCGTCTCCTCGCTCTCAAACGATTCACGCTCCATGACGTGGCACCAGTGGCATGTCGAGTACCCGACGGAGAGAAACACGGGTTTGTCCTCCCGCCGCGCTTTCTCGAACGCCTCATCGCCCCACGGAAACCAGTCCACCGGATTGTTGGCGTGCTGCAACAGATAGGGACTCTTCTCGTGTGCCAAACGGTTTTGCGCCATGGGGATGTATGCTAGCGGACGGGTATAACTTCATGGTCTCATCAAACGAGTTCAAGCAGCAGGCTCTTTCCCAACTCATCGAATTGCTGCGAATTCCTTCTATCAGCGCGCTGCCCGAGCATAAGGCAGATATTGAACGCGCAGCCGGCTTCATCGAATCGGCCCTGAAAACCGCGGGGATGACGCGGACCGGGCAGATTCGCGGCGCCGGCAACCCGCTGGTCTATGGCGAATGGCTCGGCGCGCCCGACCAGCCTACAATCCTGTTCTACGGCCACTACGACGTTCAGCCGCCCGACCCGCTCGATGAATGGAAATCGGAACCTTTCTCTCCCACCATCCGCGGCGACAACCTGTACGCGCGTGGCGCGAGCGACGATAAAGGTCAAACCTGGATTCTCATCAAAGCGGTCGAATGGCTGTTGACGCGTGACGGCCGGTTGCCCGTCAACGTCAAGTTCCTGATCGAAGGCGAAGAGGAGTCGGGCGGAGAACACATCGAGGCGTATCTGGCATCCAAGCCCGCTCAACTCGCCGCGGGCGCGGTGGTCATCTGCGACACCGAAATGTTCGCGCCCGAGATGCCGACCATCTGCACCGGCTTGCGCGGGCTGGTTTACGGTGAGATTCACGTTGAAGGAGCGCGCCAGGACTTGCACTCGGGAGTCTATGGAGGGGCCGCGCCCAACCCGCTACAGGCGCTGGCCGAAATCATCTGCGCCCTCAAAGACAAGGACGGCCGCATCCGGATTCCAGGTTTCTACGACCGCGTGGAGAAGCCGTCGCCCGCCGAGGTGGAGGCGTGGGCGTCGCTGCCGTTTGACGAGGAGAAGTACCGTGAGGCGGAAGTGGGCTCGCCGGCGCTGACCGGTGAACCCGGCTTTTCTGTCTTCGAAAGGACCTGGGCGCGGCCGACTTTCGAGGTTCACGGAATCCGCGGAGGTTTCACCGGCGAAGGCGCCAAGACCGTGATTCCGGCCCGGGCTGTGGCCAAAGTGAGCACCCGTCTCGTGGCCAGCCAGCAACCTGGCGAAGCGATCGACCAGATCACGACAGCGGTTGCCGCGGCTTGTCCGAAGGGCGTGAAGGCCCAATTCAAGCTGCTTCACGCCGCCGCCCCTTCGCTGGTCAATACCGCAAGCCCCTATATCGCCAAGGCCGCGGCAGCCTTGCAGGAGACGTTTGGCGCCAGAACCGTGTACATGCGCTCGGGTGGTTCCATTCCCGTCGTTGGCCTCTTTGATCGCCATCTCGGCATCCCCAGCGTGATGATGGGCTTCGGCCTGCCCGACGACAACCTGCATTCTCCAAACGAGAAGTTCTATCTGCCCAACTTCTATCGCGGCATCGATGCCACGGCGCGCTACCTGGAAATGCTCGCCGCCTGAGCGTCAGTTGCGGCGCAGGCCGAGGGCGCGGATGCGCTTGTGCAGGTTGGTGCGCTCGATGCCAAGGCGGCGGGCGGCGGCGGAAACGTTCCAGCGATTCTCTTCCAGCGCGCCAAGAATGAATTCGCGTTCGGCCGATTCGCGAACGGCGTGGACACTTGAGGCCGGCAGTTCGCCGCGCGATTTGCGCAACTCGGCCGGCACATCGGCAGCCGCAATGACATCCAGGGGACACAGAATGGCCATGCGCTCGACCGTGTTCTTCAGTTCGCGGATGTTGCCGGGCCAGCCGTAACCCTCCAGCAGCGGCGCAACTTCACCGGCGAAGCGCTTGGGGCGGAAATTGTTCCGCTGGCAAAAGTCGTTGAGAAAGTACTCGCTCAAGGGGCGCACGTCGGAAACCCGTTCCCGCAGGGCGGGCATCCGCATGGGCACCACGCAGAGGCGGTAATAGAGATCTTCACGGAACTGCGCCTGATTCACCAGCCCCATCAAGTCGCGGTTTGTGGCCGACACCACGCGGACCGAGACGCGGATCGCGCGTTCCCCTCCAACCCGGTGGAACTCGCCTTCCTGAAGCACGCGAAGCAATTTGGCCTGCGAGTTCGCCGGCAAGTCGCCGACTTCATCAAGGAAGATGGTTCCGCCATCGGCCAGTTCGAACTTGCCGCGGCGCAAACCCGTCGCCCCGGTGAACGAGCCCTTCTCGTGTCCGAACAGCTCGCTTTCCAGCAACTCCGTGGGGATCGCCGCGCAGTTCACTTTGACAAATGGACCTTTGGCCACGGGGCTGTGCTCGTGGATGTGATTGGCCAGCAGCTCTTTGCCGGTGCCGGACTCGCCGAAGATCAGGATCCGCGCGTCGGTCCGCGCCGCCAGCGTGGCTTGCTCCAGCACGTTCCGGTACGCCTGGCTGGAACCAATCATCCGCTGGCTGCCCGTAACCAGTTCACGAAGGCGCTGATTCTCCTCGTGCAGCGTCTGCTGTTCGACGGCGTTCTTGACTGCCAGCAAGACCCGGTCGCGTCCAAGAGGTTTTTCGAGAAAATCGAATGCTCCCAGCCGCGTTGCTTCCACCGCGTCGGCAATCGTGGCGTGGCCGGAGATCATGATGACCGCCGGGCTCGCGCCGTTCTGGCGAACCTCGCGCAACAGGTCGATCCCGTTGGCGTCAGGCAGCCTGACGTCCATCAGGACCGCCGTGCTCTTGCTCCAATCCGAGGTTCGAAACGCCGCCGCCGAACCCGAATAGGAAACCTCGTAGCCCTCACGCGTCAGGATCAGATCGAGTGACCGGGCGATGTTCTCCTCGTCGTCGACAACCCAAATACGGCGTGCAGCCATTTTCAAGAAGCCTTTGGCAGCAGAATCCGGAACGCCGCGCCGCCCAATTCTCCCGGAATGTACTCGATGTCGCCGCCGCAGGACATCGCGCCCTTACGGGCAATAGACAAGCCCAGCCCCATGCCGCCCTTCTTGAAGGAAATGGTGGGTTCGAACAATCCGCCCTTTGCGGGTGGTTCAACTCCCGGTCCCGAGTCGTGAATCTCCACGCATGCGTTGGCGCCCTCCTGCCTGGAGCGCAGCATCACAACGCCGCCCGCGCCGGCGGCTTCAGCGGCGTTTTGAATCAGATTCGTGAGGATGCCGCGCACCAGGTCCGGATCGGCGACCGCGCAAACCGGTTCAGGCGCGAGATCGGCTTGATACGTGACTTCCGGCTTGGCTTGGCGCAGGAACAGAATGCGCTCTTCCACGGAGGCATTCAAGTCCAACCGTTCCGGGCGGAACGGCGGCTCGGAGCCCAGGTCTGAGAACGCGCGGACCCGGCGCTCCATCATCTTGATTTCGTCGATGATGATTTGCGCCGCCTGCTCCACCATGGGGCGGTCCTGGGGGCTCGAACGGGCGACGATTTCCTCGACGTTCAAACGGATCGGTGTCAGGGAGTTCTTCACTTCGTGCGCCATTTTTCGCGCCAGGGTCTGCCAGCTCTCCATACGCGCCAGTTGCACCAGGCGGTCGCGGCTTTCTTCCAGGGTGGCCGCCGTGCGGTTGAACGCGCGGGTTGCCTCCCCGATCTCATCCTGCTGGTGAACCGGCAGCCGGACCGAGAGGTCGCCGCGCGCCAGCGTTGCCAAGCCGCCGGTCAGATCGCGAATGGGACGCGTCACGCGGTTGGCGGCTACGGCCAGCACGGCCATTGAAGCCACCCAGATTCCAAGCGTGATGAGCACGATCGTGTAAAGAAATCCGCGCCGGAGATCCCGGTAGCGCGCTTCCTCGACAGAACCGCGCGCGCCGCGGATCGCGCTGCTGATCTGTCCCAT
>JADZCI010000384.1 GCA_020851655.1 Bryobacterales bacterium
GATCGAAGGTGACCAGCCCACCGTCAGGCGTCTGCCATCGTTGTTCATCGAGCACGGCGGTTGCGCCGCTCGCATTCCAGAGCAACATCGTGATACCCCTCCCGCCCAGCCGGATATAGCGGGACACCCCCAATCCGCCGGGCAGACAATCTGGCAGATTCGCTACCCGTTGAACACGCATCGCGGGAGACAAGTTGCGCCCTATGTTTGCCCCCAGTGACCGAGCCCGGCTTCGGGCTCTTGACTTTCCCGGGAAATTCGGCCATAAAAGACCTGTTACTCCTATTATTGTTGAGAACGCCGTTATGCGCGTAAGCCTGGTTGGCAGTGTCAATTTGAGCAGTTGGTACGCGGAGGAGCGTGAGGAGGCCGATCTCTCGCCGCCTCTCGGTCTGCTGGCGCTGGCCGCGTCGCTGGAGCAAGCCGGGCACGAGCCTCTGCTGCACGACATCAACCACGAGTTGAGCCGGAAACAGGTCGCGGCGGGAGGTTCGTTCTACAGCGATGTGGCCGCGTCCATACTGGAGCGGGGGCCCGGCGTGGTTGGGTTCTCGACGCTGTGCAGTTCGTATCACATCGCCCTGCGCCTGGCCGAGGCGGTAAAGGCGCTGAGTCCCGGAACTCCCGTGATCTTTGGGGGGCCACAGGCGTCAGTGGTTGACCGGGAGACGCTGGAGGCGTTCCCCTGGGTTGACTTTATCCTCCGTGGAGAAGCCGACTCCACGCTGCCGCTCTTTCTGGCCGAACTCTCTTCGCCGGCGCGCGCGTTCACGACTCCGGGGCTGACATGGCGGGATGCCGGGCACATCCGGCGCAATGCTCCGGCGCCCCTTCTCGCAGACCTGGACGCGCTGCCCATGCCCGCCTACCACTTGCAACCTGGCGGCCAAGGCAAGGCGGCGGTCATCGATGCGGGGCGCGGCTGCCCGTTCGGCTGTACGTTCTGCTCGACATCCCTGTACTGGGAGCGCCGCTACCGGCTTAAGTCCATTGACCGGATCCTTTGGGAAGCCTTGGAATTGAACCGGCTCTACGGCGCCCGGTGTTTCTCGTTTCTGCACGACCTTTTCACGCTGAACCGCGCCCGAATCCGCGAATTCTGCCGCCGCCTGATCGATGAAAAGCGGTCCTGGCAATGGTCGTGCTCCGCCCGTGTGGATTGCATCGACGTGGAACTTCTTCGCCTGATGGCTGAATCAGGATGCACGGGCATCTTCTACGGCATCGAGACCGGGTCCGCGCGCATGCAGCGGGCCATTGGCAAGAATCTGAAGTTGGACAACGCGCTTGCCATCGTCGATGCCACCCGGCAAGCGGGCATCAGTCCCACGGTGTCGTTTATCACGGGGTTCCCTGAGGAGACCGAAGCCGATGTTGCCTTGACGTTCGGCCTCGTGGAAGAACTGCTTGGCAAGCCTCACGTCACCATTCAACTGCACATCCTGGGTCCGGAAGCGGGTACCTGCGATTTCGAGGCGCACCAGGACCGGATGAAGTGGGATGGCTATTATTCTGACATCACGGGCACATCCTACCGGCTGTTGGAAACGGAGTGGTTTCGCCGCTGGCCGCGGATGTTTGCGAGCTACTACTATTACGAGAGCGCAGGCGTCGCGCGGCGCCTGTTGCGAGGCGCCGACCTGTTTGTGCATGCCGCCTGTGCGTTTCTGCGCCGGACGGTCAACGCCCTGACCGCCGAGCACCGCACGCTTTGGGAACTGTACCGCCAGTGGCGCGAATGGGCCGAAGCGCGAGGCGCTGGTGAAGGTCCGCTGAACCGCCAGCCCATGGACGAATACCTGTTCGATTTTTGCGCCTTTGTCGAGGAACTGGCGGCTTCGGGCCAGACCGCGGTGGATCCGGGAATCGCGCGCGACGAAATGCTGGCCTTCTACTTTCAGAATTTCGGCGATACGCCAGTACGGTTCGGAGTCCGCCAGGAGGACCTCGGCGGGATTCCATCGCCGGCGGGAGCTTGAAGATGGCATTCCACACCCTCGCCCTCATGCTCGGTTACCGCTGTAACGCGCGTTGCCGTTGCTGTTTGTGGGGCGACGAACTGTCTCGCCCCGACCGCCTCGATGTCGAAGAAGCGAAGGGTTGGATTGACCAGGCGGGCGAACTCGGCGCCTGCAAGCGTCTGGGGTTCTCCGGCGGGGAGTCCTTTTTGTATGCGCGGGAGATGCTTGCACTGTCGGAATACGCCCACGCGAAGTATCAATCCGTTGCCGTTGCTTCGACCAATGCCTACTGGGCGAAGTCTCTTGATAAGGCTCGCGAGGCGCTGCTGCCGTTGCGCCAAGCCGGCATGGGCGAGTTGCTGGTGAGCGCCGACGAGTTTCACCAGGAATACGTGCCGCTTGACAACGTCCGGCACGCGTTGGATGCCGCCCGGGCATTGGGCATCGCCTGCACCGTGCAGACGATTGTGACGGCCCACAGCCGCCGCCTGGCCGATCTTCAGCAGATGCTCGGCCTCGGCCCCGATGGCGGCATTCAATGGGCCGAGATCCATTGCACCCGGACGGGCTGGGCGGCCACGCGCATACCCGCATCGGAGTTTGTGCCCAGCGACGAGGCATTGCAGAGCTACTGCTCCATGTTGAGGCCTATCATCGTGCGGCCTGATGGCGGCGTGTTTCTCTGTTGTGGAGCTACTTTCGCGGCGAGCGCTTTGCAGGCCGGCAATCTTCGCCAGGAACCACTGAAGGAGATCCTGGAACGCGCCGAGTGGGACGCGTTGTTCAACTCTCTCGCCTTGGCCAACGGTCCGTTGCCGGTGGCGCAAGCTCTCGGCGCCGCGGCGGGTCACCTCTACTCAACCTCCTGTGAAGCCTGCCAGCACCTGCTGAGCATTCCTGGGGCGGCCGGGCGTGCCCGCAAGGAACTCGAGCCCCGGCAGGCGGAACTTTTCTTAAAACGCAACATTTTGGAGCAGGAAGACCAGAAGAGTCTGGCCGAACTGTTCCGGCTTTAGTAAGTCAGACTGTCCGAGATAGAAAGGAGTCATCATGCCAGAGAAGACGGTCCTGTCGAACCGTCAGAAAGATCAACTCTTCACCATGCTCAAGGACGATCCAAAGTTCCGCGAGCTGATGAAGGAAGATTGGAAAAGGGCGCTGGAAACCGTCAAGATCAAACCCGACGCGGTGGCGAAAGGTGTCTTGACAAGGAATGAAATCGAGTCCTTCCTGGGCCAGCGCGCGGGCTGGACCATTGAAATCGTCATCGCCGCGCACCGGCCGGACATGGAAGCGATCCAGCTAAAGGAAGCGGTCAACTTCGAGGCGCGTTAGCGTGCTCGTGGGGGATCACGGGGCCGGGCCGCACCGGCCCCGCCTTACCCATTTCCAGCACCCAGCGCCGCAGAACGTCGATTTCTTTGCGTGTCAACTTCTTGCCCTTTAAGGGCATGCGGCCGCTCTCGACCACACGGAGCAAGGCCGACTTCGGGTTTCCCGGCTCGACAATTCCCATTTCGATGAGTGCGGGAAGATCCAGCACGTTGATCCCGCGTTCTGGCTCAGGGGTGGCGCCGTGACACGCGTAACAGTGCGCCTTGAGGATGGCCTCCGCTCCCGGTGAGCCCGCCAGCAGGAGTCCCAGAATCAATAGCAAGTCTTATTCTCTCAGGAGTTCGAAACTTTCCAACCATCCCGCCTGAGAAACGTCTTACACAGCAGGAATGAGGCCAGGTGGCGGTAGCGGGTTGGGCGGCGGACTTTGTGGTAAGCCAGACTAGAGCACCAATGGACTCGCCAGCTTTCCCCGCTGCCGGCCAGGACCTGGCGGCGCAGATCCGCCAAGGCTCGGCCGGCGCGTTCGAACGGCTGTACCAGAGCCAGGGTGCGCGGCTGAAGTCGATCGCCTATCATTTGCTGGGCAACCGGCCGGATGCCGAAGACGCGGTGCAGGAAACCTTCCTAAAGGTGTACCGGTCGATCGGGACCTATCATGGACAGGCGGCCTTTTCGTCGTGGGTGTACCGGATTCTGGTGAACACGTGCACCGACGTGCGGCGCGGACGAAAACGCCGCGCCGAAGAGCCGGACAACCAGCAGCGCGGGCGGGAGTCGAGTGTCGCGCTCAAGATCGCTTTGGAGCGCGCGCTCGTCGAGCTGAATCCAAAGCATCGCACGGTTTTTCTTCTAGCCGAGGTTGAAGGGCTGAAACATTCAGAGATCGCGGAGATTTTGGAGATTCCGGAGGGGACATCGAAGAACTGGCTCTTTGAGGCCAAGCAGGCGTTGAAACGCGCGCTGGCCCGCCGGGAGAAAGGACAATGACGGAATTCCGTTGCGAACAACTCGAGCAGGCGCTCCGCGAGGATGACGCGGAGATGCTGGCCGCGGCGCGCCGCCATGCGGAAACCTGCGGCGCCTGCCGGGCTGAGTTGGAGCAGTGGGATTCGATTTCCTCGCTGGCCCGGTCACTCCATCGCGATTGGGAGTCGCCGGGACTTTGGGAGCGGATTCAGGAGTCGCTTTCGGCCGAAACGCAACCGAAGGCTTCGCTCTGGCACGTGTGGCGCTTCGCGTTCGCCGCGGTCGCGGTGGTGGTCATCTCTGTGGCGGTGGTGTGGATGATCCATCACCCTTCGCCCGATACCGCCGAAGGAAGGCTGTTTCTGACCGAGCGCGCGCTCGCCGAAGCCAAGCTGCGCGAAGACGCCTACGTGGAGTCGATTGACAAGCTGTCGCGGCTGGCGCAACCGGTGCTGGATAGGGTCTCGTCGCCGCTCATGGATAGTTATCGGGAGAAGTTGACCCTTCTGGACACGGCGATTGCCGAATTGAAAACCGAAGCCGGGCATAACACGCTCAATGCCAGGCTCCGGAACGAACTGGCGAACCTGTACCGGGAGAAACAGAAGACTTTGAGTGAGGTTCTTGCGTATGCGAACAATTCTTCTACTGCTCGTTAGCGGCGCGGCGGCCATGGCCGCCCAACAGGAAGCCAGCCGCGACTTCCAGAAGAGCGTGCCTCTTGGCCCCGGGCAGCGGCTGAGCATCGACCATAGCTTCGGCGAGGTGACCGTGCGCGGCGCGGGTCAGAAGGATGTGGTGATCAGAGCGGCCTTGCGCGCGGCGGGTTCGAGCCGCGAGGACGCCGAGAAAGTCGTCAACGCGATTGAGATTGTAGTGGATCAGAACACGGCGGGCGTATCGGTGAGAACCAAGTACCCGGAACAAGGATTCTTCCGGCGCAACATGTCGTACTCGGTTTCCTATGACATCACCATGCCCGAGACGGGTTCGCTCGAAGTCAAGAACTCGTTCGGCGGCGTCAACATGGCAGATATCCGGAACGCGGTCACGGTTAAGAACGGGCATGGCAGGTTGCGCTCAACCGGGTGCAAGGGCACACAGCGGTTGGAGAACAGCTTCGGGAGCATCGAGGTACAAGGCGCGGGTGGGGATGTCACGGCCGGCAATAACAACGGGTCGATCAAGATCGCCGATGTAAGCGGGTCCGTCGAGGCGCGCAGCAGTTTTGGCTCGGTCACCGTCGAGCGAACCGGACAGAACGTGACCGTCACCAACTCCAACGGCGCCATCACCGTAACCGATGCGGGCGGCGAAGCGCGGCTCAACACCTCGTTCGGCGCGATTGCGGCCACCGGAATCGCAAAGGGCGTGACTGCGACTGGCAGCAACGGCAGCATTAAGATCACTCGCGCCGGGGGGCCAGTCAATGTCCGCACCAACTTCGGCACAATCGAACTCAACGAGATCAACGGCGGTGTGGAAGCGCACAATTCCAATGGGACGATTCGGATCACAGGCGTGAAAGGCGCCGCGCGGCTGACAACGACATTTGGCTCCGTGGTCGTGAATGACCTGAACGGACCGCTGGACGCGACCAACTCCAACGGATCGGTGCAAGCGGCGCTGGTGGGGGGCACAAGCTGTCATCCGGTGACGATTCGCACCAACTTTGGACCCGTGAAACTCTGGCTGCCCGAGCCGGCGAACTACAACGTTTCGGCCAGTACGAATTTTGGCAAGGTTTCCTCGGAGTTTCCGCTCACGGTGTCCGGACAGCTTTCCTCGGAATCCGTCAACGGCAAGATCGGCAACGGCGGCTGTGAACTGAAGATTTCAAACTCCAACGGCGGCGTCCAGATCCTGAAGGGTCCAGGCAGGTAGGCGTTCGCGGGTTCGCGGGGGGCATAATGAGCCATGACCTTCCGCAGCGTCACGATTGAATTGGCGCTTGCCGCTGCTGTTTGCGCGGCGCCTCAGGCCAGAGTCGCGTTTCCGCCCGCGCGCAGCGCGGCGCCGCTGGACGGGCGGCTGCTGTTGCTGCTTTCCACCGACCCCGGCGCCGAGCCGCGATTCCAGATCAACGATGGTCCAAACACGCAGATGGTTTTCGGGGTTGACGTCGAAAACTGGCAGCCCGGCACGGTGACCACGGTGGGCGAATCGGCGTTCGGATGGCCCGTCCGGTCGCTTTCCCAGGTCAAACCCGGCGAGTACTACGTGCAAGCGCTGTTGCACCGGTACGAGACCTTCCATCGCGCCGATGGCCACACTGTGAAACTGCCCATGGATCGGGGCGAGGGACAGCAGTGGAACCGCGCGCCAGGCAACCTCTATTCCAAGCCCGGAAAGATTCAAATCGATGCGAACACCCAGTTATTGATCTCCTTGGACCAGGAAATTCCGCCACTTCCTGAACCCAAGGACACCAAGTACATCAAGCACATCAGGATTGAGAGCGAGCGGCTGACCAAATTCTGGGGACGCCCGATGTTTCTAGGCGCGCACATTCTGCTGCCGGAGGGCTTCGACGAACACCCCGAGGCGCGCTATCCGCTCATCATTAATCACGGACATTTTCCTGCCGATTTCGACGGCTTCCGTCCTGAACCACCCGACCCCGGCTTGAAGCCCGACTACAACGAACGCTTCAAGATTGCCGGATACAACCGCATCGTTCAGGAGGAAGCTTACAAGTTCTACAAGACCTGGACCGGGCCGGCATTTCCGCGCATGCTGATTGTGGAAATTCAGCATGCCAACCCGTACTACGACGATTCCTACGCGGTCAATTCCGAAAATCTGGGTCCGTACGGCGACGCCATCATGTACGACCTGCTGCCGGAAATCGAAAGCCGGTTTCGAGGCATCGGGCAAGGGTGGGCGCGCTTCACCTACGGCGGTTCCACTGGCGGTTGGGAGGCGCTGGCGGCGCAGGTTTTCTATCCGGACGAGTTCAACGGCGCGTTTGCCGCGTGTCCTGACCCCATCGACTTTCGCGCCTACACGGTGATTGATCTCTACCAGGACAAGAACGCCTATTACGTCGAAGGACCCCATTATCGAGTACCGCGCCCGGCCGCGCGCAACTATCTCGGCCAGATTAGCGCCACGGTGGCAGGTTCCAACTTCAACGAGCGGGCGCTGGGGACCCGGAGCCGTTCAGGCCAGCAGTGGGATATTTGGGAGGCGGTTTATTCCCCCGTTGGCAAGGACGGCTATCCACAGCGAATCTGGGACAA
>JADZCI010000385.1 GCA_020851655.1 Bryobacterales bacterium
CCGGCGTGCGCCAGTTGCCACACGTTCTCGGGTATTGGTTTTCCAGGCGGAGGAAGCATGGGGCCGGACTTGACGGACGCCTACAGCAAGCTCGGCCCGGAAGGGTTGGATTCGTCACTGGAGACGCTCTATTTTCCCGCCATGGCGCCCCTATACGCCTACCGCCCACTCACCCCGAATGAACGGCGCGATGTGGCTGCGCTATTGCAAAGCGCCAGCCGGCGCCAGGCAGAATCGGCAACGGCGGAAGTCGCCGGCATCGGGCTACTCGGCCTTGTGGTGCTGATCATCGTTACCGGCGCCGCTGGACGGCACCGCTTAAAGCCGGTGCGCCAGAGGCTGGTCGAGCGAGCCCGGCTTCAAACGGGGAGGCCCGCATGAGTTGGATACGCGACCTGGTTGATCCCAAGGCGCGCACCTGGGAAGAGTTTTACAGGAACCGCTGGCAACACGATCGTGTGGTGCGAAGCACGCACGGCGTCAATTGCACGGGGAGCTGCTCCTGGATGATCCACGTCAAGGACGGCATTGTCACCTGGGAAATGCAGGCTACCGACTATCCGCTGCTTGAAAAGGGGCTCCCGCCGTACGAACCGCGCGGCTGCCCGCGAGGAATCGTTTTCTCCTGGTATCTGTACAGCCCACTGCGGATCAAGTATCCGCTGATTCGAGGTGTGCTCCTGGATGCCTGGCGCGAAGTGCGCAGTAGGAATGCCGATCCGGTGGAAGCCTGGGCGGAGATCATGGACAACCCGGCGGCGCGCCGGCATTATCAGGCCGAGCGCGGCAAGGGTGGATTCCGCAGGGCCAACTGGGATGAGGCGCTTGAACTCGTGGCGGCGTCGCTGCTGTACACGGCCAAGAAGTACGGTCCGGACCGCGTGGCCGGCTTTTCTCCGATTCCAGCGATGTCGATGGTCAGCTATGCGGCGGGATCCCGGCTCCTGCAGTTGTTCGGCGGCGCCTTGCTGAGCTTCTACGACCTGTATGCCGACTTTCCGCCCGCTTCGCCCGAGACATGGGGCGAGAAGACCGATGTCGCGGAAAGCGCCGACTGGTTCAACAGCAAGTACATCGTCTCGATGGGCAGCAATCTGGACATGACGCGCACGCCGGATGCCCACTTTGCGATGGAAGCGAAAAATCGCGGGTCGAAGCTGGTGGTGCTGTCGCCAGATTTCAGCGAAGTGTCGAAGCACGCCGATTGGTGGATTCCGCTGCATTCCGGCATGGACGCGGCTTTCTGGATGGCGGTCGATCACGTCATTCTCAAAGAATTCCATGTGGTCCGCCAGACACCTTATTTTCAAAGCTATCTCAAGCGGTTCTCCGACAGCCCGTTTCTGGTGGTCGTCGAAGGATCGGGTAAAGAATTCAAAGCGGGCCGGTTTCTGCGGGCCGGGCAGCTCGCGCGCTATGCGGCGGTCGAGAACAACGAATGGAAGTTCCTGGTGTTCGATGCCAAAGCGGGTGAGCCGCGCATGCCGCGCGGCGCCATCGGCAGCCGCTGGCAGACCAAGAAGGGCCAATGGAACCTGGAGCCTAAGGACGAGCTGGACGATTCGGAAATTGATCCGTTGCTCAGCCTGCTCGATATACGTGATGGTGAACTGCCGGTCAGCTTCCCGGATTTCGGCACAAACCACACGGTCGCGCGCTGCGTTCCAGTGAAATACATCGAGACCCTCGGTGGCCGGGTGGCAGTCACCACGGTCTACGATCTCCTGATGGCTCAGTACGGCGTCGCGCGTGGTCTCCCGGGCGAGTATCCGCTCGATTACAACGACGCAAACGCGCCCTACACGCCCGCGTGGCAGGAGAAGTTTACCGGTATCGGCTGCAACACTGTCATTCATTTCGCCCGTGAATTTGCGACAACCGCCGAAAAGACCGGAGGCAAGTGCACCGTGCTGGTCGGATCGGGCGTCAATCACTGGTATCACGCCAACCTGCACTACCGCGCCTCGATCGCCGCCTTAATGCTATGCGGCTGCATAGGAGTCAACGGCGGCGGGCTCAATCACTACACGGGACAGGAAAAGATCGTGCCAGGAGCTTCCTGGGTGGCGCTGGCGATGGCGCTCGATTGGAGCGCGCCGCCCAGGCTTCAGAACGGACCCTCTTTCCACTACGTCCACAGCGACCAGTGGAGATATGAGGCAGGCGAGGTGGAACCGCGGCCGCCTGGCGGGCCATTCGCGCGCCACATCATGGATCAGCAGGTGGATGCGGTGCGCATGGGCTGGCTGCCGTTCTATCCCCAGTTCAACGAGAACTCGATTGAAGTGGTGCGCCGCGCCGAGCAGGCGGGCGCGCACACGGAGGCCGAAATCGCGGAATGGGTGGCCGCGCAACTCAAGCACCGGCGCCTCCGGTTTGCGGTGGAGGATCCCGACGCCTCGGAAAACTGGCCACGCGTGTGGATCATCTGGCGGGCGAACGCCATTCTCTCCAGCGCCAAAGGGCACGAGTATTTCCTCAAACACTACCTGGGCACGCATGATAACGCCATCGCGGAGGAAGTCGCGAAAGGATCAGTCGAAGAGGCGATCTGGCGTGAACCCGTCCGCGGCGGAAAGATGGACCTGGTGGTGGATCTCAATTTCCGCATGGACACTTCCGCGCTGTACTCCGATGTCGTGCTGCCGGCGGCCACCTGGTACGAAAAGGACGACCTCAACACCACCGACCTGCATTCTTATATTCATCCGCTTGGAGCGGCGGTTCCGCCTTGCTGGGAATCCAAAACCGATTGGGAAATCTTCAAGGCGCTCGCGGCCAAGGTGAGCGAGTTGAGCGCCACCCAGTTTCCCACGCCCTTCCGCGACATCGTGGCGACGCCCCTGCTGCACGATACTCCCGACGACTTGGCCCAGCCGCGCATGATGAACTGGTACCGCGGCGAATGTGATCCTATCCCCGGCAAGACAATGCCGCGCTTCTCCGTCGTCGAGCGGGATTATGCCAACCTCTACCACAAGTTCTGCTCTCTCGGACCGCGGTTGAAAGAGGAAGGGGTTGAAGATCGTGGTATCCACATCCCTATCGCCGACCTGTACGATGAATTCGCCTCCACGGCGCGCAAGTATGAATGGGGCGGACGCGAGTATCCGGCGCTGGTGGACGCCGTTGATGCCGCCAACACCATTCTGTATTTTGGGCCGGAGACGAACGGCGAAGTCGCCTATCGCAGCTTTGAGGCCCGCGAGCGCGAGACCGGCCTCTCTCTTGTTGACCTGGCCCTCGACAATCGCGCCATCCGATACGATTTCGAGGCGCTTAAGGCGCAGCCGCGAAGGATCCTGACCAACGCCTCCTGGTCTGGCATCAACAACGCCGGACGGCCCTACAGCGCGTACTGCCAGAACATCGAACGCATGGTCCCGTGGCGCACTCTGACGGGCCGGCAGCACCTCTACCTGGATCACGAAGCCTACCTGGCATTCGGAGAGAACCTGCCGACATTCAAGCCGCGGATTACCCAAGATGCCTCGCTGAACCTGGCCAGCAGCAGGCCGGAAGGCCAGTGCGTCGTGTTGAACTGTCTCACTCCGCACGGCAAGTGGCACATCCACAGCACCTATTCCGACGACCTGCGCATGCTGACTCTCTCGCGCGGCATCGAGCCGTTCTGGCTCAACGACAAAGATGCCGCCGGGATTGGCGTACAAGACAACGATTGGGTGGAGGCCTATAACGACAACGGCGTGATCGTCACTCGCGCGGTGGTGAGTGCGCGCATCCCCGCCGGAGTCGGGTTCTTTTACCACGCGCCGGAGCGCAGCATCGCGTTTCCAAAATCGCCGCTGCGGCGGAACCGGCGCGGAGGCGGCACAAACAGCATTACGCGCATGCGGCTCAAACCGGTGCTGATGGCCGGCGGTTACGGGCAGCATTGCTATCGTTTCAACGACTACGGACCGGCGGCTTCGGACCGTGATACTTACGTGCTGGTGCGCAAGCTGCCGGGAAAGCCCAAATGGTGACAGTGGGCAGGGAGTGGAAATGAACGTACGCGTGCAAGTCTCGATGGTGTTTCACCTCGACAAGTGCATCGGATGCCATACATGCAGCCTGGCCTGCAAGAACCTCTGGACAAGCCGGCCAGGCACGGAATACATGTGGTGGAACAATGTGGAAACCAAGCCGGGAACGGGCTATCCCACGCTCTACGAAGACCAGGAAGAATACCGCGGAGGCTGGGAGGTCAAGGACGGCGATCTGCGGCTCAAGTTGAACACCCGGGCGGGCGAACTGTTGAATATTGCCTACAATCCACGCCTGCCGTCGCTCGACGATTATTACGAACCATGGACCTACACCTATGGCGACCTGATCGATGCGCCGCCGCAGGAAGATCAACCGGTTTTCAAGCCGGTCTCGCTCGTCACCGGCAACGAGATGGAAGTCGAGGCCGGCCCGAACTGGGATGACGACCTGGGCGGATCGAGCATCTATGCCGCCAACGATCCCAACTTGAGCTCTCTCAGCGAAGAGCAGCGGCAGCAATTGTTCAATGTCGAACGGGTTGTGTTCTTCTACCTGCCGCGCATCTGCAACCACTGCATGAATCCAAGCTGCGTGGCGGCTTGTCCGGCGGGCGCCATCTATAAGCGCGGCGAGGACGGCATCGTTCTGGTCAGCCAGGAAAAGTGCATGGGATGGCGAATGTGTGTTTCGGGTTGCCCTTATAAGAAGGTTTACTACAACTG
The DNA here is from genome assembly GCA_020851655.1 of Bryobacterales bacterium. GTDB lineage: Bacteria > Acidobacteriota > Terriglobia > Bryobacterales > Bryobacteraceae > JADZCI01. The sequence goes on from JADZCI010000385.1 coordinate 4,713, forward strand.
GGAAACAGGCAAGTCCGAGAAGTGCATCCTGTGCTATCCGCGGCTCGAAACCGGCCAGGCGCCGGCTTGTATGCATTCCTGCGTGGGCCGCATCCGGTATTTGGGGGTGCTGCTTTATGACGCCGACCGCATTCACTCTACCGCGTCGCGCCCCGATCACGAACTGGTGGAAGCGCAGCGCGAGATGATTCTCGATCCGTTCGATCCCGAGGTGGTGCGGCACGCCAAGGCAAATGGTGTGGGCGATCATGTCATCGACTCAGCTCGAAAATCGCCGGTATTCAAGTTCGTCAAGAAGTGGAAAATCGCCCTTCCATTGCATCCCGAGTTCCGGACCCTGCCGATGCTCTTCTACGTTCCGCCGCTGCTGCCGGTCACGGGATTCATGACCGACGACGGACTTTACGAGAGTTCCTCCGATTTCTTCAGCTCGCTCGAAAACGCACGGCTGCCGATGCGCTACATGGCCAATCTGTTTACCGCGGGCGACGAAGAACAAGTGATCAGGGTCTACAGGAAGCTGATGGCCGGGCGGTACTACAAGAGGGCGCAGACCGTGGGTGATTTCGATGGTGCGCAGGTTGCCAAGATGATCGCCGAAGCCGAGACAACCGCCGAAGAACTCGAAGAGATTTACGAGCTCAGCTCGCTGGCGGGATTCGATGAACGGTTCGTGATTCCGCCGTTTTCCCGCGAAGCCGCGATTGAACTGGTGCAGATCACTCAGGTCCGGCAGGAGGGCGGCGGCATGGGTTTCATCCACGAACCGCGCCGGGGGCTATAGCCGTGTACGAACACTTCGCCACACTTCTGAGCTATCCGGCGCCGGATATCTGGCGCTCGCTCGAAGGGACTATCAAAGCGGCGTCGCGCGAGTTGCCTGAAGCGGCGGAGTTCTTGGAAAGCTTCCGGGAATCCGCGGTTGCGCTGGGGCCAGCCGCCCTGGAAGAACTCTACATCAAGACATTTGAAATGCGAGCCGACAGCGCGCCCTACGCCGGCCATCAGATCTTTGGAGAAGATTGGCGCCGGGGCATCTTCATGGCTGGACTGAGGGCGCGATATGGCGCGCTCGGAATTTCAGAAGGACAGGAACTGCCGGATCACCTGAGTGTGGTCCTGCGTTACCTGGAGGCGCTGGAACCCGGTCCGGAAAAAGACGAGATGATCGGGGATTGCATTGCGCCGGCGGTGCGCAAAGTGCTTCAGGCAATCGGAGACCAGAGCCCCTACGGCCATGTGTTGGACGCCCTGCGGCTCTGCATCATGCCGCCGTGCGGCGACGAATCGGAATTCGAGGAAACCTCATGCAGGCCTTCTTCTTTATCGCTTTTCCCTATATTGCCCTGATCCTGGCGGTGGGAGTGGGTCTATACCGGTACTTCTCGCACCGCTTTACGTATTCGAGTCTCTCTTCGCAACTCCTGGAAAAGCGGCAGCTCTTTTGGGGTTCGGTGCCGTGGCATTACGGGATTACATTGATCTTGTTCGCGCACCTGCTACCTGTGATCTTTCCGGCGGCGGCCGGGGCAATACTGGGAAACCATACGCGCCTGGTTGTTCTGGAACTGACGGGACTCGCATTGGGGCTGTACTGCGTGTTTGGGATCGTAGGGCTGGTTGCGCGCCGGGTACCCACCGGATCGGCCGCGCGCGCAGTCACTTCACCGATGGATTGGATCCTTCTCCTGGTGCTGGCCTACCAGACCTTGAGCGGCGTCGGAATCGCGTTGTTTGAGCGTTGGGGCGCCGCCTGGTATCTCAGCACCGCCGTGCCGTGGCTGCGCTCGCTGGTGCGCCTGCACCCCGACGCCAGCACCGTGATAGGCCTTCCCGTCTTCATTCAAACCCACTTCATCAGCGGGTTCCTTGTGATTCTGCTGTTTCCGTTCACCAGGCTGGTGCATGTCTTCGCGATTCCAATCGAGTATCTATGGCGGCCTTACCAGGTTGTGGTCTGGAACCATGACCCACAACCGCCGCATGCGCCAGTCTCGCCAGTACCGGTGGCCGCCATGCCGCCAACGCCCTCGGAGTCCACTGATAAGGAGAGGCGCCAGTTGCTCGCCAGGCTCAGCATCATCGCGGGCGGCATTACCGCGGCCATCGTCGGGATCCCCAGCATTGGCTTTTTGCTGGGATTGCGTAAAACTCCGGAGACATGGCGGTCTCTCGGCCCGGTGGACAGCTTCCCTGTTGGGGAAACCACCGCGGTCTCATTTCTGGATTCCTCACCGCTCCCCTGGGCAGGCGTGACCGCTAAGACGGCGGCCTGGCTGCGGCGCGAAGGACCAGAGCAATTCATCGCATTCTCCATCAATTGCACGCATCTCGGCTGCCCGGTGCGCTGGCTGCCGAATGCGAATCTATTCATGTGCCCGTGCCACGGCGGGGTGTTCTATAAGGATGGGACCGTCGCTTCGGGCCCTCCGCCCAAACCGCTGGCGACATACCCGGTGCGGATCAGGGAAGGGGCCGTCGAGATCCTCACCAGCCCGCTGCCGATTACCACTGTCTGAGAGAGGCGTCTTGCGCTTACTAAAACAAATCTGGTGCTGGTTTGACGAGATCACGGGGTTCTCGCGATCGCTGGGTCCGATTTTGTCCCACCCGGTGCCGCGCGCGCGCAAGACCCGGTGGTTCTACGTATTTGGCAGTGCTACGCTGGTGATCTTCCTAACTCAGGTGGTGACCGGAATCGCACTCTCCAGCGCCTACGTAACCGGGTCCGGTCAAGCTTACGACAGTCTCCGGTTCATCAACAGTACTACGCTCGGACGGATCATCCGGGGGATTCACTACTTCGGCGCCTCGGCGATGATCATCCTGATCGGCCTGCACACCATACGCGTCTACCTGATGGGCTCCTACAAGTATCCGCGCCAAATGAACTGGCTGAGCGGCGCCGGCTTGCTGCTCTTCACACTGTTGATGGCATTTACCGGACAGCTCCTGCGCTGGGATCAGATCGGATTCTGGACCGCGGTCGTGGCCGCCGAACAGGCCGGACGCGCGCCGATCATCGGTAGCTGGCTGGGCCACTTTATTCTCGCGGGCAATACCGCCGGCGGCGCGACGCTGAGCCGCTTCTTTGCCGCGCATGTGTTCTTCATCCCGGCGCTCATCTTTGTCTTTCTCGCCGTGCATCTCTACCTGGTCTTGTTCAACGGTATCTCCGAGCCACCCAAAGCCGGCCGCCCGGTCGATCCGCGCACGTATCGCCGCTGGTACCACGCGCTGTTGGAGCGTGAGGGCGTACCGTTCTGGCCGGAAGCGGCCTGGCGCGACGTGTTTTTCGGAACTGTGGTGGTGCTCTCCGTCTTTGTGCTGGCCCTGGTGGTCGGTCCTCCTGAACTCGGCAAGCCACCCGACCCGACCATCGTCGACGCGTCGCCGCGGCCCGACTGGTATTTCATGTGGTACTTCGCGCTCTTGTCGCTCATTCCGAAGTGGTCGGAACGCTGGGTGATCATTCTGGGACCGTTGTTGTTCGGCCTGTTTCTGATTCTGGTGCCCATCCTGGGCGGCCGTGGTGAACGCAGCCCGCTGCGCCGCCCCTGGTCGATTCTGCTCGTCGCCTCCGCGGTGGTTGTGATCGCGCACTATTGGGCCGTCGGCATTCGCGCGCCGTGGGCGCCGCGTCTGGAAGCCGAGCCTCTGCCACCCAAGGTGGTTGGAGTCACCAGCGGACCCATTGCCGATGGCGCTCGCGTCTTCTACGACAAAGGCTGCGAGTATTGCCACATGGTGTCAGGCTATGGCGGGATTCGCGGGCCTGACCTTTCCGATGCGGGCGACCGTATGAGTCCCGCGCAGATCGCTACGCGGATCTTTAGCGGCGCCGAAAACATGCCGTCCTATCGCGGGGAACTGACGTCAGAGGAGTTGAACTCACTGCTCGCGTTTCTCTCCTCGCGGCGCCGCGTGCAACTGCCCAAGCCTCCGGTTCTCAATGAGGCGCCCCGGCAGACGGCAGAGCGGTGATCTTCTCGCTTCAACCAGTCGCTCCCTTCCGTCTGGATTTTGCCGCCTGGGCAATCCGCCGCCGCCCGGAAAACCGCATGGATGTGTGGGATGGGACTTCATACCAGCGTGTCCTGGCCGTGGGTGATCAGGCCGTTCACATCACCGTCACGCAATCAGGAGAAAAAGGCGCGCCACAACTCACCGTCACCGCGTTGGGCGCCGGACGCGGCGAATCCCAGAAAGCAGCCATCACCGAGGCTGTTGAACGCCTGCTCGGCACGCGTGTGGACCTGCGTCCGTTCTACCGCTTTGCCGCTACGCAGCCGCGCTTGGGCCAACTCGCGGCCCAGTTTCGAGGCCTGAAGCCTCCGCGTTTCCCGACGGTCTTCGAAGCTGTGGTCAACGGCATCGCCTGCCAGCAACTCAGCCTGGCCGTCGGGATTACACTGTTGAACCGCCTCTCGGCCGCCTGCGGCCTTGCGTTCAGCGATGCCCGCGGAACGCAGCATGCCTTTCCTCGTCCTGTGGACCTGGCTGCGATGAGCGAGCAGGACCTGCGGCCGCTCGGCTTCAGCCGGAATAAGAGCCGCGCGTTGATCGAACTGGCCTGTGGCGCGGCGGAAGGCCGCTTGGATCTCGAAGCGCTCGCCCATCTCCCGGAGGAAGAAGCGCTGGCGCGGCTGCTCGAACTCCGTGGCGTGGGCCGCTGGACCGCCGAGTACGTTCTGCTCCGCGGCTTGGGCCGAACCAATGTGTTCCCCGGCGACGACGTGGGCGCGCGCAACAACCTCGCGCGCTGGCTGCGCCTGCGCAAGCCGCTCGACTATGACCGCGTCGCCAGCGTGCTTGGGACGTGGAAACAGTTTGGCGGCCTGGTCTACTTCCACCTGCTCCTCAGCCGGCTGGAACGCTCCGCCGCGTTGACGTCCGAGCCCGGCCGGGCCGTAGAGTGATCGGGTTCGAGATGATTCATATATGCGATCAACGGACCGGCAGACGATCATCATTGGAGGCGGCGTCATCGGTGTTTGCTGCGCCTATTACCTGGCCAAACGTGGCGCCCGCGTCACCGTGCTGGAACGCGGCGAGATCGCCAAGGCCGCGTCGTTCGGTAATGCCGGATCGATCACCCCGGACCACCCGCCCATCAACAAACCGGGCCGCGTCCGCCAGGCCCTGAAGTCGCTGCTGCATCCGCGCAGCCCGCTGTACGTGGCGCCCAAGCCCGATCCCGCGCTTGCCAGATGGCTATGGATCTTCAGCCGGACTTGTACCGAGCAGCATCTTGAACAGGCGATGGCCGCGCTGGCGCCGTTGGGCCGGACCAGCCGCCGTCTCTTCGATGAGCTGTTCGAGACGGAGAAGTTGAATTGCCATTTTCGCCGGGATGGCTATTACGAGGTCTTCCTCACAAAGCCCGGCTGGGAAGCGTCGCGCCAGGAAGCGGCCATGGTGTCCCGTTTCGGATTTCATCCGGAGGTGCTCGCCGGAGGCGCTCTGCGCGAACGGGAACCGGCGCTGAACGATCGCGTTGTAGGCGGGATATTTCATCCCGAGGCCGCCAGCGTTAGTCCCTACCGGTTCGTTTCGGAAATGGCGCGGCGCGCCGAAAGCTACGGCGCCAAGTTCCTGACCGGCGCCGACGTCCTCGCGATTCGAACCGGCGGTGGCGAAGTTCGCGGCGTCGAGATGCGCGGCGGCCAGTTCATCGAGACCGGCGCCGTCGTGCTCGCCGGTGGTGCGTACAGCGTACCGCTCCTCCGCAAGTTGGGTATCGATTTTCCGCTCCAGGCGGCAAAAGGCTATCACCGCGATTGCACCCCGGCGTCGCCCGGAACTGAGCTTCTCCGCTACCCGTGCGTCTTGGGTGAAAGCATGGTGTTCTGCACGCCGATGGACGGCTTTGTGCGTTTCGCCGGAACCCTGGAGTTCTCCGGCGTCAATCATGACTTCCGGCGGCCGAGGCTGGAGCAGATCACCAACGCTTGCGCACGTTACCTGAAGACCGCCGCCGAAGCGGTCATCCGCTCTGAGTGGTGTGGGTTGCGGCCTTGTCTGCCCGACGGCCTGCCGGCCATCGGCGCTCTCAGCCGGTTTCCCGGACTATTCGTTGCAACCGGTCACGCAATGATGGGCCTGACCATGGGACCGGCTACGGGAAAAGTAGTCGCCGAATGCGTGCTGGACGCCTCGCCCAGCCTGGACCTCGGCGCATTCCGCCCGGATCGCTTCTAGGAGTTCAGAACGACAGCGCCTTTTGCGCGCCGCGCACCAGGTCGGCGACGGCCGGCAACACGGCGACTTCCAGGTTCGGAGCCGAGGGCACGAAGCTGTCTTTGGCGGCTACGCGCACCACCGGCCCGTCGAGTGAGCCGATGCAGTTTTCGGCGATGCGCGCCGCGACCTCGGCGCCGAAACCTCCGGTAAGCGTGTCCTCATGCGCGATCAGCACATGGTTGGTCTTGCGCACGCTGCGATAGATGAGTTCCTCGTCCAGCGGCACGATCGAGCGCAGATCAATAACTTCGGCCGATACGCCATCCTTCTCCAATTGGCGTGCCATATCCAGCGCCATGTAGACTGTGCTGCCCCAGGTGACCACCGTCAGGTCTTTGCCTTCGCGTCGGATGGCGCCGCGGCCGAACGGCAGGATGTAGCCGGCGTCCGGCTCCGGGGTCTTGGCCTGCACGCGCCGGTATAGACCTTTGTGTTCCAGAAAAACGACCGGATCTTTTGAGCGGGCGGCTGCTTTGATGAGGCCCTTGGCATCCTCGGCGCAGCTCGGGTACACGACGTACCAGCCGGGAATATGCGCGAAGAACGACTCCACGTTGGCCGAGTGCCACGGTCCGCCTTTGATATACCCGCCCACGGCAACCCGCACCACCACCGGACACTCCCACTCGCCTTGGCTGCGCCAGCGCACCGTCGGAATCTCGTCGCGAAGCTGCAACGCCGCCGGCCAGAGGTAGTCTCCGAACTGCATCTCGACAATCGGCTTGTAGCCGCCGATCGCCATCCCCGCCGCCACGCCCGCAATGCTCGCTTCGGCCAGCGGAGAATTGGTGACCCGGCCGGGAAACGCGGTGCTCAACCCGCGCGTAACGCCGAACACCCCGCCTTTCGGATCCGCCACGTCCTCGCCCCACATCACGATCTTGGGGTTGCGCTCCATCTCCTCGCGCAGGCCGTGATTAATGGCGTCGATCATCGTGACCGGTTCGGCGGAGAGATATACAGGGGTTCTCGGAGGGCCTGTCAGTTCCGGGTCCGAGGAATAGATGTGCGCCATCAGGCTCGATTCGTCCGGCGCCGGCGCGCTATCGGCTTCCTCGGCCGCGCGATCCACTTCCGCCTTGATCTCCGCGCGCAACGCGGCGGCCTCATTGGCCGAAATCAGGCCGTGATGCGCCAGGTAGCGTTCTGTCTGGAGGATGGGATCGCGCTCGATGTTGGCCTGCAATTCGGTCTCATCGCGGTACTTGCGGTGGTCGTCGGACGAGGAGTGCGGATCCAGCCGCACGACTAGCGCTTCCAGCAGCGCCGGGCCGCCGCCGTGCCTCATTGCCTCGATTACGGGAGGCATCGTTTCATAGAGGTGCTCAAACCACGTGCCGTCCATCTGGTACGTGGGCATGCCGAAGCCCCGGGCAATGCGATGCACCTCGGAAGAAGTCTGGCTGCCTTGCGGCACGCTAATGGCGTAGCCGTTGTTCTGAACCGTGAACAAGACCGGCAACTTTTCGCGCGCCGCCCAATTGAGCGCCTCAAAGAATTCGCCCTCGCTCGTGGCCCCCTCGCCCGACGAAACGTGCACAACCTCGTCGCCGCCATCCATCTTGACGGCGCGCGCCATGCCCACGGCGTTAAGATACTGCGTGCCGGTGACGGCGGTCTGCGCCACCAGGCGCAACTTGCGGCTGGACCACTGCTCGGGCATGTTCCGCCCGTTCGAGTTGGGGTCGCCTTCGCGGCCGAGCATGCCAAGAAAGATGTCCTTGATGGGCATGCCGAGACCCACTGCCACAGCCTTTGACCGGTAGTAAGTGAAGAACCAGTCGTGACCTGGCTTGAGCAGCAACGTCATGCCGATCTGAATCTTCTCGTGGCCTCGAGTGGAGGCCTGGAACCCGCATTTCCCCTGCCGCACAAATACCTTCATCCGTTCTTCTATGTAGAAGACGGTCAGCATCTTGCGATAGAGATCTAACGTTAGTGGATGCGGAACAATGATTTTGTTCGCGGTTTCGAGTGTCTGAGCGGACGGTACCATAGCCTACCCCTCAAGCTCCATCGTAGGACAAGCCGGCGTGGCTTGGTAGTGACGCGAGTCACGCGCCGCCGGGCCCGATTTGAATCAGGCCGGGCTTGCTGGCACCGGCCTCGATCGCCTGGTTCAGCGCGGCGTGAAACCGGGCGAAATCAACGTGCTTCAGCCGGCAGGCCTGTTCCAGGCTGATCGAGCGCGCAAAGACCCGCTGCGCCACCGGGTTTTCGATCATGCTAAACCCAAACTCGCGAAACAGCGGGATGGTCTCCGGATGGCTTTGGATCACGTCAAAGACCTTGGTTGCGGGTCCAATCGGGTCGTGGCTTGCCGCCGTCACAGTATCAGGCGGCCTGCTCATTGCCCGCCACAGATCGGCGGCCCAGAGGATCAGGCCCGTCACTTCAATCCATGCGCTGACGGCCATCACGGGATAGGCCCACTGCTGGCTGTCAGTGAGAATCTGAAAGACCACGCGCATCGTATTCCCGATGTTGAGCAGCCAGAATGTGGCGCGCAGTGAGCTCAACCGCCCCGTATCGAGGCCCCCCAGCACTGGAACCACCTTGCTGGATACGCCCACAATCATCATGCTGATGAAGCCAACCGTAAATGCGTGCCGGTAGCCGCCGAAATAGGCGTGCGAAAAAGCGACGCCGCGCAATGTGTCGTAGACGGGCAGCAGCGCCAGCAGGGCAATCGCGACCAGCGCCCAAAAGTAAGCCGCTTTGAGAAACGGCAGCGAGCGGTCGCGTTCCACCTTGACCGAAAACAGGCCGAATCCGCGAATCAGCAGCAGCACGGATACAAACATTCCCAGGATGCAAAGCTCCAGGGCGATGCCCCAGACCGGCTGTCCAGTACGCACCAGCATCGAATACGCCACCACGTTGCCGGCCACAGCGAGGTTCCAGAGGTACAGGACCGTGCGCGCCGTACGCTGGGGAACTTCGTGAAAACCGTAGATGAACGGCAGAAAACGCTGGCTCACGCCCAGGATCATTCCGCCTGCAAAACCGGCGAGTTGGAGGTCTCTCCACGGCGCATCGTACAGGCTGATAAAGCTCACCCAGCCTTGGTAGCCGCTCACCGTGGCGGTAGCGGCGAACATCCACCAGTCAAAGGTGAATGCCGCAATCATCCACCCCAACGCCGTGAACACGAACTTCTCCCACATCTCGACCGGCTTGCTCGATTGCCGCACAGTGCGGGTAATGATCGTTACAAACGTGATCACGACGGCCAGTTCCAGCGCTCCCGCGATCTTGCCGGCGAGCACCCACGCGGGATTGGAGATCCAGATGTCGGCCAGAGTTCGCACGGTGAGCGCGGCGGCCATCACAAACAGGCTGCGCGATGCCAGCAGCGGCCGCCACAGCGTGGTGAACTTGAACCGCGGAATTGCCTGGTAGGCAAAACCCATCACGAAGAATGTCACCCAGCCCGCCACCTGCGCGTGCGCATGCGCCCAGGTGATGGCGCGCATATCGAGCGATGACAACTGCTGCCGCGCCGCCATGATGGCCAGGTTGATTCCGCCGAGCACGCACCCAAAGGTGAACATCGTGAGGATGCCGGCGCGGAAAAAGCGCCGGTAAATCACGTCGCCGGGCCCGGGCGCATACTCCGGAGGGCCGGACCCCAGCACCGAGGTCCGGGCGGCTTCGGTCAGCTCCGCAAGGAGTTGCCGCTCATCCACACGGTGAGCGCGCGCAAAGAACTCGACGCTTTCCCTAGGTCCCAAAGGGCCGCCGCACCCCACGAGCCCGTAGCGGTCGAAAACCTTCCGGCACGCCGGATACCGGGAAAGGATCTCCGGCAATTCCATGTCACGCGTGATGGATACTGCTGATTCCGACATACTCCCAGAATGCCCTTGGCTCCCTCGCCGGGGCGATGACTTCAGTCACATGGCGCCGCACGATAGACGGCGCGATTGGTCACCGGTTCGCCAGCCCGCGGCGGCCGGCCATCTCCGTGCCGATCTCCTGGCGGTCGGCCTGCGAGAGCACGGTCGAGGCAAAGGGGAAAACCTCCTTGTCCTCGATGCCGATGTGATGCCGGTACAAGTCTGCGAGCTGATTCACCAGCGTGGACAGACGCCGGGCGTTCTCCAGTGAGATCTGTCCCTCGTCCAGCCACAACTGCCCCAGCCGGTCGACTTCAGCGTGATGCCGGTCGGCGCATTGGTGATCCTCTTCGAGCGAGTCGATCTTGGCGAGCAGAGCGCCGGCCTCCGGCGTTCCGAGGCGCCTCAACCGGGGAAACAGGCTCTCTTCCTCGTCCGCGGTGTGCTTGGGCGCTGAAACCCGGAAATATTGAAGACTCGCAGTCAGCGCAGCGCGCTGGTCATCCGTTAGCGTGCCTTCCGTGTGGTGAGTGGTCAAGGTCACCAGCACCTGCAAGAATCGAACGATGCGGCGATGGCAGTCTCCCAACATCCCCACCGGGTCGGTAAAATCACTTTCACGCTTGGCGCCGATCAAAACTGGCATTTGTCCGCCTTCAATTTCAAAGTGTGCACGGCTCGGCGGGATGCGGGTACGCATCCGCCTCCTGTTCTTCAGAAGCCCTTGTCAGACAGCGAAAATCCTTCTCAATGGCGATCCGCAATTCGCCGTCCTGTCCATAGACTCCCACTTCTTCTGAACCAACCCAGCGCGCGGCCGCCGCGGCCGGAACCGAGATGGATATCAATCCGTTGCTCAGGCTGGCCGCGAGCGCTTCCGCGCCGGTGCGTTTTTCCAAGCGGTATGTCAATGCGCCGCCCGAGCTGAAACGGATCTCTTCTGTGACTTCGCCCTTGCTGTCGAGAGCGGCAACCTCGGACCGCGTCAGCCGCAGCCGCAGCGAATTGCCCTGGACCCGGAGTTTCATTTCAGTTCCTTGATACTCGCTCTTCCATCGCCATGGCTCGCGGAAACAGAATGTTGTTCTCAAGGTGAATGTGCGTGTGCAGATCGGCCTCCAGCGCTTGCAGGCCTTCCAACATCGCGCGGTACGTGGTGCACGCGTAGGGAGGAATCTCGAAGTCCCGCGTTAGTTTGCGAATCTGGGTCAGCCCGCCCCCCGCGGTGTCATGCTCACGCTCCATCACCATGATGGGATTTCTGACGCTGCCGAACGGCGGCGCCGCCGCCGGCCCTCCACCTTCGATCGCGGCTTCCAGCCGCTCGATTGCGGGAAACAGCATCATCTCCTCCTTGTGCATATGCAGGTCCAGTTCCTGCCAGAGGCCCACGTAGACCTCCTCCAACCCGTGAAGACCTTCGGGATCTCTGGGGCCATGCACCTGCGCGACCCTCCGCACTCTCTGCCCCAGCCGCGGTAATTCCAGTTTCAGATATTCGTGATGTTTGCCCACAATGTGACGGACCAGTTCTCTCAGGGGCGCCGTGTTCCAGTCACGGGCCGGAGCAGCCGCCGCGGCGGCGTGAGCGATCTCGTTCCTGACGTTCTCCGCTGAAACTCCTTTATCGCGGCACGCATCTTCCAGCGTGAGTTTGCCCCCACAGCAATAGTCGATGCCGTACTTCTCGAGGACGCTCGCAGCGGCCGCCGATCCGGCGGCAATATCGCCGACTGACGTGTTCTCTTGAATTTCCATGACTGCCCTCCTACTTCCAGGTTATTCCTGCCGCGCGCTCTTCGCAGTGACTTCGGTCACGGCTAGGTGAACAGGCTTTTGTGACTAAAGTCACCGCTTAAGAACCATCCCGCCCGCAAACTGGAATCCAGTCTGGAGGGACAGCAATGGCGTATATAATCGCGGAACCCTGCATTGGCGTTAAGGACACGGCGTGCGTCGACGCCTGTCCGGTTGATTGCATCCACCCGAGGAAGGACGAAGTCGAGTTCGAAGAAGCCCAGCAACTCTACATCGATCCACAGGAGTGCATCGATTGCGGCGCCTGCGTCCCGGTATGTCCGGTTTCGGCAATCTTCGCGCTCGATGATCTCCCGGAGAAGTGGAGCCACTTCACGCCGATTAACGAAGAATACTATCGCAAGGTTTCCGGCTGAGCCAGCGCGCGGGCTCAGCCGGGATCGCTATTTCCAGGTTCCCTGCTTGAGCCGGGCGGCCACCTCGACATGATCCGCGTCGGTCGGCGGCGGGCTCACGACATGCAGCGCAAGCAGCCGGCTTTCGGCTTTGAGGCCGCGCGCCTCGCCCGCGGGAACAAAAACCGTGGTCCCCGGTTGGGCGGCTTCCTCGCGCTCCCCCGCGACCACTCTGCCCTCGCCCTCCAGGACCACCAGCAGCATGTCCACGCCAGGCCGGTGCACCGGAATGAACTGCCCGGGTTCCAGACACGTGAGCACGGCTTTCATGTTGGCGCTACCGCCGAGCAGGACGGGATTAAATCTTTCTGGGCGAAAAGACGCCGGGTCGCGATACGACTTCAAATAGACGGCCATGGCATCAGGTTACGCTTGGGACGCCTGCCCCGGCAGTGACCCTGGTCACGCCGCACAGCCGTATGCCAGAATCGCTTTAACGCGTCACCGCCAGCAGGAACCGCTCCACGATCAAACGGTCATCCGGGCGCGTGCTCTTCATATCCCGGTCGGCGATGAACGCCAAGTCCAGCGCCTTCTCCAGTCTTTCTGCCGGCAACCGGCTGGCCACCTGCGCGATCTGTTCGGCGCGAGAACGCCACATCGGCAGTCCCTGGCGCTGGAAGAAGTTCTGTATGTCGTAAGACGATTTCAACCCTTGCGACTTGGCCGCCAGCGCATACCGGAACAACCCGCCCACAAACGTGAGCGCCAGCGGAAGGTACTCTCCGGCGCGAACCAGCGTGTCCAGCAGATCGAACGACTGCCGCCGGTTGCCTGCCGCAATGGCGTTGACGAGGTTGAAAATCGTCGCCTCCCGGGCATCCGGTACGAGCGCGGCGATGTCGTCAGCCGTGATGTCCGCCCCGCCTGCGCGAAACAGCGACAGCTTTTCCAATTCCGAGGCGATGCGCGACGAATCGGCGCCCACCGATTCCACCAGCAGATCCACGTGATCCTGCGCCAGCTTCAATCCCAGCCGCCGCGCTTGATCCAGCGCGAATACTCTCGCTTCCCGCCGGTCCAGCCGCGCAAACTCGACCACGGCTGGAACCGCTGTGAAGAACTTGCGAATGCGATCCATGCGCTGCTTGTCTTCTCCGTCGAAGTCCCGGCTGGAGTCGAACACCAGGATCGTGCCCGGCGAGGGGTTCTTGACGTACGCCGCCAGGGCCTCGGCGCCGCCACCCTTTTCTTCCCCGGCATCGGCGCCACGGCCTCGCGGAAGAACGCCTTCGGCCGGAGCGGCCCAAACCACCCGCCGCCCGGCGAACAACGACAAGGAATTCAAGTCGTCCATGACCTCGGCAAGCGAAACTTCATCCAGATCGTGGCGTGTGTAGCCCGTCTCCCGTTCGGCTTCCTCCAGGTGGCGCTCGATGAGGGCCCGCCGGCAGCGGTCCCTCCGGTACAGGTCGGGTCCCAGAAACAGGTAGACCGGCTCGGGTTCCTGCCTGGCAATCTGCCCCAGAAAAGCTTCCGGCGTCAAAACGCCTCCAGTATCGAGCTCACTATGTTGCGCGCTACTTCTTTGCACACCCGCGACAGCGCCGCTTCACTCTCGTCGAAGTACTGCCTCTCATCCGTGCTCACCTCGTAGCGCGACCTCGTTTCCAGGGCGCCACGCTCGAAGAGCACCTTCCCGGTGGCATTCTCCGTCAGCCTCACCCTGACAAAGACCATCACCTGAACTCCCGCCGCGCGGCCCGTCGCCGAATCGAAAATGGTCGGCGCCGACAGGACGTTCAGCACCGTCCCGTCCAACTTGGCATCGGCCTCTCGTGGGTCGGCGACGACACGGTAGCGGGTTCGCCCGATAAACTCGCGGGTAATCGCCGAAGGCATTCTCTCGGTCAGCTTGTACCGCGTCGTATTGTTGCCGAAGGCCGGAACGTAAATGGACTTGATTGACGCCGGCATCAGGTCGGTGTGGCCACCCACGTGATAACCGCAACCCGGGAGCAGCACGCCCGCCGTAACGATGAAGCCGGCCATCCACCCGCGCACGCTCATTGCCCCTTCACCGCCAGGCCGGCGATCAGCAGAGCATTGTCGGCCACCGTGCGCAGGTTGTCCGCCGCAAGCCACATCCAGACCGCTGTGGGACGGTTCCGGTCCACGGCAACCTCTCCGACGGCGACGCCGCTCTGTCCGGCAACCGACAAATTGGACGGAGGTTCCACCGAGGCGCCGCGGACGTCGAATCCCGAGGCCCGCAGGACGTCTTCGACCTGCCGCGCATCCGCGCGAGATTCGAAATCCACCCAGAGCTGAACGCTGTAGCCGTGAAACACCGGCGCATGAACCACCCGCACCGACGGCGCCGGGACGTTTCGCGGGCCCAGGAGTGATACCAGGTGCCGCTCCATCTGTTCACTCGAACGGAGGAGACTCGCTTTGGCGTCGTCACCGAATCGCGGGAGCAAGTTAAAACTCACCTGCGCATCGTAAACTTCCTTCGGCATCGACTGGAACGACAACAGGCTGATGGTTTGCTGTTGCAGTTCGTTGACCCCGCGATTGCCCTCCGCGCTGGCCGGTTCCAGCACGACGGCCACCGCGGAACGCACCATGCTGGCAGCGTGCAGCGCGGCAAGGCAGCGGGCCAGCACCAACGCGGCGGCATGCGGAACCACCCACACCGTGCCCTTCTCAAACGTCCCGGTTCCGTCCAGCAGCGGCGCGCGCAACCGTGCGTTGGGCAAATCTTCACTCGCCCCGGACAAGTCCACGACCACGGGCAAGCCGCCCAGGCTCGCAAGCAACGCCAGCGCGCGCTGTTGCGATGCCGCATCACCCGCCAGCAGGACTACCTCGGCGCCCGCCAGCGTTTCCTTTGTCAGCGGCTCCATGACCCCGGCCTCATCATCTTCCACAGTGAGCACGCGATCTCCCTCACCGGAGGCAGCCACTTCGATTCTCACGGGCAGGCGCAATTCCTCCGCCACTTCGCGAATCTCTTTGCCCAGCAGTGTGTCGCCCGCTACGATGAGCCAAACCGGTTTTGCCGCCACGTCTAGCCCGCCTGCTGCTGTGGGTTGGGCGGATGGTGCGCTCCGCGGATTCTCCGGCGGATCAGGCCGCCAAGCCGCACCACAATCCCGCTGCCTACATAAACGACGGCCAGAGCCAGAAGCACTGGTTCGGAGTAACGCCAGATCAGATAGATCAGCATGCCAAGCAAAACGATCGAGAAGGGCGACCGCGGACTCACCAGGCTGAAGTCCTTGAATGACCGGTAGCGCCACGTGCTGACCATCAGGAACGACACCAGGGCCATCAGCGCCAACCAGGCGGCAATCGCGGGCCAGCTTCGGAGCGGTTCGCAGTTGAATGCATAAACCACCGCCGCAACCAGTCCGGCCGCGGCCGGAATCGGCAACCCGACAAAGTACTTGCGGCCCGGGCGGCCCGGATTCCGGGGTACCGGATCGGTGGTGATGTTGAAGCGCGCCAGCCGCGAAGCGCCGCACAGCAGGAATGAAAAGACGATGAAATACCCGCCTTGCAGCAGGTGTTTCCGCAGTTGCGGAGGAGTGTCCGGGTCCAGAAAGAAGAAGCCCCAAACGTAGGCCAGCACCGCGGGAGCGATTCCAAAGCTGATGACATCGGCAAGCGAATCCAACTCGCGGCCGAACTCGCTAGTCGTGTTGGTCAGCCGGGCGATACGCCCGTCCAGCCCGTCCAGAAAAACAGCAACGCCGATCACCTTGGCGGCCAGTTCCCAGTGGGGATTGGGACCCAGGTTGCCCGCGGCCGCCATCAGCGCGCCTTCAACCGACTTCATGATCGCCAGAAAGCCCAGAAACAGGTTGCCCGCCGTGAACAGTCCCGGCAGCAAGTACGCCGCCTTCCGTGGGTGGCGGTCAGGCGAGTGCGGGTCCACCAGGCGGTCGCGCAGACTCATTCCCATGTTCTCCCTACTTTCGCCGCGCCAGGATGCTGGATCCGCCCGCGACGCGCTGCCCTTCCGCCACTTCGATTCGCCACTCGGGCCCAAACCAGACATCGACTCGCGACCCGAACTTGATCAGCCCAATCCGCTCACCCGCGGTGACGTAATCTCCCGGTTTCTTGTAGCATACGATCCGCCGCGCAATCAGTCCCGCGATCTGCGAAAACCTGACGTGGCCCGCCGCCCCCTCGACGGTAATTGTGTTCATCTCGTTCTCAAGCGAAGCTTCCTCATGGCTGGCTACCAGGAACTTGCCTTTCCGGTACGTCACATCGACGATCTTGCCGGCAATTGGCGTCCGGTTGACATGCACGTCAAAGACGTTAAGGAAGATGCTGACCCGGGTCTGGTCAGGCTGCTGGCGAATGCTGACCACCTTTCCGTCGGCGGGAGATACGGCCACAGGACCGGCGGGAATGCGCCGCTCAGGGTCGCGGAAGAACCACAGGCAAAACAGCGCCAGCACGTAGAAAGGCGCGCCCGCCCAAGGATGAATCGCCCATCCCAGGCCGTAACCGGCCAAAGCCAAGATCAAGGCATAGTAAATCCCCGTCGCTACCATCGCGTGTCCGCTCTTATGATTCTCGCAGAATCACCAAGTCTAGCCCGGCCACTGCTCGCGGACCGTTTCCTCGTTCACGGTCTCTTTCCACCGCGCATTGAAACGTCCAGCTATGTCCGGCCGCTTCTTCAGCATCGGTCCGAGACCAAGAACCACGTGAGGCAGTTCGACGTTGTCCTCAAACGCAAGACGCCGCTCGATGTCCGCCCAGCGGTTCGTCAGCCCGCCCGCATCGAGAAGGACAACCCGGTTTCCGATCACACCGTAATTCTTCAAGTGCGAGTCAACGGAAAAGACTCCCTGACTCCAGCCCGTACGGCGCAGTTCGAGCAGGCGGTTGAGCCATAACTCCACCTCTTCAAAGAGCCCGTGCCGAGCCAGGCGGCTCAGATGGCGGAACAGGTCGGCCTCCACCCGCTCGGTTGCTTCAGAAACCGTGAGATGTCCCGGCCACCCGGAAACCTGCACCCGGACCGGCGGGAATTCAACCGTTTCGGGCACCAGCATCGTGCCTTCAAGATGCAACTCGGCCAAACGCTCTCCGCGGCGGCTCGCCCGGTGATACTGCTTCAGCACTTCCCAGGCGTGCGTCGTGTACCACCAGGTTCGTGGGAGTAGCGAGACCACTCCCTGCGTCGCCAGGCGCAAAAGCCGGATCCGGTGCGAGGCATGCTGCAATGGAAAGCGCGCCGCTACGGCGGGAAGAACGCTCTGCACCCCTCGGACCGCCTTCCAAATCACGATGAGGGCCATGATCTCGTTCGGCGAGCGTTCGCGCTTTACCACCCAGTGAGGCGAAGCATAGACTATTTTCCCGATTCCTTCGCCCAGCCGGTGCAGCGGTCCTGCCAGCAACTCGGGCGGAGCATGGGCCAACAGTTGACGCCTGCTGTCTCGAGCTGTCGATGGCCCCGTCATGGCGCGACTCTGCTACCCCAAATATACGCGCATCCCGGCCCAAACTCACGCGGAATCCTACTCCACCGTGATCCGGTTCCGGTTTGCCGCCACCCACTGCGCAAAAGTTTGCAGTTCCGGATTGACCGAACGCGAGAATTCGAGCGAACGGGCGCCGCGATAGTACTCGTTGAAGTCGTGCTTGAACTGGAACATGTTGCCCAAGTCGTCCGCGCCAGGAAACCCAAACGCTCGATAGGCGTCGAAGCTGGGTGAAACGTAGCCGATTTCAACGTTGAGCGCGTCCGAAAGCTGGGCTGCCATCTCGGCGCCGGTGAGATGGTCTCCCGCGATTCCCACGCGCTTTCCGGCCAGTTCCGAACCGCGTTTGAAAATACCGTAAGCGCACTTGCCGATATCGGCGACGGCGATTCCGGGCAGTTTACGGTCGCCCATGGGCAGGACGAACGTGTACTTGCCATCCGCGCCCTTCTTGGGGCCCAGGCCAAGCGTAATGAGGTTGTCCCAGTAGAATGAGGTCAACATCAAGGTTGTCGGAACACCCGAATCCACGAAGTACTGATCCGACTGCCCCTTGGTGTCGAAGTGCGGCACTTTGAAATGGCCGTGAAGGGTGGGCATGCGCTGATCTTCCAGCGGAACCCACTTACGCGTATCTTCAAGCGTGGACCAGATGGCGTGCTTTATTCCGGCGGCCTTGATGCCATCGGCGAGCGCCTTGGCCTGCGCGATTTCGCGGTTGGCGTCGAAATGCTCCCAGTAGTTGGTGACGCAATAGGCGCATTCGGCGCCCCGGAACGCCGCGGGCAGGCTGCCAGGATTGTCAGCGTCGGCGGCCACCACCTCGGCGCCCGCCTGCGCCAACGCTTTCGCTTTGTCCGATC
>JADZCI010000386.1 GCA_020851655.1 Bryobacterales bacterium
AGGGATATACTGAAGGCAAGGGTGAATGGATGAAAACCTACGTCAGGTTTGGACTGCTTGTTGTCGCGATCATCGGAACTTTGGTCTGGCTGGCCGCCAGCGGCATTAACGAATCCAAGACATATTACAAGACGATCTCCGAATTGAAGGAGCTGAAGGCGGACGAAATCGGCAAGCGCCTCCGGGTGACGGGTGACGTGGTCCCCGGTTCGATCAAACGCGATGGCGCGATGGTTCACTTCACCATAATCGAGAAAGAAAAGAACCTGACCTTGAACGTCACCTACACCGGGAAGGATCCGCTTCCTGACACATTTCGGGACAATGCGCAGGCGATGGCCGATGGCAAGATGACGCCCGAAGGGACGTTCCAGGCCCATTCGATCGCGGCGAAATGTCCGTCGAAGTACGAAGCCGAGCCAGGCAAGGCCGCGTCCGCCGCAGCCCGCACGTAAAGTTCAGCGAAGAGGGGTGTAATGGAAAATCTGGGCGCGCTATCGATTCTCCTTGCGTTTCCACTTGCGATTTATTCGTTTCTGGCCTCGGTTGCCGGCGCCTGGAAGAAGCGTCCGTTTCTGGTCAAGAGCGCGGAGCGCGCGGTCTACGCCGTCTGCTTCCTGCTGACCCTGGCGTCCGCATTGCTGGTGTATGCGCTCCTGACGAGCGATTTCCGCCTGGCTTATGTGGCGGCGCGCAGCAACCGGGCCATGCCCGCGGTCTACAAGTTTGCCGCCTGGTGGGGCGGACAGGAAGGCTCGCTGCTGTTGTGGAGCTGGATTCTTTCCTGCTATTCCGCCGTCGTCGTTTTCACCAATCGCGCCAAGTTCCGCAAGATGATGCCGTACGTGACGGCGACGCTGATGTTCACGCAGGTCTTTTTCCTGGTGTTGAACGCCTTCATCGAGCCGCCCTTCAAAGTCCTCGCCGTTGGAAAGGGAATCACCGCCGTTCAGGATGGCCAGGGGTTGAATCCGCTCTTGCAGTATTGGACGATGGCGCTGCACCCGCCGGCCTTGTACCTGGGATATGTCGGGTTCATCGTACCGTTCGCGTTTGCGTTGGGCTCGCTGCTCATCAAGCAACCGGGCGAACAGTGGATTCACACGACGCGGCGCTGGTCGTTGATCACCTGGGGTTTCCAGTCGTGCGGCATCCTGCTTGGCGCCGGTTGGGCATACGCGGTCCTGGGATGGGGTGGGTATTGGGGTTGGGACCCCGTTGAGAATGCCTCCCTGCTGCCCTGGATTACGGCCACGGCGTTTCTCCACTCGGTGATGATGCAGGAAAAGAAGGGAATGATGAAGGTCTGGAACATGGTTCTGGTTTCGGCGACCTTCTTTCTTTGCATTTTCGGCACATTCCTGACGCGGTCCGGCGTCGTGAGTTCCGTGCACGCGTTTGCACAGTCGCAATTGGGACCTTGGTTTGTCGGCTTCATGGCGATCGGAATCACTTTCACGACCTACATGATCATCGTGCGCCTGGACTACTTGAAGAGCGAAGCGCACCTTGAGAGTGTCCTGTCGCGCGAATCGAGTTTCCTGTTCAACAACCTGATCCTGCTGGCGAGTTCGTTTGCGGTGTTGTGGGGAACCTTGTTCCCGGTGCTGACCGAGTGGGTCCTGGGCGAGAAGATCACCGTGGGCGCGCCGTTCTTTAACAAGGTAAATGTCCCGATCGCGTTGTTCCTGCTCTTCCTGACCGGTGTTGGACCGCTCATCGCCTGGCGGCGCAGTTCCTGGGAGAGCCTGAAGAAGGCGTTCCTCTGGCCCGTGGTGGGCGGACTGGTGCTGTCGGCCGTCTTGATCGCATTGGGCGTCCGGCACTTCTACGCGCTGGTCTCGTTCTTCTTGTGCGCCTTCGTGGCGATCACCATCGTGATGGAATTCTGGAAGGGCGCCAGCGCGATTGCGGCAAAGCAAGCGACCAACCTGCTATCGGCGATGGTCGAGTTGACGCACCGCAACACCCGGCGCTACGGCGGCTACATGGTGCATATGGGCATCGTGATCATGTTCATCGGATTCACCGGCGCCGCGTTCAATCAGGACACGACGCGGGAGGTCAAGATCGGCGACAAGGTTCAGCTCGGACATTACGAACTGACGGTCAAAGACGTCACCGACGGGCAAAATTCGAATTACCAGTGGCAGCGGGCTGTTATTGCCGTGAACAAAGGCGGCTCCGACCTTGGCGTGCTGAAACCGGAACGCCGCGCCTACGGCGCCGGCGCCGGTGAAATGACGTCGGAGGTCGCGATCCGGCGGCGGCTGAACGAGGACTTATACCTGAACTTCGCGGGCATGTCGCAAACCAATCCGGGACATGCCGTCCTGCAAGCCTACATTTTTCCTCTCGTGTCCTGTATATGGGCGGGTTTCTGGGTGCTGATGATGGGCACACTGGTCTGTCTGATTCCCAGCAAGGTGAGACTGTCCTACCCGCGCACCCAAGTTGTTGGAGTCTATGAGAAGCAGCCCGCGGCTACGAAATAAGATCCTGTTCGCGTTGATGCTCACCGGCCTCATCGCCCAAAGCAGCGTTCCGTTGAGCGACCCCAGGGTTCGCCCCATCGGTGAATTGCTGAAGTGCCAGTGCGGCTGCCCCTACACCGTGGGCAGTTGCGACATGCAGAACTGTCATTTTGCTGAACCGGCGCGCGCAAAGATCCTGAGCCTTCTGAACGAAGGCAAAAACGAGAAACAGATCCTCGACATATTCGTAGGCGAGTATGGCCTGAAGATTCTCACCAAGCCACCCACCGAAGGATTTTTCCTCTGGGGCTGGGTGACGCCATGGATTGGCCTCGGGGTAGGCGCGGTTCTGATCTGGTGGGTCATCCGGAAGTTGCGGGAAAAACGGCCCCCCGCCACGGTCGAAACCGCATCGACTCCGGAACTGGATCGTTACCGCGAGCAGATAGAGAAGGAGACCCAAGACTTCTAGTGCTTTTTACCGTTGCAGCGATCGCGGTCACCGTCGGAGTTCTCGCCTTTACCTTTTTGATTCGCCCAAAAGACCTTCCGCCCGAAGAAGCCGTCTCGCCGGTTCACCACCTGGACGACCGGAAGGCCGCCATCTACGAGAACCTGCGTGACCTCAATTTCGAGTACCGGCTCGGAAAACTCTCTGATACCGATTACCAGAAGACGAAACAGGGCTTGCAGGCGGAATTGGCCAGAGTGCTGGCGGAACGGGACCGGGTGTTGAAAGGCGGCACGCCGTGAGATCGCTGTTGCTCGTATCTTGCCTGCCGCTGTTCGGCGCCATCGATGGAACCGTCATCAACAAGACCACCAGCCGGCCACAGCCCGGCGTGACGGTGACGCTGACCAAGCTGGGTGAAGGCGGGATGGCGCCGGCCGGCTCGGCCAAGACCGATCGAGACGGCCGGTTCTCGCTGGAAGGCGATGCCGCCGGAGCGCACCTGCTTCAGGCTTCGTATGAAGGTGTGACCTATAGCATGTCGCTGACGCGGGGCCAGCCCGTGAACGGAGTCGAACTGTTCGTCTACGACGCCAGCCGCGCCAAGGGCGCCGCCAAGGTGGACCAGGACATGATCCTGCTCGAAACCGACGGGCAGAATCTTGTGGTGAACGAAACGCTGATCTATCAGAACAGCGGCAACACCACCTGGTCCAATCCGTCCGAAGGCACGCTGCGCTTCTTCGTACCGGAGGCCGCGCAATCGCAGATGCGCGTTCGCGCGATGTCACCCAACGGAATGCCCGTCGAGCGGACGCCGCTGAAGGCGTCCGAAAAGAACGTGTATTACGTCGACTTTCCGGTCAAGCCCGGCGAAACCCGCTTCGATGTCAGCTACAAAATGCCCGTTTCCGAGCCGGTGACGTTTACCGGGCGCACGCTGCACAAGGAAGGCAAAGTGCGGCTGGTCGTTCCCCGCGGAGTGGTGGCGGAAGGTGACGGCATCAAAATGCTGGGCACCGAACCGCAATCACAGGCGACGATTTACGAGGTCGAGAACGCGCGCTACACAGTGACGTTGAGCGGTTCGGGAGCCATCCGGTCCTTGGAGCCCGCCGAGCGAGGCGAAGAAGAGGGCCCCTCTATTGAACAGATCCCGCCGCGCATTTACGGCCAGATGTATTGGATCCTTGGGCTGAGCCTGGCGCTGCTGGCGCTGGGATTTTGGAATCTCTATCAACGGGGGAGCGGCCGCAAGGCATGAAGGCGCTCGCCGTCGAGAACGTCTGGAAGTTCTACGGCGATTACCCCGCAATCCGGGACGTGAGTTTCGACGTATCGCCGGGGCAGTGCGTCGCCTTGCTGGGCCGCAACGGCGCGGGCAAGACGACGTTGCTTCGCATCTTTGCGGGCTTGTCGCGGCCTTCGCGCGGCCGGGTCCTGCTGGCGGGACGTTCCGCCAAGGATCAGGAAACGCGGGCTCAGGTCGGGATTCTGGGTCACGGCATCGGCATCTACGACGAACTTTCCGCGTACGAGAATCTCCGGCTGTTTGCCCAACTGTACGGCGTGGGAAAGCCCGCCTCGGCCGCCAGCCACTGGCTGGAACGAACCGGGTTGGAGCGCGTCAAGGATGGCAAAGTTCGCGAGTTCTCGCGCGGGATGCGGCAACGGTTGGCCGTTGCCCGCGCATTTCTGCATCAGCCGTCGGTGTTCCTGCTCGACGAACCCTTCACAGCGCTCGACGACCGCGCCATCGCCCTCCTGCAAGGCCTGCTTCGCGACGCGCTCCAAGAAGGCAAGACCGTCCTGATGTCCACGCACCAGTTGCGGGA
>JADZCI010000387.1 GCA_020851655.1 Bryobacterales bacterium
CGACTCTTCCGGAGACGGCGTGACGTCGGGATGCGAGTTGAGAAAACGCACGCAGGTGTTCCAGCGCAGGATTGCGTCGTCGTTGCGCGGCGTGCGCAGGCGCTCGGCTTCCTCAAAACATTCCATCGCCCGGGTGAGCCATTGATGCGCGGTGTGGGCGGCGCCGGCTTTGCCTTCCAGATACCGGGCTTTGGCGCGCCGCTCCCACAGGATTCCGGCGTAGTAGGCGCGGTCGTAAGGCGATTCCAGTTTCGGAACCTCCGCCATCGCCGCCTGGAATGCCTTGGATTGCACCGGAATCTCGTCGCTCAACGACAGCACCAGCATGACAATGGCGGCTTGATTGCCGGGCTCCACTTCGAGGATGTCCCGGCAGATGCTTTCGGCTTCGGCCGGCTCGTTCAGCAGGCGGTAGCGTTCGGCTTTTGCCAGCGCGCCCGACACACTGTTGGCGGACAGGGTCTTCAACTTCCAATTGCGTTCCACTTGGCGCTCCTTTCAGCGGATGATTCGCAGCAGCTTCCTAAACGGATCGAAATACTCATCCACCACCCGTTCTTTCAACGGGATGATGGCGTTCTCGGTAATCGTAATCGATTCGGGGCAAACCTGGCGGCAACAGGTCGTGATGTTGCAGTACCCAACTCCATGATCGTTCTTCAGGCCGGCGATGCGGCTCTCGGTGTCGAGCGGGTGCATCTCGAGCGCCGCTGTGTAGACAAAGTACCTGGGGCCGATGAACTCGTCATACTTGCGGTGCTCCCGGAGCACGTGGCACACATCCTGGCACAGGAAACACTCGATGCACTTGCGAAATTCCTGCACACGGTCCACGTCGGCTTGACGCATGCGCCACGTGCCGTCCGGAGCATCGGGCGTCCGCGGTTTGAACTTCTTGATCTTTTTCTTGACCTGAAAGTTCCAGGAGACATCGGTCACCAGGTCCCTGATGAGCGGGAACGCGTGCATCGGCTCGATGACCACGGGCATGTCCAGGTTCAGTTGCCCCATGCGCGTCATGCACATCAGCCGCGGCATGCCGTTGATTTCCGCCGAACACGACCCGCACTTTCCCGCTTTGCAGTTCCAGCGCACGGCGAGATCCGGCGCCTGGGCAGCCTGAATCCGGTGAACGGCGTCGAGCACCACCATGCCGGCGTCGACTTCGGTCTTGAAGTCCTGGAAGGCGCCGCCTTCGGGGTTCCCCCGCCAGATGCGAAACAACGCGGGACGTGCCATTTACTTCATCTCCTCGATGACCTGCTTCAGTTCCTCGGGCAGGGGCGCAACAGGCTTCCGCTCAACGATCATCCCGTCCGGACCTTTCCGCACAACGATGTTGTGGCGGCCCCACTCCGGGTCCGGCTTCGGGTAGTCTTCACGAAATTGGGCCCCGCGGCTCTCCTGGCGCAGGATGGCGGCGCGGGTGATCGCTTCCGAGACGATCATCATGTTATGCAGGTCCATGGCCGTGTGCCAGCCGTTGTTGTATTGCCTGTGGCCGGCGACGCCGGCGCGGGAGGCGCGCGCCTTCAGCCCTTCAATTTCGCCGAGCGCCTGCCGCATTTCCGCCTCCAGCCGGACAATGCCGACGAGGCTCTGCATCTTTTCTTGCAGGTTCTGTTGAATCAGGTAGGGGTTTTCGCCGCCTTCGCCGCGCTCGAACACGGCCAAGGAATCCTTGGCGGCCTGGTCCGGGATACGCTCGTCGATTGATCCCTGGCTGTTGGCCTTGGCAAACTCGGCGGCGTGCCAGCCCGCGCGCTGGCCGAAGACGAGCAAGTCAGAAAGTGAATTTCCGCCCAGCCGGTTGGCGCCGTGTAGTCCCGCGGCCACTTCGCCGGCGGCATACAGACCGGCCACCGACGACATTTGCGTGTCGCCATCGACGCGCACGCCGCCCATCATATAGTGCGTAGTCGGACCCACCTCCATGGCTTCCTTCGTGATATCGACGTCGGCCAGTTGCTTGAACTGGTGATACATGCTGGGCAGTTTGCGTTGGATGTGTGCGGCGGCGTTCGGAAGGCGCTCTTTGATCCAGGCGATATCCAGAAACACGCCTCCGTGCGGGCTGCCACGTCCCGCCTTGACTTCGCGGTTGATGCAGCGGGCCACGTGGTCTCGGGTGAGGAGTTCGGGAGGGCGGCGGGCGTTCTTGTCGCCTTGCGTGTAGCGCCAGCCTTCCTCTTCGGTGTCCGCGGTCTGATTCTTATAGGCGTCCGGGATGTCGTCGAACATGAACCGCTTGCCCAGGCTGTTGCGCAAGACGCCGCCTTCGCCGCGCACGCCCTCGGTGACCAGGATTCCGCAAACGCTGGGCGGCCATACCATGCCCGTCGGGTGGAACTGGACGAACTCCATGTCCAACAAGTCAGCGCCGGCGCGATAGGCCAGGGCGTGCCCGTCGCCGGTGTACTCCCAACTGTTACTGGTGATCTTGAACGCGCGGCCGATTCCCCCGGTTGCCAGAACGACGGCCTTGGCCTTCCACAGCAGGAAGTGGCCCTTCTCCCGGTCGTAGCCGAATGCGCCCGCAACGCGCCCGCCGTCGAGCAGCAGTTCAAGCACCGTGCATTCCATGTGGACCTGCATTCCGCTATGGATGCCGTGGTCCTGCAGGGTGCGAATCATCTCCAGTCCGGTGCGGTCGCCGACGTGCGCCAGGCGCGGATAGCGGTGTCCGCCGAAGTTCCGTTGGAGGATTCGTCCGTCGCCTGTGCGGTCGAACAAAGCGCCCCAGGCTTCGAGTTCACGGACACGCTGCGGCGCTTCACGGGCGTGCAGTTCGGCCATGCGCCAGTTGTTGACGTACTGGCCGCCGCGCATGGTATCGGCAAAGTGAACACGCCAGTTGTCCCGGTCGTCGACGTTGGCGAGTGCGGCGGCGATGCCGCCCTCGGCCATCACCGTGTGCGCTTTGCCGAGCAGCGATTTGCACACCACGCCGACCTTTACGCCGGAAGCGGCTGCTTCCACTGCCGCGCGCAAACCCGCGCCCCCAGCGCCTATGACCAGAACGTCATAGGAAAGAGTCTGATACTCTGCCATCGCTACAGGATTCTCCAGTCGGTCCAGATGCCCATCGAGCACAGGCGCACATAGAGGTCTGCGAAGCCCACCGAAAACAGGCTCGACCAGGCCCACTTCATATGATCGCCGTTCAGGCAACTGACGCACTGATAGAGTTTGTGCCGCACCGGACGCTCGGCAAGCCGGTCGTACACGCCGCCGATCAAATGCCTGAAGGCATGGCACCCGAAGACGTAGCCGCCGAGCAGGATGACGTTCGCCGTCAGAATCAATGAGCCCAGTCCGATTCCAAAGCCGTCGGAGAAACGGTACGACTTGATCGCGTCCCAGGCCAGAAACGCCCAAACCGGGTAAGACAGCCGGAGAAAGAAGCGATGCGAGTTCTGGAGGATCAACGGCAGCGACCGCTCACCGAGGTAGACGTTTCTCGGTTCGCTGACCGCGCAGGCCGGCGGATCGGCCCAGAATGCCTTGTAGTACGCGCCGCGGTAGTAGTAACACGTCAGCCGGAACAGGCCGGGTATCCACAGGATCAGCAGCGCCGGCGAGAAGGGCAAAAAGCGCGGGTACCACGCCGGCTTTGGTCCAAACAGCGCATGTGGAGAATCGCCAAAAAGTTCCGGTGAATAGAAGGGTGATAAGTACGGCCCGAAAGTGTAATGCGCGTTCTGCCAGGCCGCCCAGTTGGCGTAGACCAGAAAGACGCTCAGACCAATCAGAACGCTGGCCGGCGGAAGCCACCACGCATCGCGGCGCGATGTCTGGCCAAACCGGCCATTTTTCCAGAGCAGTTCAGGCGTGGCCATTGACAGCGGCACCCTCCATGTCCCAATGAAATCGACGCCTACAATACCACAGGTGGCGGGCGCGCCGTCGAACCGCGGCTGCTACTGCCGCGGCTGCGAAGCCAGGTAAATAAACGCTTCGAGAATGCGGGCGCGCTGTGTGCCGTTGACGATGAGGTAGCGGTGGCGTCCGGCGGTGTCGGGAGTGAACGTGGTGTTGCCGTCAGGCTCAACGGTGATGCGGCCGGGCGGCGAGAGGTCAAAGTAGCCGCGGTCCGGGTGGACGGCGTACAGCACGCTGGTCAGATCCCAGGTTTCGCGGTCATAGGGCATCTTCATGTAGTGCCGGTAGGCTTCCGCGACAGGGTGGTCCTTGACCCACGCGAAGTCCTGCTCGATGCTGCGCGCCGGAAACTTGATCGTGCGTCCCACCTCGTAACCGCTGGCCACGATGGGCGTGGGCCACTCGCTGAACAGACGCTGTGCCGCGGGGATGTCCGTCTTGATGTTGTACTCGGGCGCCTTTCGTTCGAAGTCACCGCCCATGAGTGAGAGCAGGCGCACCTTCCTGCTGACTAGAGCGCGGTCTTCAGAACTCGCCAGCAGCCGGGCGAGATTGGTGCTGAAGCCCACTTGCACCAGGACGACGGATTGGTCAGGTTCGGCGGTGAGTAGCTTCCGCAGGAGCGTGACGGCTTCAGTGGTTCTGCCGGAGTGCGGGTACCTGCCGGGCTCCATGGTCTCGCGGCAATACTTGCCGTCGTCTTTCGTCTTGCCGCCGGCGACCATGCCGATTGGGACCTGGCCGCGGTTGTAGAATGTGTCGACCGCGCTGACAAAGCGGGCAGCCCAGACGTTGTCTTTGGTCAGGGTGACGCCCAGCAGTTTGGCGTCCGCGCGGCTTTCAAAAGCGTGCAGCATCGCCAGCGCGAGGGCATCGTCGATGTCGTTGCCCATGTCGGTATCAAAGATGATGCGAACCGGTTCGGCGCCGGACAGCACTGTGGCGGCAAAGGCGAGAAGGAGAGTCTTCATTCCTCCTGGGTATATCACCCGGCCGCGCGCCGCCGCAAGGCCGCCGGCTGGATATGAAACGAGAAATGTCGTATTTTCAATGGATTAGGACCGAACTTACGATTTCCGGCCGGGTCAAAAATCGCGTTCACAAGAATTTTGGAACTTTATTGTGCCTGTTTTCAACTACTTGCGTTCCTGATGGGGCAAAGTGCCGGGGTCCGCTATTGTATCGTTCAATCGGGAAACGGCTTCGGCCGCGACCTGCGAGACGAAAAAAAATGGGCGAACCCATCATCATCGTTTTTCCGCCTGTGGTTCTCTAACCGATAGGTTAGACAGAACAAAACCCCCTCGTGCGGATCACAGCGCACGTTTAACCATACACACTTCACACCCCCGGAATGGGGAAAATAGTCTGGTATACTTCCTAGGGGTACCTCCCGCAGCGGTGGTACTCCTAGGGTCGCCAGCCTCGTGACCGTTCCCTCCTGTGACACCCCCGCGATCCAACCCCGAACCTAGGCGCCGCACCACGGCGGCAACACGGTTTTTTTGTACCTTCCTCTGTTTCCTTGCGTTTGCGACATCTCCCACCAACCAGCAACTGGATCAACACTACAAACACGCTTACGAGCTTTTCAAGGCCGGATCTTATTCCAAGGCCGCTCAATCCTTCGAAGAAGGCGCCCAGGTGGCCGAAACGGCTGGGGACGGCGAGCGCGCCATGCGGTTTTGGAACGGCGCCGGCGGGAGCCGGCACGCCATTTCGCAATACTCCGAGGCGCTGGCCGCTTACCAGCGGGCGATTCAGGCGGCACGCCGGATTGGGCAGAACGAGGCCGCCGGCGCCATTTCGCTCAATGTTGCGACGGTCTACATGTTTCTGGGCGACCTGGATGCGGCGGAGTTGACGCTTCGGGAGGCGCGGGACAAGATCCCCAGCGCCAGTTCGTGGGCCGTGCAGTTGCAGCTCCAAGAGGGTCAGATCCAGGCCAAGCGCGGAGATTTGAGACAGGCGGAAGACACCACGCGGCAGGCCATCCAGGCCGCCTTCTTCCGAGGATTTGAATCGGAGTCGCTCGGCTGGGAGAAGCTGGGGTGGATTTATCTCGCCGGGAACCGCATCGCGCCAGCGGAATTAGCATTCATTGAAGCCTACCGGGTTTCGCTATTGCGCCGCGGAGAGGTTCCGCCAGCCATCTATCAGGGGCTGGCGCGCGTGCGGCTGACGCAAGGTGATGCTCTGGGCGCTGAACGCCTGCTGGACACGGCTTTGGATATCGGCACAAAGCGGGCCAACACAACCCCGTTGTGGTACCTCTACCAGGCGCGCGGACGTGCGCGGGAAGCGTCCCATGACTTTAGCGGCGCGCTGGATGACTACCGCCGCGCGATCCGGCTGGCCCGTCTCTGGAAGAGCGGCGTCTTG
This sequence comes from Bryobacterales bacterium, assembly GCA_020851655.1. Taxonomy (GTDB): domain Bacteria; phylum Acidobacteriota; class Terriglobia; order Bryobacterales; family Bryobacteraceae; genus JADZCI01. The sequence goes on from JADZCI010000387.1 coordinate 6,265, forward strand.
CCGGCCTCGTGGATGCAGGCCGCCAGCGATGCCGGCGTGTCTAGTTTGTCGGCGGATTTGACGGCGCTAGTGCAGAAGAGCGCCCCGGACCGGCGGGACTTGGCTGCCGAGGCCTTTATCGAGGTCGAAGATACGAAAGCCAACAGCTTGCGCCGGCTCACGCTGGCCGGCGCGCGAGTCCGGCCCGAGCGCAAGGAAGAGTACGGAGAAGTCCGGGCCAAGCTGAGCGATGCGCTGTTTCGAAGCTTGCAGGCCGGCAGCCAACTGGAGAGTCTCGAGGTCAGGGAACTGCGCGCCCGGCTGTCCGTATTCGAAGCGGAAGCCGCTTCGTCGGCGGGGTGGAAAGATCCGGAGAGCGATACGCCGCCCCCCGCGCGGCTGAGGGCGATCCAGACCCGTTTGGGACCACAGCGCGCGCTGCTTAGCTTCCAGGTCGGCGATGACATCAGCGCGCTGTGGGTGGTGACCGCGGAGTTGTTCCAAATGATTCCGCTGCCCGGGCGCGCCGAGCTTCGAGAGTGTGCCGATCATGAGCTGCAAGCCGCCCGTGAGAATGCCGCGGCGTCAGAGCGGCGTTTTTCGGCGCTGCTATCCAGGCACTTGCCGGCAGCCGTGCTGGCCAAAGCCGACTGGGCTCTCTCGCTGGACGGTCCATTATTCAATGTCCCGTGGGCTGCATTACGGGTTCCGGGGAGGGCGTCGGAGCGTTACCTGATTGAACAGCAGTCGCTCCAGGTAATCCCGTCCGCCTTGTTCCTCGGAGCGGCGCCGCTGGTGGAGACCGCGAGGAAGAATCCGGGGCGTTTGGTTGCCGTGGCCGATCCTATATATAACCGTGCTGATTCGCGATGGAGCGGCAAGCCGGCGGCGCTGGCAATGGGACTCGCTGGCGGCGGCGAAGGCAATCCAAAGATCATCGAATTTGCGCGCCTGAACGCGACGGCGTGGGAGGTGGAAGCGGTCAAGCGAGCCACCTCGGACTGGATATCGGAGTCGGTTGTCCTGGAAGGTGCGGACGCTTCGCCGGAGGCTTTGGGAAAAGCGTTGGGAAAACCGGTTTCAGTCTTGCATTTTGCGACACACGTGATAGCATCACCGCAGAGGGGAGGAACGCTGTTGCTGATGCCGGAGGCGGAATCGCCTGGGACGGACCGGGGATCGGCGACAGTGCAACCGGGGGAAGTCCTGATTGCCTTGTCGATGGACGAGGCTCAGAAGATTAAGTTTCTCTCAGTTTCTGAGATTATTTCCGCCAACTATCGACTACCAGAATCACTGGTAGTACTAAATGGGTGTAGTTCCGGTGTAGGTGCAGTACTACCAGGGGCCGGTCTACTGGGACTGAGCCGGGCTTGGATGACGGCCGGGGCTAAGGCCGTTGTGGCCAGCCACTGGCCGATGATGGATGAGGATGGTCGATTTTTTGAGATGTTTTATCGGGAGCTTGGATATCCAGGGAAGAGTTCTTCAGTGGCGCGCGCTCTCAGCCGCACACAACTTGCGATGCTGAAGGGTGGCGGCTGGAGATCCGATCCTCGTTACTGGGCGACCTATTTTTCCGTAGGAAGGGACTAGCTTCTCATGCCGGAAGCCTCCGAGTGGTCGGTCGTCGAAACGCCTGAACAGCCGGTTGATGAAACCGAGTCGTCGAACTCGGAGCAGAATGGCAAACTGGGCGCCGATGAGGCCGCCGCGGCTGGATCTCCACCAGCCCGTTCCTGGACGCCGCTCGTAGAGCAGATTCGCGCCGGGAATTCCGAAGCGATGACAGAACTGTATCGCACGTTTTCGCGGGGCATCCGCTACTACCTGTGCCGCCAGTTAGGGAGCCAGGACCTGGAAGACAAGTTACACGACACGTTTCTAATCGTTGTCCAAGCGATTCAGCGCGACGAACTTCGCGACCCTGAGAAGTTAATGGGTTTTGTGCGGACGGTGGTGCGGCGTCAGGTTGCCGCATATATTGATGATGCCGTTCACACGCGGCGTGATTTTACCGATCTCGAAGTGGGCGGCCGGGTGCCCGATATCCGCGGGAACCCGGAACAGCGAGCCATGGTGGATGAGAAAGCCGAGATCATGACCAAGGTTCTGGGAGGAATCTCGCGGCGGGACCGGGAAATCCTGACTCGCTTCTACCTCTATGAGCAGACGCAGGAACAGATTTGCGAGGAGATGGCCCTCACCGAGACCCAATTCCGCCTGCTCAAGTCGAGAGCCAAGGCCCGCTTTGGCGAAATGGGTAAGCGGAAGCTGGAGCGAGGCCGGATTTTGTTGAGAAAGGTCTGATGCTCGGCGAACTAAGCCTTGTAGCCAAGATTAGCGAAGATTCAGGTAAACGCCGTAGAGATTGGATCGCTAGATCGGAATATTCGCAAGCGACGGCGTTGGCGAAGCCGTGGTTGCGCCCTTGAAGGGGACACGAATGACGAACAACTACAGTCACTGTCTTACCGACACTCAGTTGGAAGACTACGCCTTCGGCCGAGTATCGCCCGAAGCGGTTGCGGATGTCGAAGAACATCTGTTGGTTTGCTCGGATTGTCAGGACCGCCTTCAAGCCGAGGAAGAATACATTGCGGCGTTCCGGGTGGCGGCCCGTACGGCACAACGTCCCGTGCAGTGGTACAAGCCGTTGGCGGCGGCGGCGTGCCTGGTTATGGCCGTGGGACTGTGGCTGCCGTTCTCGTCGACGAAGGTTGACAGCGTTGATCTTCGCGCCGAGCGCGGCGGAGTACTCGCTCCCGCCGCAACCGCGGTGGCGGGCCACAAGCTCGAACTGCGGGTCGATCTCGCCGGACTGGAAAGCCGGAACACGGCGCGGCTACAGATCGTGAACGCGACTGGAGCGCCGCTGGCTGAAACCCGGCTCGACGGGACGAGCGTCGCCCCCATGTGGACGCTAAACCGCAAGCTGGGCGCAGGTACGTATTGGGTACGCGCCTACGATTCCGGCGGCAAGCAACTCAGGGAGTTCAAACTCGACGTTGAGTAGGGTTGGGAAATACTGCAACAGACCTCAAAGGGCCGGCGCGATGCCGGCCCTTTGACGTTTCTGCCTTCAGAAAACGCGGCGGCTCAATCGGGCCACATTGAACTTTGCCGTGTCGGCGATGGCCATGACCGCCATGACTCCCGCCTGAACGGGGTCCGAGACTACCAGGTCGGCGGCGTCCGGTACGCTGCCGGCCATATTCAAGCTGATCACGAGAAGTCCCAGTTGGCGAACCTCGCGGACCGCTTTCTCAATCTCGCCGCCCATCAGAGCGCCTGCCAGGACCAACGCGCGCGCCCTGGGAAGACGGCCAACCGCGCGGACCGCGTCAGCCAGCGGCAACTCGCCGACCAGCGGAATCGTGTCCACGGAGATGCGCTCGCCTCGGATGTTGTGGCGATCCGCTTCGGAGATTGCGCCGATGGCGACCTGCCCCACTTGCGCGCCCCCGCCCACGATAATGATGCGCTTGCCGTAGATCTTCTGCAGGCTCTTTTCCGCGGTCGCCGAAACAACAGTGGGCGACTTTTGCAGGTCGGCAACGAGCGCTTCCAGGTCCGCGGGCCAGTCGACTTCCAGGTACAGGCGCGAGATTCCCGAGGAGGTGCTTTCGAGAATTTCGAGCGACGAAATGTTGGCGTTGTGGCGGGCGATGACGCCGGTGAGATCGTGCAGCACTCCGGGTTGATCGTGCGCATCGATGCGCAGTCCAAAACGATCGGGGGCGGGAGTCGTCATGGTTCCAGATCGTACGACTTCAGGATTTGATCCCACAAGCCTTGTGCCCGCAGAATGATTTCGGTAGCTTCCCTGAGGACACCGTTTCCTCCCTCGGCCGAAGTAACGTAGTGCGCCACACTCTTGACCTCCGGTTTGGCGTTGCCCGCGGCGACAGCCAAGCCGACCCGCTTCATGAGAATCGCGTCTGTCAGGTCATCTCCCAAAAACGCGATCTGTGACAACTCCAGGCGGGAGCCGGCCAGGATTTCCTGGAGGATGGGCAATTTTTCGGTGCTGCCGGTGTAGTTGTAAGCGCAGTGGGCGGTACGCGCGCGCTCGTTGGTGGCCTCGGATTTGCGTCCGCTGATGATTCCGGTCTTGATGCCGACGCGATGCAGCCATTGGAACGCGATGCCATCCTGGGAATCGAAACCCTTGGTCTCAAACAGGCCGCCGGATGGGTGAGGCAGGTAGTAAATTTTCCCGTCGGTCAGGACTCCGTCCACGTCCATCAGGACAAGCTTGATGTTGCGGGCGCGTTCCAGAACACCGGCGCTCGGTATTTGTACCATTCCATGTCTCCAGGGAGGCTCCGGTCAGCCGCTCACCAGAGCCTTACAATGAGGATCGTGTCCGTACTGGACCAGGTGGCCGGGACCATTTTCCGTTATAGCATGGTGCGGCCAGGAATCCGGCTTGGCGTTGCTGTCTCCGGCGGCATTGACTCGGTCTGCCTGCTCGACATCCTGCGGCGTCTCGATGCGCGGGAAGGGTGGGGGCTCGAATTCGCGGTCATTCATCTGAATCACCAGTTGCGGGCGGAGCAGTCCGACAGCGACGAACAGTTTGTTCGAGAGTTGGCCGCTGGCGCCGACCTCGGGTTTTACTGCGAACGCGTCACCTTGCCGCCCGGCAACATAGAGGGCCAGGGCAGGGAAGCCCGCCGGCGGTTTTTCGCCGCACTCGTCGCAGACGGCAAGGTGGATGCGGTGGCTACCGGACACACGCGCAGCGACCAGGCCGAAACGGTGCTGTTTCGCGTTCTGCGCGGAACCGGACTCACCGGACTGGCGGGCATCCTACCCGTAACTCAAGAGAAATTGATCCGTCCGCTTCTGGCCGTGAAGCGCCCGCAAGTGGAAGAGTACGCACGGGCGCAAGGGCTGCTCTGGCGTGACGACGCGAGCAACGCTGACACCGCTCTGGCGAGAAACAGCTTGCGCCATCTGTGGCTTCCGCAATTGTCGAACGCGTGGAATCCGCGGCTGGAAGACGCCCTGGCGAACCTGGCCGAGGTTGCTCAAGCCGAAGAGGAGCACTGGAACCTGTATTTGTCCAGCCGCTGGCCGCAGTGGACGAGCCACTACGGCGGGGGCTTGGTGATGGGCATCAGGCTATTGCAGGCAATGGACTTGGCAACGCAAAGGCGGGTGATCCGGCGCTGTCACGGGGACTTGAACTGTCAATCCGGGCTCGGCTTGGAACAGGTGGACGCCATCCGGGAACTGGTGGAGCGTAAGACGGGCGATGGTAGGATCCAGACGGGCGGTCTGGACGTGATGCGGTCATTTGACTGGGTGCGGTTCATCGCGGTGGGCGCCACCGATCCGGGTTCACGATTCTGGTCGCTCCTAATCCGGGCCGGGGAGCGTGTGCCAATCCCGGGCGGAGAGGTTGAGTTGGCTGTCGTTCGGACCACTGAAAGTGTTGAAGCTGAATGCCTGTATAATGAGGGCAGCCGCTTATTGGACGCCAGTGCGATTGGGGAAGCATTGGAGATTCGAAGTTGGCGTCCTGGTGACCGGTTGAACGGTCAAAAGGTGAAACAACGGTTCCAGGAGGCTCGCATTCCTCTATGGCAGCGGCGGGATTGGCCGGTTCTGGCGGCGGGAGACGAGGTGCTGTGGACGCGCACGTTCGGCGTTGACGAGCGGTGGCGGCCTCGGAAGACATCCATGAAACTGTTGGAGGTGAGGGAGTTTCGTGACGGAACACCTTCGTGAGCGTAGTTTGGCCCGGATGGGCGGACAATGAATCAAAATCAGGAATTTGTACGTCTGTAATGATAGAGGGCCTCTGTTACCTCAGAGTGATCCACGGAGAGTGAATGAATCCCAACGTTAAGACCGCCATTGTCTGGGTGGTTCTGATTTGTATTGCTGTGCTGCTCTTCACTGTGCTGAAAGGCGGCAGTTCGCGTTCGCTGCAGGAACTGAACATGACGCAGTTCCTCGAGATGGTGCAGCAGGGCCGCGTCAAGTCGGTCACGATCACCGGCAACGACGTTCGCGGCAAGTACGACGACAAGAACGAGCTTCACGTCACCATTCCGGCTAATTACCCGGATATCTACAAGACGCTGGTCGACCAGAAGGTGGCCGTGACGGTGAAAGACCCCTCTTCGCCTTACTGGGTGTCGATCTTCATCAACGCCCTGCCGCTGTTCCTGCTGCTGGCGCTATGGATTTTCATGATGCGGCAAATGCAGAGCGGGGGCAACAAGGCTCTCAGCTTCGGGCGCGCCCGCGCCAAGATGCTTTCGTCGCAACAGAAGAAGGTGACATTCAAGGACGTCGCCGGCGTCGAAGAGGCTAAGGAAGAGTTGCAGGAAGTGATTGAGTTTCTGCGCGAGCCGCAGAAATTTCAGAAGCTGGGCGGACGCATCCCGAAGGGTGTCCTGCTGATTGGCCCCCCGGGAACGGGCAAGACGCTGCTGGCGCGCGCGATTGCGGGCGAAGGCAACGTTCCGTTCTTCTCAATCTCCGGTTCGGATTTCGTGGAGATGTTCGTCGGCGTCGGCGCCAGCCGGGTGCGCGACCTGTTTGAACAGGGCAAAAAGAACGCTCCGTGCATCATCTTCATCGATGAAATCGATGCGGTGGGCCGGCATCGCGGCGCCGGCCTGGGCGGCGGACACGATGAACGTGAGCAGACGCTCAACCAGTTGCTGGTGGAGATGGATGGCTTCGAGTCGAACGAAGGCGTCATTCTGGTGGCGGCGACCAACCGTCCCGATGTTCTCGATCCGGCCCTGCTGCGGCCCGGGCGCTTTGACCGCCGCGTGGTGGTCAACCTGCCCGACGTAAAGGGCCGGGAACAGATCCTGAAGGTTCACACCAAGAAGATTCCGCTGGCCGACGACGTCGATCTGTCGGTAATCGGCCGCGGCACCCCAGGGTTTGCGGGAGCGGACTTGGCAAACCTCGTCAACGAAGCCGCGCTACTGGCCGCGCGCCAGAATCGCAAGGTCGTGACGATGGTGGATTTCGAGCTGGCCAAGGACAAGGTGCTGATGGGCGCCGAGCGGCGGTCTCTGATCCTCTCCGAAGAGGAGAAGACGGTCACTGCGTATCACGAAGCGGGCCACGCTCTCGTGGCGAGCCTGCTGCCGGATGCCGACCCCTTGCACAAAGTCACGATCATTCCGCGCGGCCGGGCGCTGGGAGTCACAATGCAGTTGCCGGAGAAGGACATTCTGAACCGGACAACGTCGGAGTTGGACGCGCGGCTGTGTGTCTGCATGGCCGGACGCATCGGCGAAATGAAGTACACAAACCAGCTTTCGACGGGCGCGCGCAACGACATCGAGCAGGCGACCGAACTGGCTCGCGCCATGGTCTGCGACTACGGGATGAGCGAACTCGGTCCGCTGAGCTTCGGCAAGAAGGACGAGCAGATCTTCCTGGGCCGTGAGATTGCGCAGCACCGCGACTACAGCGAGGCGACCGCGATCAAGATTGACGAAGCGGTCCGGCGGTTCGTCGAGCAGGCGTATGCCAAGGCCGAGAAGTTGATCAACGAGCACTCCGGGGCTCTGGAGAAGATCGCGCACCGGTTGTTGGAACGGGAATCGATCGACGGCGCCGACGTCAAGGCTATCATCGAAGGCGAGTCGGGCCACAAGGCGCCGGCGGTGGCCGAAGCCGAGCCTCCGGCCGACGGACACCAGGAAGTGCTGCGCCCCGAGACCGGCGGCCGGGTTCCCGGACTGCTGGGTGGGGAGCATCCCCAGCCCGCGTGATTCCGCGGTTTCCTGTCTACCTGTTCGATGTGGACGGTACGCTGCTGAATTCGGCGGACGACATCTGCGGGGCGATCCGGGAGACGCTGGCGTCCACCGGCGCCCCGCTTCCCACAGATGAATTCCTGCGCGGTTACATCGGCCATCATCTACGCGACACGTTTGCCGAGGTTCTACCTCATTACACGCCAGAGCAGGTGGACGAACTGATTCAGACCTACCGGCGCATCTACCCGCTGCGCGGGCACTCGTCTACTTCGGTGTATCCCGGTGTGGTCGAGACGCTGCGGCAACTCGGTGGTCTGAAATCGACCGCGACCACCAAGGGTACGGAGATGGCGGCCAGCGTCCTGCGGCAGTTCGGGCTGTTGCCGTACTTTGACCGCGTGCAGGGGACCGACGGTTTTCCGGCCAAGCCTGAGCCGGATGTCATCCTGAAATCGATCGAGGCCTTTGGCGTGCGTCCCGAGGACTGCCTGCTGGTGGGCGATGCCGGTCCAGACATGGAGGCGGGACGTCGCGCAGGCGTCAAGACGTGCGCGGTGACGTACGGCTACGGGGACATCACCGCGATGCGCGAGCACCGGCCCGACTATTGGGCCGATTCACCGCTCGCTCTGATCTCCTGAGCACGGCCCCGCCGGAGCTTCAGGTTGATGCGCCGGGAACTGCGACGCCCAGCCGGGCGGCTTCGTCCGCCATGTCTTTCCAGTTGCCTTCGGGGATGGGGATTCCATAGCGCGAGCGGGCTTCCTGGATGCGGCGCTCCGGGTCTCCGGCGACCAGTACTTCGTCGTATCCCTTGGCCGGCGCGGCGCTCTTCATCAGCGCCGCGTAGCGTTCCATGCGCTCGGTGAACTGCTCGACTGGCATGAAGCGGGATACGTCAATGGCGATGTAGGCGTGGCTGACGCGCACGGGCTTGTCCGTGAACCGGATGCCGCCGAGTTCCGCGCCTATGGCGCCGCCGCCCAACACGCCACAGAGAATTTCCACCATCATGGCGAGGCCATACCCCTTGTACCCTCCGAGTGGGGCGACCATGCCGTGGTAGGCGGCCACGGTATCCGTTGTTGGGACTCCCTCTGAATCCATGGCCCATCCCGGTGGAATCTCCGGTATGCCATTGATGTACGCCTTGAAGATCTTGTTGGCCGCCACAGTCGTGGTGGCCATGTCGAGAAGCCAGGGTTCGTCTCCACCGGCGTGGGGCGGCACCGCCATGCAAATGGGGTTGGTTCCAAAGCGCCGCTCCTTACCCTGCCAGGGCGACACCAGTGGCGAGGA
>JADZCI010000388.1 GCA_020851655.1 Bryobacterales bacterium
GCCTGGCAGGAAACGATGAGCCCTCCGTGGATCTGCCGCCATCGCTTCAGGCGCAGGTTCATTTAGCGCATCCTGGCCAGCCGGGTCTGTTCCAGCAGCGCGTCCAGTTCCGCTGTTTCCACCGAGGTCAGGCTCCGCCGGGGCGCGGCGCAAACACCGCAATCGAGCCCCATCCAGGCAAGCATGTGCTTGACGGCGGAGTGCACCGGGTACCGCAACCCGATGGTGATGATTTCGTTGATGGCAGCCTGTTTCTGCCGCGCTTCGGCCCAATTGCCCGCTTTGGCAGCCTGGAAAAGCTCGACGAACCACCCCGGAATGACATTGTAGAAACTGCCGATTCCGCCATCGGCGCCCATTAGCAGCCCGGCGGCGAGCATTTCGTCGTAGCCGTTGTAGACGATCGCGCCGGAGCGCTTGATCTCGCTCAACCGGTAGAAGTCGCTATCGGTGAACTTGAGTCCCGCGACCCTTGGAATGTCGCACAGACGCAGCAGGTGCTCGAGCGTGCTCGGATGCGCGGCGAACTTGGGAAAGTAGTACACAAAGAGCGGCAACTCTGTGCTCGCGGCCAAAGCCTGGTAGTAAGCCAGAATCTCGTCGAACGAGTAAGCGCCCGCCGGCGGCAAGCTGCTGATGGCTGTCGCCCCCGCCTGCTCGGCATGGCGGGCCAGTCCGACGGCATCGGCGGTCCTCGGCGCGCCGGCGTGAACGATCACCTGTTTGCCCGGAGGCGCCAGCTTGACGGCCAAAGTGGCCACCGCCTTGCGTTGCTCAACCGTTTGCTGCAAACCTTCGCCGGTTTGCCCGCACACATAGAGCCCATCGACTCCGGCTCTGTAGACGTGCTCGCACAACCGCTCGAAAGCCGCCGGAATAAACAGGCCGTCCAAGTCCATCGGCGTTATAATCGCCGGAAGGATTCCACCCCATTCGATATGGCTCACGATTCCCTGATTATTCCACTCTCGCTGCTGGCGCTCCACTGTGCCGCGCAGACACAACCTCCCGGCTACACAATTCCGTTGATTGACCTGGCCGGCGAGACGCAACGGCAGGTGGTTGTCGACAGGGAGCCGGGGCAATACCTTGGCCACCCAACGACCGTGCTGCTGGAGGACGGCAAGACCATCCTGTGCGTCTACCCCAAGGGTCACGGCAAAGGCGCCATCATACTCAAACGCAGTACGGATGGAGGTCTGACCTGGTCGGAGCGGCTCCCCGTGCCCCAAAACTGGGCCACTTCGCTCGAAACGCCAACCATTCACCGGGTGGTGGATGCGAAGGGTAAGAAGCGGCTCATTGTCTTCTCCGGGCTGTATCCGATCCGCATGGGAGTTTCCGAAGACGACGGACGCACGTGGACGCCGCTCAAACCCATCGGAGACTTTGGCGGGATTGTGGCCATGTCGAGCGTGATCCGCCTCAAGGACGGCCGCTATATGGCGCTGTTCCACGACGACGGAAGATTCATTTCCGCCAACGGGAAGCCGGGCCCGTTTCTCGTCTACAAGACCGTTTCATCCGATGGTGGACTGACCTGGAGCCGTCCAACGGTGATCGCCCGCCATGAGTCAGCCCATCTATGCGAACCGGGCGCCGTGCGGTCGCCCGATGGACGCCAGATTGCCGTCCTCCTCCGCGAGAACAGCCGCAAGTTCAATTCCTTTGTGATCTTTTCGACCGACGAAGGCGAGAACTGGACGGCGCCCCGCGAACTGCCGGCGGCTCTCACCGGAGACCGGCACACCGCCGCCTACGGCAAAGACGGCAGGCTGTTCATCACGTTTCGCGACACCACCCGCCAGAGCCCAACAAAAGGGGATTGGGCCGCCTGGGTCGGACGCTACGAGGACGTCGCGCGGGGCTCTCAAGGCCAGTATCGCGTCCGGCTGATGAAGAATCACAAGAACGACGATTGCGCCTATCCCGGACTTGAGGTGCTGCCCGACGGCACAATCGTCACCACCACCTACGGCCATTGGACCGAAGGCCAGCCGCCCTACATTGTGAGCGTGCGGTTGACGCTCAAAGAACTCGACGCACACGCCAAGCGGAATTAACGCGGCACGGCGACGATAATCCGGCCCTCCTGCATCAGGGAAATATAGATCCGTCCGTCGGAATCCACGGCCAGCGCTCCGGCGCCCGCCAGCGGCCTGTCCATATAAGAACGGTATCCGTTGTCATCTTCTCCCAGGAAGCCGGTCACCACCGTGACCTTGCCGTCCGGCGCGATCTTGTTCACCCGCACTGTCTCGGAGATGTAGATGTTGCCCTTGGCGTCCGTCGCCAGGCCCTGCAATTGGCCCAGCCCGGTCTTGGTTGCCAGGATGCCGGTGATATCGCGGTAGGCAAGCGGCAGCCCGTTGCCCACGACGGTTTGAATCTTGCCGTCCGGCGTAATCTTGCGAACACGGTGGTTGCCGGAATCGAGGATCAGCAGGTTACCCGCCGAGTCATAGGCCAAGTCCAGCGGCGTATTCAGGCGCGCAGCGGTCGCCGCCCCGCCGTCTCCGCTGAAACCCGGAGTGTTGGTTGTCCCCGCGATGACCGCGACCCGGTTCGTGCCCAGGTCCAAGGCGACCACCTGGTGCTTGTCGGTTTCGCAATACAGCAAGCGGCCCTGCGGGTCGAACACCATCCCGGTCGGGTTGCTGACGGCGTTTCGCGCGGTGCGAATATTCCCCTGCAGGTCGACGGCGCGGATGGCTGTGGTGGTGCTGATGTACAGTTCGCCGGTGCCGCGCTGAACCACGCGGTTGGGCCAGGCGAGCGTGGCCTGCGTCGCGGGACCATTGTCTCCGGTGACATAACCCGTCGGGTAAGGCATGCCGGCGATCATCGCGATCGCATCGGGATCGGAACGGCGCAGCACAAGGCCCGCGCCAATGTCGGTGAACAACATCTTGTTGCCGTCCTGCAACAGAATGCCGCCCGGCCGTTTGAGCTGCGCAGCCGAAGCGGTGGATCTGGAATCAATCTGGATCCACATGCCGGCGAAGCGCTGCGACCGCGCGTTTTGCACCTGGTAAACCTGCGACGAACTGTCGGCGGCAACCAGCACGCCGTACCGTGATGAAACGAGGATCCCGCTGGGATCGTTGAGCGGAAAGCCGAGCGGAGTGACCGGGTCGCCGACGCCCACCTTTCCGTTGCCGAGAAACGGCGCTGTCCGGTTGGCGTTGAAATCGATACGCGCCACCCGGTAGACCCGCGGCATGCCGGCGTACAGAACGTTGTTGGCCCCGTCAAAAGCGATGGCGCCCACGCGGTCGAGCGGAGTCCTTGCGGTTCCGGTAAAGCCCGAACCCGCCGGCGCGCAGGTTGTCGCTCCGGCGCCGATGCTGATGTAGCCCGCCGTGTCCACTTTGCGCACCCGGCAATTCACCCCGTCCGCTATATAGAGATTGCCCGGCGGATCGAACGCCAGCCCAACGGGAGAATTGAGTGTCGCCGCCGTGGCGAAATCCCCGTCTCCAGTAGAGCCGGCGACGCCCGTTCCGGCGATGGTGCGCACAAACCCATCAGAGTCGACGCGGCGCACAATGTGTTTGGTGGTTTCGGTAAAAACGACGCGGCCCTGAGGGTCCACGGCGATTCCCCCGACATTCGAAATGTCGGTGTCAAACGCCGTACGATCGCGGTCGTTGAAGGAGAACCCGCCCCCGCAGCGGCCCGTGCCCGCCACGTCGCCCACCGTCCCGTCCGTCAGAACCTTGCGAATGCGGCAGTATTGCGCTTCGTAAAACAACAACCCCCCGTCGCGATCGATGGCCAGAACGGTGGGATGCGTGAGATCGGTTTCCAGGGCTGGCCGGCCCGAACCAGTGTTGCCCAATATCCCCGTACCCGCAAACCGCTCGATGATTCCATTGGGCCGGACTTTGCGGATGACTCCCGCGTTCGATTCGGAGATGTAGACATTGCCCGCGGCGTCTTCGGCAGCTCCATACGCGCCGTCCAGCAGCGTCTCGACCGCGGGTTGTCCGTCGCCGCGCGACCCGGTCCCGATATAGGAACGCAACTCGTAGTTCGGATTGGGCAGATTCTGCGCAGTCGCGGCGACGCCAATCAAGAAAATCAAGCCTGTCTTGGTCATCCTCAAATCTCCCTAGAACGTTATGGAAATCGTGCCCTCGATCTGATCGACTCTCGATTGGGTCGAAAGCGTGTCGAACGTGCGTCCCATCCATCGCGTGTAGCGAACTTCAGGGATAAAGCGGATCTTCATGTCGTCGATGAACTGGTAGCCGAAGCCCGCCGTAAACCCCGTCAGCCACTTGTTGGCGGGCGTGATCGGAGTCTCGTCGCAGCACACCACTTTGCCGTCGCTCATGGTCGTCTGGCCAAAGCTGTGGATGCCGTGAACCTTCCGGAATGTTACGCCGCCCTCGAAAAACCGCCTGCGTCCGGGCTTGGTGCGGTCCTTGTTGTAGTAGCGCACCAGGATCGGAATATCGGAGAAGGTGGCCCGCGATTTGCTCTCCTTCGTCGTCTTCTTGCGCTCATCCACCCCGGTCGCGCTGTCGTCGACACCCTCATCGGTGATGTCGGTCGTCTTGAAGCTGGCCTTGCGGATGAGGAAATCGGACGTTACCGCAAAGCGGTTGGTCAAGGCGAACTGCACAACCACGCCGCCGCCAAACAACCGCTTGTCGGCATCGGTGGTTGAATTCACCTTCACGTTGGCCGAGACCGTCTGATCGACGGTTTTGTCGGGAATGCCCGGCAGTCCCAACACCGAGAACATGCCGCCGGCCGAGAACCGCCGGACGTAAACCGCCCCGGTGGGCGCGGCGGGTGGCGCTGCCGCTGGAGGAGTCGCCGCCGGAGGGGCCTGAGCCTGGCCGGGCGTCTGCGCGGGCGCCGCCGGCGGAGGATTCTGCTGGACCGTTTGGGCGCCGGCCAACCCCGCCAGCGCGCCGGCCACAATCAACCCCTGTAAATAGACAAACTGCGATTTCATTGAATTTGGCGTGATCCTCAGAACTGGTAACGAACGACAAACTGAAGCGAACGGGGCCCGCCGACCTGCAGCAACGACCCGGAGCCTCCACCAAACCCCTGATTCTGTGTGCGTGTCGACACTCCGAAATTGGCGCTCGTCATGTTGGCGCCTTCGTTGCGGGAAGGATTGGCGAAGTTGGGGCGGTTGAGAATATTGAAAGCCTGCACCGCCAGGTGCAGTGACTGGCGTTCCGTCAGCGGGATTTGGCGCCGGATGCCGTAGTCCACCTGCAGCAGTCCGAAACCTCCGATGGAGTTGCGTCCGAGAGTGCCTTGGGCATACCCGTTGGGGCTTGTGAACGCGTCGCGGTTGAGACGCTTTCCGCCGGGCACCCCCTTGTCTTCCAGCCAGACGTCGCGCCCGTTGTAGTCCGGCCTGACCTGGGCAAAGATGCCGCGTCCTGTATCGACGCCGCTGGGCGTCGAACTGATGCCCACGACGTCAAAGGACGTTCCGGTGCGCCAAGTGACCATGAAGTCCGACCACCAGTCCCGCAGGATGACGCCGAGCCCGCGAGAGTCCGGGTGCGGAAACATCCAGGAACCGCTTCCGTTGATCATGTGCCGCACGTCAAAGTCGGAGTTGCCGCGCTCGCTGGTGAGCAGCGTCGCAAAGCCTCCGCCTCCGCCCAGGTCGTTCGATGCCGTATCGATGGAGTGCGAGTAGGTGTAGGCCACCTGCGCCAACAGGTTTTTCGAGTAGCGGCGCCGGAATTGCGCTTGCAGCGCATGATACGAAGAGTCGGCGCCGTTGGTCGCCAGCCGCAGCAAATCATAGTCTCCGGAGAACGCCGGCTGCGTTTCTGTGAGCAGCAGGTTCTTGCCCTTGGCGCCAACGTAGCCGAGGCTCAGCGTCTGTGCGATTCCAAGCGATCTTTCGAGCGCGATGTTCCATTGCCAGATGGAAGGCGACTGCAAGTTGCGCTGGGCGGCGCCCAACGTCCCGAATGGTTTGGTCGCGGGAAGTCCGGGAGGGGTCTTGTCTGTCGTGGAAAGCGGGAAGGCGGGCAAGGTGAGCGTGTTGATGTTGGCGTATGGTGCGCCGCCGAACGCGCTCAGGCTGGTCCCGTAACCGGGATCGTGGAAGATGCCGAAACCGCCGCGAAAGACGAGTTCCTTGCCCTTCTCGGCGAAGATCTGCTTCACCATGCCCACTCGCACGGCCACGTCGGACCAACGCGTGTCATAAAGAGGTTCACCCTGCGTCACCCGGTCGGGGCTGAAAGAGGACAGCGCATACGGGCGGAGTCCGGACCAGACCGTTGGCGCCGGATTGACGTCCCAGCGGGCGCCGAAAGTCAGCGTCGTCGCCGCCCCGATACGCCATGTGTCCTGAATATAGGCGGAGTAGTTGGTTGTTTCCGGATTGACTTCGCCTGTGGCGGAGGTGATGGAGGCCATCGTGGCGGTTCCGGATAGCAACGACCCATCGCCGGCCGCCAGGCCGCTAAAGGTCGAAATGGCCGTGTAGCCGACGTTGCGGTTGGTGGCCCGGACCATCCGGTAGTCGACGCCCATTTTGTAGGTGTGCGATCCGGCGGAGGCGGTGAAGGACTCCACCAGGTTGATCAGTTTTTGATCGTTGCCGCCGCGGGCGCCCAGGCTGTAGCTGGCCAGTCCCAGAGTCGCCAGGGTGAAGGATCCGTCCGCGCTCGTCACGCCCTTGGGAAACACCTGGGCATCGCTGAGCGGAATGGCGCCGCCAAGATTGTCCATCAGGCCGCCGATCTGGTACGAGTTCCAGGAGAAATTACCGCGCAAGTCGTTTGACAGGGAGGCGCTGATGACGCGGGTCCACGCCCCAGTGACGGAGTGGGCGCGCGAGTCGAGCGACGTCAGCACGTTGGGGGAGACAAAGTCGGCGCCGCGCTGCTTGGCCTCGGTGGGCGAGTATCCGTAGCGGACATAGATCGTGTCCCGCGAATTGAGCGTGTGGTCCAGGCGCGCCGAGTAGAATTGCCGGTTCTGCGGATTCGTCGATACCGCGGTAAACCGGGCCGCCCCGGGGTCGAGCGTTGGTCCGTTGGGCACCGGAAACGCGCGCAGATAGGGCCGCATAACGGCGGGCGCAGCCGCGCGCGAATCCAGGTCCGGAACCGAAGCCACGCTGGTCAATGGCGCCTGAAGCCGCAAGATATCGGCCGACGCAAAAAAGAACGTCTTGTTGCGCACCACTGCCCCGCCGATCGTTCCGCCAAAGTTGTTGTGCCGCATCTTGCCGCGCGCCAGCCCGGCTTCGTTGGCAAACCAGTCGTTGGCGTTGAAACGGTCGTTGCGAAAATACTCGTAGGCGGATCCGTGAAGAGCGTTGCTTCCACCGCGGCTGATCATGGAAACCTGCGCGCCCGGAGTGCGCCCGAACTCGGGCGCAAAGGCCGAGGTCTGCACTCGAATCTCTTGCAAGGCGTCGATCGAGACCGCTGCCACCGGGTTGACCGTGCCTCCCGCTCCGCCTCCCGCGATCTCCGGTGGTCCACCCGCGCGCCCGGCAAATCCGCCCGCGCCGCTGAGCCCCGCGCCCATGCTCAATCCGTCCATCATGTAGTAGTTCGTGTTGGACCGCTGCCCGTTTGAATTGACGTCGCCGCCTGCGCCCGTTCCCGTGACGATGCCCGGCGTGAGAGGCAGAATCGAAGTAACCGTCCTGCTGTTTACGGGCAGGTTCTCAAGATAGGAGCCTTCAATAACCGTGCCTGAGGAGGCATCGCCGGAGATCCCTACCGCGCGCCCTTCGACCATCACCGACGTTCCGGTGGCGGGCAGCGTCACTTCGAGCCGCAGCGTGCGCCGGTCGCGGACTTTGAGTTCGATCCGGTCCACCTGCAAATCGGCGAAACCCTTGGCCTGCACGAGCATCGTATACACGCCCGGGGGTATGGGCTCGAACTGGTAGGCGCCCGAGTCGCTCGTCGTGCGGGTCAGCTTGGCGCCCCGCTCGACATCGGTCAATGTCACGGTGGCGCCGGCGACAACCGCGTGGCTTGGGTCAACAACTTCACCTGAAAGCGCGGCAGCCTCCTGTGCGTATCCGGCAACAATAGAGCCGAAAACGCACGCGAGTGTGGCGGTGATACTCCTGAAGCTCATGAAACTCCTGTGGGGCGGCAAAGCCAGCGTCGCGCCAGGGCACAATTCAACCGTTGCTATCCGCAACCGCGAGAGACGCGCCGCAAGAACGCTTAGGTACGCTTCGCATCTAGAGTTTAACATTATCTTTATTGCCGGACAGCCGCCGGACGTGGGGATCCTTCAACTTCCCGCGATGCGGCTTGGCCTTGTCTGGTTTGCTCAACTGGCATGGGGTGGAAAAGAAGAATTGCCGTTTCTAGTGAGCAACACTCATGCCATGTGGCCGGTGTGTGTAGGCTTGCGGGCAACCGCTCCGGTCTGCGCTAACGGCCCGCGGCCAGCGTTGTGGCCTCTTTGGGGACGTAGACGCACCGGGGATCTTCCGCCAGAAAATCGCCGCTGGTCGCGTAGGCCCGCGACCGGGAACCGCCGCACAGGTTCCGGTATTCGCAGACGCCGCATTTTCCACCCAATTCGTCGGGCTGCCGCAATACCTGGAACAAGGGAGAGCTGCGATAGGCTTCGGTGAGGCTGATGCGGCGGATATTGCCCGCTGAGATTTCCAGGAACCCGCTCGGAAAGATCTCGCCGGTGTGCGAGATGAAAACGAAGCCCTTGCCATCGTTGATTCCCGCCTGCCGTTGAATCATCGTGGGGCCGTGGGTGGCGACGGACTGGCCCGCCTTCTTCTTCTGCGCGACAAAGCGCCGGTAGTGCTGGGCCTCAGTCGTCTTGATATCGAACGGGGCCGCCAGACTGACTTGGTAGAGCAGTTCAAACACCTGCTCGTACTCTTCGGCGGTCAGGTCGTCGCCGGCCAGGGCGCGCCCTGTCACGACCAGAAAGAAGACGCTCCAGAGTTTCGCCCCGCTGGAGGCGGCCAGGTCCGCAATCTTCAGCAGGTGTTCGCGGTTGTGCCGCGTGACGGTCGTGTTGATTTGGGTCTCGAGCCCGATGGAAGCCGCGTGAGCGAGAGCGCGCATTGTCAGCGCGTAGGAACCATCGACCTGGCGGAAAGAGTCATGCGACTGGGTGTCCCACCCGTCCAGGCTGACCGCCATCCGCGAGATGCCCGATGCCTGGAGTTCGGAAATGGCCTCCGGCGTCAGCAGCGGCGTCGCACTCGGCGTCACCGTCGTCCGCAATCCCATGGCAACCGAAGCGCGCACCAGTTCGAACAGGTCGGCGCGCTTCAGCGGGTCTCCGCCGGTGAAAACCAGGAGCGGCTCACCGAATTCCCGGATTTGCCGCAGCACTCCGAGCGCCTCCGCCGTCGAAAGTTCCGCGGGGTCGCGCTCCGGGCGGGCCGAGGCGCGGCAATGGCGGCACGCCAAATCACACGCTTGGGTCAGTTCCCAAATGACCAGGAACGGCGCCTGCGAAAAATCCCGCATGTATCCACCCTACGAGCACCGGTGAGACCGCGCGATGACTTTAGTCACGGTGAATTTCCCATGCTGGAACCTCTACCGGTGGGGCTTATCACCCAAACGGCCTCCGCCTGGCGGGCCTGGACGTCTGCAAGTCGCTGTTTTTCCGTACCCTTCCGTTTGGAAACTCAATTGCCATCTTGAGAGACGGAGGCCACATGGCATACGTAATTACCGATACCTGCACCAAGGACAACCACTGCATTGACGCCTGCCCGGTCAATTGCATTCACCCGACTCCCGATGAGCCCAACTACGCCGACGTGGCGCAGTTGTACGTGCATCCGACCGAGTGCATTGACTGTGGCGCCTGCATTCCTGTCTGCCCGACTACTTCCATCTACGTTCTGGATGAACTGCCGGCGGAACTCCAGAATTTCGCCGAGGTGAACGCGGCCTACTACGCGTAGACCGCCCGGTTTTAAAGCGATCAGGCGGGCCGGGGCAAAACCCACAAATATTCGGTTTTCCGGTGTAAAATTGTTGCCAGTTTGAGGTCTGTGTTATCCTTAAAGAGCCTCGTGGACAACAGTGTCCCAATCTCCTATCGAATTGAGAATCCCAAGTAGATGAGTTCTACCGTTTTTCTCGGTAACCTTCCGCCGTGGGTCACAGCCGACGACATCAAAGCGTGGCTTGTGGCGGACAACCTGGTGGCCGATTCCGTGAAAGTCATCCGAAACCCGGAGACGCAGGAATCCAAAGGCTTCGCATTTATCGAAGCGCCGAACGAAGAAGAGATGAATTCCATCATCCGGCGTTTTGATCGCGCGCCTCTTGAAGACAAGCTTCTTCGAGCCAATCCAGCTCAACCTCCCAAAGGCAGGACCGGCGCGCCTCGCGTGGCTCCGGCCGCGGGTGTGGGCGCTCCGCAGGGGCCGCGTGACGATCGCGCGCGCCGTGGCGGCCGCAAACACCGCCGCACCAACGCGCCACAGACCGCCTTTGCACAAGAGCTGGCTAAGGCACTTTAGCCGTCCGCCGCGCCGCCCGCCGGCTTCGGGCCGACTAAGGCCTAATTTTTTCTATCCCTTACAGATCCATCCCTGCTCCTGCCGGGACGACTCGGTGATATACTCGTTACCGGTGGCGTTCTTTTCTTAATGTTTCTTCCTGTCTGTGACTAATTCCTAGACGCCGCCACCGAGGTGTGTCTCGTGGCTGATCTGATGTTGGTGAGGATCTTTTTTGTCCTCCTGTTAACGGCCTCCGCCTTCTTCCTCCGCCCGTTTGATCTCCCCGCTATTGCCGCCGGCGCCGTAGGCCTTGTGTTTTCGGCCGCCATCCTCCTGTTCGAGATGCGCTTGAGGCAAGTCAGCCTCAAGCGGCTGATCGGAGCGGCCATCGGCTCCGTCCTCGGGATCGTAGGGGCCTTTCTCATCGCCCTGGTCCTCTCGTGGTCTCTGCCGAAGACCGGCGGCACACTACCCTTCCTCCAGCTCTCGGTACTGCTCCTGATGGCGTACGTCGGGCTCCTGGTGGGCGCCAACAAGGGAGACATGCTCAATTTGGCCGCCCTGGGCGGCTTGTTCGGCGGCGAGAACTCGCAGAAGCACTCGTTCAAAATCTTGGACACGAGCGTCATTATCGACGGACGGATCGCCGACATCGCCGAAACCGGGTTCCTGGACGGCACTCTCGTGGTCCCGCAGTTCGTACTCCGCGAGCTCCAACTGGTGGCCGACTCGGCGGACTCCATGAAACGCAATCGCGGACGGCGCGGCCTCGACGTGCTACAGAGAATCCAGAAAATGGCCACGCTCAACGTGCAAATTCTTGAAGACGATTTCCCCCACATTCGCGAAGTCGATCTCAAACTCATCGAGCTGGCCAAGGTCTACGACTGCAAGATCGTCACCAACGACTTCAATCTCAATAAAGTGGCCCAGCTTCATGGCGTTGAGGTGCTGAACATCAACGAACTCGCCAATGCCATGAAGCCAATCGTCCTGCCCGGCGAAGTGATGCGGGTTTTCATCCTCAAAGAAGGCAAAGAATACAATCAGGGCGTCGCCTACCTCGACGATGGAACCATGGTGGTGGTCGACAACGCCAAGCGGTTCATCTCCAAGACCGTGGAAATCGCCGTCACCAGCGTTCTTCAGACCACCGCCGGCAAGATGATCTTTGGACGCTTTGACGACCGCGTGCATCACGTTTATGACAAGCCCGCGTCAGCACCCGCGGAGCGCGAGAAAAGCCATAGCGCCGCCAGCCACGGCGCCGATTGATCCCTCGCCCACTGGACTCCCTTTATGAAAGTCTCGGTTATCCTTCCCGCCGCCGGTCTCGGCACCCGCATGAGGCCCGGTGCGCCGGAAAAGTCCGGAATCAGCCGCAAGCAGTTTATGCTGCTGGACGGGTCCCCGATCCTGTTCCACACAATCCGGAAGTTTGATGCCTGTCCCGTCGTAGACGAGGTCGTCGTGGCCTTGAGAGCCGAAGACCTGGGCTGGATTGGAGAGATGCTGGCCAAGGAGAACTTCACCAAGCCTGTCCGTGTGGTGGAAGGCGGAGAAACGCGCCAGCACTCCGTCGAGCACGCGCTGGCGTCGCTCGCTCCGGACGTCGATATTGTCGCCGTCCATGACGCGGTGCGCCCGTTTGTCGACGATCAGACCATCATCCGGGTCATCGAAGAGGCCGCCAGAAATGGCGCGGCCATCGTCGGCATCGTCCCCGTCGACACCGTCAAGCAGATTCAGCGGCATCAAATTACCGGCACGTTGAACCGGGACCGCTTGATCCTGGCTCAGACGCCCCAGGTTTTTCACGCCTCTCTGCTGCGCGAAGCGTTTCGCAAAGCGCGCGAGGACGAGTTCATCGGCACCGACGAGTCGAGCCTTGTCGAGCGGCTGGAGCAGGTCAACGTTATGGTCGTTCCGGGCAGCGATCGCAACATCAAGATCACCAAGCCCTCAGACATTCAACTCGCTAAAGCCTTCCTGGCCGAGGAAGCTGAAAAGCGAAAGAGCCACTGACCCGCATGGACATCCGCACGGGTTTGGGGTGGGACAACCATCGCCTGAAACTGGGCCGGCCGCTGATTCTCGGCGGCGTATTGATCCCCAGCGAGTTCGGGCTCGATGGCCACTCCGACGCCGATATCCTCAGCCACGCCATCACCGATGCTCTGCTTGGCGCCGTCGCGCTGGGGGACATCGGAATGCACTTCCCAGACAACGATCCGCAATGGAAGGGGTGCGACAGCATGGTGTTTCTCAAACATGCCGCCAAACTGGTTCGCGAGCAAGGTTTCGAGATCATCAACGTCGACACTACGATAATCCTGCAGCGTCCCAAGCTCAAAGATTTCCGGCTCTTGATCCGCGAGAAACTCGCGGTGGCTCTGGGCATCGGCGTCGAATGTGTTTCGGTGAAGTTCAAAACGGCTGAAAAAGTCGGCCCGGTTGGCGTTGGGCTGTCCGGCGAGGCTCAAGCCATCGTTTTGCTTCTGCGCCCCTGAGCCGCCGGCCCCAGTTTGGTATGACTAATACGACAGGCAAGGTCATTCAATGAGATTCGGCATTAACACACTATTGTGGACGGCGGGTTTCGACGCCTCTCACACTCACCTGCTGCCCAAATTCAAGAGTTGGGGCTTTGACGGCGTCGAAATCGCGCGGTTTGATTTCGACGGTTTCCCGGCGGAGGACATCGGCCGGGCGGCCCGGTCTGAAGGGCTCGACACCATCTTCTGCTCCGCGCTCACCGGAACGGTAAGTCTGGTCAGCGACGATGCCGCGATTCGGACCAAGGCGCGCGACTTTCTGCGCAAGGGCATCGAGACCGCGGCCCGCGTGGGCGCCAAGGTCTTTCTCGGGCCATTTTGCGCCCCCGTGGGTCAACTCCTCGGGCGGCGCCGGACCGCCGAGGAATGGGATCGCGCCGTCGAAGGCCTGCGATCGCTCGTGCCTGACTTGAAGGCACACGGCGTGACCCTGGCCGTCGAACCCTTGAACCGTTTCGAGACCTACTTTCTCAATCTCGATTCGGATGCGGCAAAATTGTGCGCCGAAGTGGGAGATCCGAGCGTGGGCATTCTCTTCGATACGTTCCACGCCAATATCGAGGAGAAATCGCTGGCCGCCGGTCTGGCGGCGGTGGGCCCGCACCTGGCGCACGTTCACGCTTGCGAGAACGACCGCGGCATTCCCGGCAGCGGGCACGTCGAGTGGCACTCGCTGTTCAAAGGTCTGAAGGAACGCAACTACGAGGGTTGGGTCGTGATCGAGAGCTTCGGTTCCCGCATTCCCGAGATTGCCGCGGCCGCCTGTATCTGGCGCGACCTCGCCCCCAGCGTGGACGATATCGCCGCGCAAGGCGTTCAGTTCCTCCGCCGCGGGCTGGCGTAAGCGTTTCTGCGAAGCCGCCTCTACTCGGGCAACTCCTGGTGCGCCGGCTCAGGCAGCTTGAAGCTGAGCAGGAAGCCGCACAGGTAGACGAACAGCGCCACCGCGCCCGCCGCATAGGCCAGCTTGGTTGCCGGCGACGCTCCCGGCATGGTGTTGGACAGTGAGGTGGTCACGTACGCGGCTGAGGTGCCGAGCATCCGTCCGCCAACATTGGCGGCAAAGCTCTCGCCCGTGCCTCGCAAGTACGTCGGGTAAACCCTGGGCAGATAGTTGCCCCAGAAGCTGAACTGAGCCACGGTGAAAAATCCGGCCAGCGCCGCGCCCCACTTCAGCAGTTCGAGACTCGTGACCGCGGGCCAGAAGAACACCAGCGGTACGACCAGCAATCCCGGCGCCTGGAACACTCGCAGCAACTTGCGCCGGCCCAGGATACGGACAACCAGAAATGCGAGCGCCACCCGTCCCATCAGCCCGCCCATCTCCTGAAAGCCCTGAACCGCATTCACCATCTGCTGCTGAGCGGGACGGGCGAGATTGACCACTTCCGGCAATCCGGGCACAATCCGCGGCAGGTGTTGAATCGCGCCGAACGCGGCGCCGTAGCTACAGGCAAACATCAGCGCCGTAACAATCGTGGTCGTCCGGTATTGTGGTGCGAACAGCTCGGCGATGCTCGGACGTTTCAACGTTCCGGCCGCTTTCTTCTCTTTCCAAATCGGGGACTCCGGCAGGAACGGCCGGATGAGAATCAGCGGAATCGCCGGAATGACCCCCGAAATCAGCGTATACCGCCACGAGGCATGGGCGCCGTGAATCGCCGGCCAATTCGCTGCGTAGGCGACCGACAGGGCATTGGCGCCTGTAACCAGCAAACCTCCGACTGACGAGAACGCCTGCGTGTATCCGATCACCGATTCGCGCAGTTTGGGCTCCGGGAACAGTTCCGCCAGCCACGCCACGGCCGCGACGAACTCGACGCAGACGCCAACAAAGGTTGTGGTGCGGAAGAACAGCAGCATCGGGAGCGAGGTCGCGAACCCCGCGGCCAGAGCCGACAGCGCGTACAGCAGGATGCTCCATGTCAGCACGCGCCGCCTGCCGAACAAGTCGGTCAGATAACCGCCAATCAATCCAAAAACCCCGCCGGCGAGCGCTGGGATCCAGAACAGCAGGCCGACCCACTCGTTGAACTGCGGCGTGCCGGGCTTCAGCCCGCCCAGTTCCTGCAACGCGGGCCCGACGATCAGCGGCAGCACGAGCAGTTCGTAAATGTCGAAGGCAAATCCGATCGCGGCGATAATGCAGATCAACCACTGTGTCAACGTGAGACGGCGCGGCATGGCGATTCTATACAGACTACCGCAATCGCGGTTTAGCGGGGCGTCATCGCGCAGCGGAACGCGATCGCCGGAGAGGCGTAGCGCACCGGCGCGCTCGTGTAATCGGTGCGCCTGGCGCCGGCGCCGCCCCGCACCGTGCTCCACGGCTCGTCGAGCGAAGCGGGCGGGGTGAGCGAACCGCCAAAACTGCGAAGCTCAAACTCCTTGGGCTTGTGCGGTTCATCCACCCACTCCTCGTCGGAGGGGACGGTCTCGAACGCCTTCTCCCACTCAATCGTCGTCGGCAGCCGCTGCCCGGCCGCCTCGCAAAACCGCTTCGCATCGAGAAACGACAGATCCGCTTTCACGGTCCGGACGCTGATGTAGAACGCCGGCAGGTTCACCGGGACCGGATCTTCGCCCGCCATGAACTTGCCGGCGGGAACCAGCCGCATCGCCCCGGTGGCAGTCGAGATCTCCGGAGCGAGCGATGCCGAAATCGCACGCTCTACCGCGGACATCTCTATGGCCCGCTCAAACACCCACCAGAACGCCAGCAGCAAAGCGATGGCCCCTACGCCCAACCACAGTACGACCGTGCGCCCCGGTACAGGTGTTCCGTTTGACACGCCACCAGTGTAGCCGCCTGGCCGGGTTCAACGTCCGTGGCTACTTACCGCGGCGCGCAACAACCGGCCGCTGGCGGCGTCTCAAAACCTACGTACTGCACCTCTTCTTCGACGTCGAAGCCGAACCGTCGCCTCACCCGCGCCTTGCACTCACCGATCACCCGCACCAGTTCTTGAGCCGTTCCGCCACCGGCGTTGTAGATCAGGTTCGCGTGATAGTCCGCGATCTGAATCCCGCCATCCTTCATTCCCTTGACGCCCGTCTGTTCCAGGAACCACGCCGACGGCACTTTGCCCTCCCGCACAACGTTCGGCGGAAGCTCGGCCTGAGCGGCAGGGGGCAGATCCTTGAACAGCAGGTTCTTGAAGATGCTTCCCGCGCACTTCATCGTGGGCGGATACTTGGCGTCGCGAATCGCACGAATCTCGCCCGCCTGGCGAGTCAACTCCGCGGCGTTTCCCTCAGACATTGTCAGTTCCACGGAAAGAATCGTCCAATCCTTGTGCCGCTTGAAAATGCTCTCGCGGTATGCGAACTGGCATTCCGCGTTGTTGAATTCGCGTTTCGCCTGGCCGTCGAAGAAAACAACTTTCGACACACTCTGATGAATCGATCTCCCGTAGGCGCCGGCATTGCCGTAGATGGCGGCGCCCGTCAAGCCGGGGATTCCGGTCATGGTGTGTATGCCGGCCAGTCCCCGCGCGAGCGTGTAATCGACCAGGTCCTGGAGCACCGCGCCCGACTCGACGCGAACCAGTAACCCGTCGCTTGAAATCGCACTCCCCGTGTAATGCAGAATCACGCCGCGAAACCCGGCGTCCGCGACGACCAGGTTGGTCCCCGCGCCGAGGATCATCCACGGCGCGGCAGCCGACTGAACGGCGCGAATCCCGGCGGCCAAGGCTTCTTCCGAACCGGTGGTGGCGAAAACATCCGCCGGACCACCGATGCCGAAGCGGGTATGCCGCCCTAACGGCTCGTTGCGAACGACTTTCAAATCTGGGATGTTGGTGAGACGCTCTACCGTCTCCTGGAGCGGCATTCCTTTCGATTATAGGAGAGGCAGTGGAA
>JADZCI010000389.1 GCA_020851655.1 Bryobacterales bacterium
CGCCGAACTATCCGGAATTTCCGGATAGTTGCCTGCGCTTCGATCTCCCCTTCCGCGTAGAGGTTCTGGAGATGCTCGTTGACCGTTCGGATATCCTTCTGGAACAACTCGGCGATCAGTGGCTGGCTCAGCCAAAGCGTCTCGTCGACGAACCGGCACTCGACCCGCAGCCGTCCGTCCTCAGTCTGGTAGAGAACGATTTCGCCGGCAGGTGAAGCGGGATCGCCGGTGGCGGGCTCTTTGGCATTCGACCGCATTGTACCGTCGTTCAGACCGTTGCGGGCCACAGCAGCACGCGGAAAACAAAAGACTTGCACGACGGCGATCTGGACCTGATTTGGACCCTATGCTCTCTTCCATGCGTGTCTGGACCGAGACGCGTGGTTGCGGCCTGGACCTTTCGAGGCTTCATCGTAAGTGATTGATTTTGCAATCATGGCATACCATCGTTTCATGAGCGTTCGCACCGCGATTGTCTCCGTCTTGTTGCTCCCAGCGGCTGCGACCGCACAGCAGCCTTTCGCGCAACACTGCGCGTCATGCCATGGTGCGGAAGCGCGCGGCTCTGCGAAAGGTCCCGGACTCGCCATGAATCCGCGCGTCGCCGCGCAGACCGCGGCGCAACTCCGTGCGTACCTTGAAACCGGCAACCCCGGCGCGGGTATGCCCTCCTTTGCGAGCCTGCCGGACGCGGACCTGCAAGCGCTGGCGCGGTACTTGCGGCGAATCAATGCCGACACGATTCTCTCCCCGGCCGCCGAAGCGGTGCGGCCCGTCACCTGGGGACCGCCCCAACCCGGCGACTGGCTCACCTACAACGGTGACGTCTCCGGCAACCGCTACAGCCCGCTCAAACAGATCAACACGGCCAACGTCGCATCGCTGAAGCTCAAGTGGATCTTTCCGATTCAACATTTCGGGCTCGAGGTGAGCCCGCTGGCTGCTTCAGGGGTGGTGTATGTCACGGGACCGAACCAGGTTTTCGCTCTCGACGCGTTGAGCGGAAATCCGCTGTGGTCGTACTCGCGTCCGCTGAGTCCTGGAATGGTGGGCGACGCCAAACTCGGCACCAACCGCGGCGTCGCACTCCGGCAGGACAAGGTGTACTTTGTCACCGACAACGCCCATCTGCTGGCGCTCGACCGGGCGACCGGAAAACTGGTGTGGGACGTCCCCATGGCGCCGGTCTCCAATGAGCGTCACCACTACGGCGGCACCGTTGCGCCGCTTATCGTGGACGACATGGTGATTGCGGGCGTGGCGGGCGCCGATGAAGGCATTCGCGGCTTCGTGGCGGCGTTTTCGGCGGCCACCGGCGAACTGGTCTGGCGGCGTTGGACCGTCCCCCGCGCCGGTGAACCTGGCATTGAAACCTGGAAGGGCAAGGAACCCATCACTGGCGGCGGTTCCACCTGGCTGACCGGTTCGTACGACCCGGCGAGTGGAATCCTCTACTGGGCCACGGGAAATCCATGGCCCGATAGCGACGACCGTGACCGGCCCGGGGACAACCTCTTCACCAACTGCGTTCTCGCCCTGGACGCCAGGACAGGCGAGATCAAGTGGCACTATCAGTTCACGCCGCACGACGTGAAAGACCGCGATGCCACCGAACCCAACGTGCTTGTGGACACGCTCTACCGGGGCAAACCGGCTAAGCTGCTGCTGCACGCCGACCGCAACGGCTTCTTCTATGTGCTGGACCGCACCAGCGGCCAGGTGCTTCTCGCCAAGCCCTTCTTGCGCCGTGTCGACTGGGCATCCAGCATTGGGCCCGGCGGCCGCCCCGTAGTCACCGACCCTCATGGCTGCCCGAGCGATGCGGCAAACTGGGACTCGACCGCCTTCTCTCCCCGTACGCGCCTCTACTACGTGCTGGCGCTCGAAGAATGCACAGGCAAGCCCACCGGCTACCCGGAACAGACCGGCCGGCGTTTTCTGCGCGCGCTGAACATCGAGACCGGGGAGATTGTGTGGGAAGTTCCGCAGCCCGGTGCGGCGCGAGCCAAGACGTGGACAGGCGTGCTGGCCACCGCCGGCGGCCTGATCTTCTACGCTCAACCCAATGGGGGCTTCACCGCGGCGGACGAACGAACTGGCAAGACCCTATGGCAGTTTCAAACCAACGTCAGGATGAAAGCTTCGCCCGTGACGTTCACCACCGGGGGCAAACAGTACGTGGCCGTTGCCGCCGGTCCGAACATCCTCTGCTTCGGCCTGTGAACACCACGGAGCGAAAAAAAACAGGGGCGCCCAAATAATACGGAGCGCCCCGTGCCTGCAGGGGGCTAAAGTCTGTGCCTTACCAGAGCAACTTCAACCGGAGTTGGACCTGGCGCGGATAACCGTTGCCAATCCAAGCCTGGCTCGGGAATTGCGTCCCGAAGTTGGGATCGTTCGGGTCGGTATTGAAGTTGTTGTCCCTCCCGAAGAAGTAGTAGTTGGTCAGGTTGAACGCTTCGACGCCGAACTGGAAGCGCAGCCGTTCTGTAATCATCGTGGTCTTGGAAAGAGCCGCATCCACGTTGAAGAGCGATTGCTTCCGGATTTGGCCGCTGCGATACGACGTGTATCGCGGAGAGTAGTCGGCAGTCATGAGCCAGACGGCGTTGGCCGGATCCGTGCCACAGCCCGCATTGATGCTGAACTGCTGCATCCGGACGCTGCCGTCGTTGAACTGCCGCGCCACGCAATTGTTCCAGCCGGCGACCTGGTGCGCGTTCCAGTCCACCGAACCCTTCCACCGCCCTCCAACCGTGCGCGGATCCTTCAGCATGATCACATTGCCGGGCAGGTTGTTGGGTTCACCGGACGAGAACTGAGAGTAGGTGGAGAAGGTCCAGCCGCTGATGAGGCGGTTAACAAATCCACCGGCGCCGGCGCCGAACTTCTGGCCCCGGCCGAACGGCAGGTCGTACACGGTCGAAAACTTGACGTAGTGCGGCCGGTCGTTGAAGTACAGCCCCCGCTGCTGGACATTGTTGAATGCGTCGTTGAAACCCCACCGTTCGACCATCTTGGCGAAGGTGTAGTTGCCCATCAGCGTCAACCCGCGCCCGATCCGCTGGTTGAAATTGACCTGGAGCGAGTTGTACCAGATGTTGGAATCGTTGCGTCCCTGCTCCAGCATGTTGCCCGAGAACTGCGGGAACGGCCGGGCCATCTGGTAGCGCGAGAGGGTGCCCGCCGTGAAGAAGTTGGTGCCCCGGAAGGGCTCCACCCCGCGGAACGGGTTGGGCACCTGTTCGTTACAGTAATTCGGGCTTCCGCCTTCCTGCAGGTTGCAGAGCTTGCGGAAGGACGCAGATGGAATGTTGTAATCCCGCTCGCTGTTGGCCCCCACGGTCCGGCTGCCGACGTACGAGAGATCCAGCGTGGCTGAAGGAGACACCTGGAACTGGAAGCCAAACGAGAAGGAGTGATACTTGGGCGTATACATTTTGGGGTTGAACCAGCTCGTGTTGTTGCCCACGAAGGTCAAGGCGCCCAGGGAACTGCCCTTGGGCGCCTGGATGCCGGCAGGGTAGGGGTTGCTGAGGATGTCCCTCGAAATCGGCGTGCGGCCATCGTCGGTCGACACCACCAGCGGCGTAACTTGATTGAATCCCGCGAACTTCAGATAGTCGTTGTTCGGGTTCAGGAAGTAGAGCCCGTAACCACCTCGCATCACCAGCCGGTCGGAAATCTGCCAGGCGGCGCCAAACCGGGGCTGCCAGTTCCAGAAGTCCTGGTTGCCAGCGAGCCGGGATTGCCCGTTGACGCCCGCAAATTGCAGCCCTCCGGTGAGGTTGCGAAGCTGCGGGTAGAGCGCCAGCATGTCGCCCGGGATCATGCCCCCAACGGGATTCGGCAGGCGCGGGTCGAAGCCCCGGTTCATGCGGTTGTACTTCTCGTCGGGCGGCCCGTTGTAGTCGTAACGCAAGCCGAAGTTGAGCGTCAGGCGCCGCGCCACCTTCCAGTCATCCTGGACGTAGGGCGCCACGTACCATTGGCGGTTGAACGGATAGAGAGGATAGTTGACGCTGCTGGTGTTCCACGGAGCGCCGAGCAGGAACGAAGCGTAAGGATCTCCGGCGGTCGCCTCGCCCTGGTTCCACAACCGCTGCGTGAACTGCGTCCGGCTCTGGAAGTAGAGGATGTTGCCGCTGTTCTGTTGGATGTAGTGTACCCGTCTCCAGTCGACCCCCATCTTGATCGTGTGAGAGCCGAGGATCTTGGTGGCGTTGGCCATCAAGCTGTAAGTGTTGGTGATGTTGATGCCCTGGTAGCGGCCCAGCGAACTGTAGACGCCTCCGCCCCCGGCGTCCTGGAAGTCCCAGCGGCCAAAATAAGTTGGCCCCGGCAACTGTTGGATGAGGGAAGGCGGCAGGCCCAGAGATGCCAGGTCGAAGCCCTCGTTGGCGCGGCCGAATCCTTTCTCGATAAAACGGTTGTACGACCCGCGAATATTGAGAACAAAAGTGGGTGTGAGCGTGCTCAACCAGTCCACGACGTAGGCGTCGTTGATGCGCTGGAACGGCTGCTGGCCGTCCTGTCCCGGTTTGTCGCAGATCCCGTTGACACACCGGTCCTCAGTCCGGTCGTTCGAAGCGTGACGGAAGAACGCGCGGTGGCGGTCCCCGAAGTTCCAGTCGAACTTCAGGATCAGGTTGTAGAACTTGTCCTGCGCCGCATACTCTGGCAGGAGGTAGTTTTGCGTCGCGAAGCGTACGCCTGTGGTTGTGGCGTTGGGTACAGGCATGTACTTGGTGACGTTGAGCGCCACCGGGCTCATCATGCTCTGCGGGATTTTGTTGCCGGGGAACGGCTCGCGAATCGGGTTGCCGGCCGGGTCGAGCGTGGCCCCAAAAGGATTGTAGATCGTGATGGGCTGCCCGTTAGCCGCCGCGAGCTTGCTGAAATCCCCCGACCTCATATCCTGAGTCGGGTAGGAGTTCCGCAGAAACTGCGGCCAGTCTTCGCGATAGTTCTCGAAGCTGCCCAGGTAATACAACTTGACCGGCGCATCCTTCTTGAGCAGTTTGGGCACATAGACCGGACCCTCCAACTGGAACCCGTACTGGTCCAAGGTATGAGCCGGGCGCGGAGCGCCGACAGCGTTGTTCTGGAATGTATTGGCGTCCAGCCATTTCCGGCGCATGAACTCCCAGCCGGTGGCGTGGAACTGGTTGGTGCCCGATTTCAGCACCACGTTGAACACGCCGCCCCCGGTCTTGCCGTACTGGGCGTCGTAGGAGTTCTGTTGCACGGAGAATTCCTGCACGGCGTCCACGATTGGCACGTAGGCGATATTGTTCCCGCCTGCCTGACCGTTGTTGGGTGCGCCGTCCATCAGGAACTCGTTGTTCGATTGCCGTCCGCCGTTGACCGACCACTCGGCGATGGCGCCGTTATCAAACGGGCGCTGCCAGATGGCTGCGCCGCGGAACGTCACGCCGGACATCATGGCGCCCAGCATGAACGGATTGCGCGAGTTCAAAGGCAACTCCGCGACTTGTTTCGTATCCACCACGCCGACGCGGCTGGCGGTTTGCGTTTCCAACAGCGCCACTTCACCGGTGACGTTAATCGATTCCGACACCTGCCCGACTTCGAGCGTGATGTCGATGCCGACGATCTTGCCGACTTCGAGGATCACGTTTTCGCGGTTATACTGCTTGAATCCCGAGGCAGTCGCCGTTACCTTGTAGTCGCCCGGGCGGAGGAATGGGATGGTGTAGGCGCCGGACGCATCCGCGGTGGCGTGCGTCGATTCGTTTGTCGCCAGGAGGACCGCTGTGACTTGCGCACCGGGTACCGCTCCACCGCTCGAGTCATACACGTGACCGGAGATGGTGGCTCGAAATTCCTGACCCGTGGCAAGACCCAACGACACGCTCAACAGGCACAGGGCTGCTAACCCTGTCGTAGTTTTACTGTGCATTGTGCTTGACCCCTTATTCGTATCAACAGGTTCATCGGGTTCCAGTACTTCCCGGACCTGAAACCCACGTTGAGGCCAGCATATGACATCTAAAGATAGGCTGTCAATCCGAAGATAGCCATGGCCAGATAGCAATCCTCGTGCGAGTTGGAGGGCGGACGAGTC
Organism: Bryobacterales bacterium; assembly: GCA_020851655.1. Lineage (GTDB taxonomy): Bacteria > Acidobacteriota > Terriglobia > Bryobacterales > Bryobacteraceae > JADZCI01. Next base: position 6,089 of record JADZCI010000389.1, read on the forward strand.
CGCCGCGGCGTGCGAAATTGTGGGGGAAGCGATTAGGTGGCGGCCAGCGCCTGGTCCAGATCCCAGGTGATGTCCTCGAGGTCTTCGAGGCCGACCGAGAGCCGCACCATGTCCGGCGTTACGCCGGCGGCAGCCTGCTGCCCGGCGGACAACTGCTGGTGGGTGGTCGAGGACGGATGGATGACCAGGCTGCGCACGTCGCCGACATTGGCCAAATGCGAGAACAGCTTCAGGGAATCGACCAGCTTCTTGCCCGCGTCGTAGCCGCCTTTGAGGCCAAACGAGAACACCGCGCCCGCCCCTTTGGGCATGTACTTTTGAGCCAGCGAGTAGTACGGGCTCGACTTGAGCGAGGGGTAGCGCACCCACGAAACCTTCGGATGGGCCTCCAGGTATTGCGCCACCGCCAGAGAATTGGCGACGTGCCGGTCCATTCTCATGGACAG
>JADZCI010000390.1 GCA_020851655.1 Bryobacterales bacterium
CTGCTGGGCGGACCGGGTGTCGACCAGTTTGCCATCATTCCGCTCACCACCTTCCGCAAGGAGAATCCCGACATACGCGAAGTCTTCATCGCCTTCACAGCCAGGCGCGGCGTGCCGCTGGACACCGCGCGGGAGGACGTCATCGATGCGATGCGCCGGATCCGCCATGTGCCCGCCAATCAGCCTGACGACTTCGAAGTCTTCTCTTCGGATTTCCTCACCAAGATCTGGAACCAGCTCACCGGCGCGATCGTTATTCTGACCGGCGTCATCAGCTCGATCGGCCTCCTGGTTGGAGGCATCGGCGTGATGAACATCATGCTGATTTCGGTGACGGAGCGGACGATGGAAATCGGCGTGCGAAAGGCCATCGGCGCTCGGCAATCCGACATCCGTGTCCAGTTCCTTCTGGAGGCGATCACGCTGACGACCATGGGCGGCATTATCGGAATCCTGGGCGGCGCCGCCATCGCCTGGATTGTCAGGACGCTGGCGCCCTCCATCCCGGCGTCAACCTCGCCGTTCTGGGTGATTACAGGGGTCACGCTTTCGATGATCGTCGGGCTTTTCTTCGGGTTCTACCCCGCCGACCGGGCGGCCCGCCTCGATCCCATCGTTTGCCTGCGCTACGAATAGCCGCGGCGCTGGTGCCATACTGGGGTCTTGAAATCATGTTGAGGCAGGAGCGGCGCGTTGAAAAGGGGCCGGAGCGCACGGATGCCGGTACGAACAAAGCCAGGGAGAGAACCCGGCCGCCGCGGCGGAAACAGTTCGACTGGCGCGCCGGCCCGCGGACGATCCACTTAGGCAAGCGCACCTGCGTGATCGCCATCCTCGATGTGAGTCCCGATGGCGTCGAGGAAGGCAAGTTTCAGGACCCGGACCGGGCCTTTGTCCAGGCGCAAGAGCTGATCGAAGCCGGCGCCGGCATGATCGAGGTGTGCGGCGCTTCGCCCATCGGCGGCAAAGCAGCCATCTCCGCCGCTGAGGAGCTCCGGCGCGTGGTTCCCATTCTCAAGCGCCTGCGCGGCAAGCTGGATGTTCCCTTGGTTGTCGAGACGATGAACGCCGGCGTCGCCGAAAAAGCGGTGGAATACGGCGCCGCCGTTCTGCATGACCCGAGCGGCCTCATCGTCGAACCCGCGCTGGCCAAAATCGCCGCGCAAGCCGACCTCGGATTGATCCTCAGCCACATGCGGGGAGACCCCATGACGTGGCCTAAGATCAGCCCGTTGAGGGATGCCAACAAAGCGGTGGCGTCCGATTTGAACGCCTGCCTGGGGCGCGCCATCCGGGATGGCGTGGACCGCAAGAGGCTGGTGGTCGACGCCGGTCTCGGCCAGGGCAAGCGCAAGGAACAGGATCTGCAGTTGCTCGCTTACACAGGCGATTTCGGCCGTTTGGAGATCCCGTTCTCCTTCGGCTTATCTAAACACATGGCCATCCTCGGCGATCCCGCGACGCTGGCCGCCGCGGTTTCTTCGGCCGTCCTGTCCGGCGCCCATATCATCCGCACTCACGACTGCGCCGTCGCCCGGGCGGCGGCGGCCCTGGCTGACTCGCTGCTGAGCGCGTAAGCCGCGCGCCTGAGCCTCAAGCCATCTGATAAGATAACCCTCCAATATGCAATTGATTATCGCCGCCGTCCTCGGCGTCTTCGTTTACGGCATGATCGCCGCGATGTTGGGCACGATCCTGCCGGACATCTCCAAGAGATTTTCCCTTACCCCGAAACAGAACGGGAACATTGCGTTGGCGCAAGCCATCGGTTTGATGGTTGGTTCGTTCACCGTGGGTCCGCTGATGGACATCGAGGGCAAGAAAGTCGGCATGGTGTTGAGCCTGGCTCTCGTCACCATTGCCCTGGGCTACCTGCGTTCGGTATCCGGCTACGGCTCGACCATCACCGCGATGTTCGTCCTCGGTCTGGGTGGAGGCGTGCTGGTCACCGCCGCCAACGCCCTGCCGCCGGACATCGACCCCGGCAACCCGGCTGCGCTGAACAACCTGATGAACATCTTCTTTGGCCTCGGCGGGCTGGTCACGCCGCTTGTGGCGGCCAAGCTCTTCAAGGACGAGGCGCGGCGCTTGGCGCTGTTTGCGGCGATCATGGCCTTCATCGCTCTGCTGATCAGCGGGACCACGGCATTCAAACCGCCCAGCGGCAGGGTTCAGTTCCAGTTCGCGATGGTCACCGACCTGCTTGCCAAGCCGGAACTGCTGCTCCTCTCGCTGCTTCTCTTCCTGTATGTTGCCGCCGAGGTCGGAGTGTGGAACTGGCTCGCGCGCCATCTCATCGCCCAAGGAGTTCCTGAAGGCAAGGCCATCACCATTCTGTCGCTGGGCTTCGCGCTCGGGCTCCTGGTTGGCCGGTTGATTGCGTCGCAAGTCCTGAAGAACACCGACCCCAAGAGTGTGCTCGTCGGCGCCGCTGTTCTGATGGCCATCAGCACGTACCTGATGTTGCAAACTTCGAACCCGAACATGGCATGGGCCATGGTGTTCCTCGCCGGGATCGGCATGGCGCCGGTATTTCCCACCACGCTCGGAGTGGTGGGCCAGAAATTCGGCGACGTGGCTGCCACGGCAATCGGGATTGCCGTGACCGCCGGCTGGCTGGGACTCGTCATCAGTTCGCCGGTTATCGGCGGAATTGCCGGCGACGATCCCAAGAAGTTGAAGAAGGCGCTTCTCCTGCTTCCTGGTCTTTCGGTGCTGCTGGTCCTGGTGAGCCTGGCCATCTGATGCGAATCAGCCGCCGGACTCTGTTTGCGGCGGGCGCTCTGGCGCGCCCGCTCCTTGCACAGGAAGACTACACGCCCATCTTCGACGGCACGTCCCTGCGCGGCTGGACCATCGTCGATGGGCCCGACTCGAGCTATTACGTGGACGGCGGGGCGATTTGCGTGAGCCCGGTCGCGTCGTTCCCCGCCTGGCTCCGGTCGGAACGGCAATACGAGAATTTCGACCTCCGCGGCGAATTCTTCATCAAAGGCTGGACCGACTCAGGCCTCTACTTCCACGCGCCGGAACATGGACATCCGACCATGGCCGGTTTCCAGTGGAAGGTCTTCCATCAGAAGGAAGACAAACCGTCGCCACAGTCCATGGGCGCGGTCTTCCCCTACGCCGCCCCGCTGAAGGTAACGGTTCACGAAGGCTGGAACGAGTTCCGCATTCTGGCGGACTGGCCCCGGCTGCGGATGTGGTGCAACGGCGAACCCGTGCAGGACTTGAGCGTGGACTCGCGCCCGGAACTGGTTCACAAGCTGCGCTCAGGCTACTTCGGAATCGTCGCGGCATCGGCGCCGTGCCGGTTCCGCAACCTGCGTGTCAAAGAACTACCCTCATCCGAGAAATGGATCACCCTCTACGAATCAGCTCCGGACTTTGCCAACTGGACCGTCTCGGAGGGCAAGCCCGATTTTTTCACGCTCGGTTCCGTTCTCAGGGGCGATGGCGCCGGACACTTGGCGCATAAACAGAAGTTCCGCGATTTCGAGTTGCAGCTCTATATCCGGGGATCGGCGCAGCATAATGGCGGCGTTCTGTTTCGCTCCGCCGGCCGCGGGCTGGCCGCGGACAAGCACTACGAGATCCAACTGCACCCGGTCGAGGAAGCGCATTTCCCCACCGGATCGCTCTACCATCTGAAGCGCGCCATTTACCCGCGAATCGAAGACGAGAAGTGGTTTCTGATGCAACTGATCGTCAAGGATAAGTACTGCCTGGTGCGCATCGACGGCCAGGATGTGATGGAGTACAACAATCTCGAGATCCTCGACGAGGGCTTCATCGAGTTGCAGGCCCACCGGCGCGGGTATTGGATCGAGTTCAAGCACGTGCGCATCAAGCCGCTGTAGCGGCCCGCGCCATGGGTTGTTGTCATGCCGCCGTTTCACTTTAAGCGGACTTGGTTGCCTGTTCTGTGCCTCGCCGCGGCTTCCCTTTCCTGCAAACAGCAGCCCGCGCCGGACCGGGCCGGGCGGGGGGAGCGGCCAGCGGTCTTTTCCGAACCCGCGCCGCTGGACCGCGCCGCCAACGACGTGGGACGGTTCCTCGCCGGACTCCCCGGCGCCCCGGGCAGTTCATTCGCGGACCTGGAAAAGGATCAGGCGTGGATCGCGCATAGCCGAGAATTGAACGAGGACTGGACCAGGATCGAGACCTCCGTGCTGCCCGCCATGTCGCGGTTTCGCACCGAGTGGCTCAGTGCGCCGCCCGTCGGGCGCTCGGCCGTCTTCTACCCGTTCAGCGGTCCCGACGCTCTGATGATCAACGTGTTCTTTCCGCAATGCCCGGCCTACCTGATGGTTGGGCTGGAGCCGCCCGGAACCCTGCCGTCGCTCAGGCAGCTTTCCCGGAAAGACCTGCCTGTCTACCTTCGCGCGGTGCGCCAGACCATTCATTCGGAGCTCCATCGCAGCTTTTTCATCACTCGCGAGATGGACCGGGAGTTTCGCGGCCAGGTGAACGACGGACTTCTCCCCACGATTCTGCAACTGTTGGTGAGATCCCGGCACACGATCGCCGGTTACCGCCGCGTCAGCCTGACGGAGAGTGGCGCGATAGTGGACCGGGCTTCCGGCGAAACCTTGCCGCACGGCGTTCAAGTCGATTTCCAGTCGGGGTCCGAGCCGCTTCAGCGGCTGTACTACTTCTCCGTCAATCTCGACGACAGCCATCTGGCGAAGAACCAGGCGTTCCTCCATCTCCTGGGCCGCCTCGCCGGGATGACCACGTACATGAAAGCCACGTCCTACATGCCCCATCAGCCCGGGTTTTCAATCATTCGCCGCGAGATCCTCAGCCACAGCGCCGCCGTTCTTCAGGATGATTCGGGTATTCCTTATCGCTTCTTCGGCAGCCAGTGGCGCGTCCAACTCTTCGGCGCCTATGACCATCCGTACGGTAGTTTCAAGTGGCTGGCCCAAGCCGACCTCAAGCGGGCGTACGAGACGCAGAATCCGGCGCCGCTCGGCTTCCGAATCGGCTACGGCTATTCCAAGGCTCCATCCAATCTGATGCTGGCGGTTCGGAAGTAAAGGCTAAGATCCCGCCAGGCTCGCGTGGCGGAATAGGGCCCCCGACGCGACGAACAACACGACGAACACTCCGTGCGCGTGCATGAATGGAATTAGTCGGAAATGCTCCGGCGGCGTGGCGGGCCACAGTATCACTGCCATCACCTCAACCACGGCCAGAGTTGCCGCCATCGCGAACAACGCCCAAGCCATCCCGCGCGTCTCAAGCCGCGCCATCCAGGCGCCGATGCCTCCCACCGCGAGCACGCCGAAGTACGCCAGGTACGCCAGATTCTCCGACTCGGACATAAGCACCATGGTTGTCCAGCCCATCACGAACCCCGCCGCCAGCGCCAATCCCACACCCGTCTTGTACGCCCACGAGCGCATCTTTCTCGCGATCAGCGCATACGCCAACCCCGTCCCGAAGATCAGGACATACAAGAACACAAACGCGCCCGCGTTCCAGTTCCATCCATCCACCACCCGCGAGGCAACCAACGGCGCCATCAAAAGGCCCAGCGCCACGATCGCGACGCGCAGGATCGTGTTGCGTACTGGTGCCATACGGTTTGTGTTCTCCCTCATGATACTGAATGGGAATCGGATTCTACCCGGCCTGTTGCCCGCGTCGTCTCCCGCCTCCCGGCGGGAATCGGTTCTTACCGCATCGCCGGAATCGGCTCGGTCCCCTCACTCAGAATTGCCAGGTACGCCTGGTAGGCGAACAACCGGCGGCGCTGCCGTCCGGTGATCTCGCGGAGTATGCCCAACTGCCGCATGTGGCCGATCGATTTGGCCACAGTGGGCGCGGAGATGCCCAGGTTCCCGGCAACGGCGGGGATCGACGCGATGGGACTCCGCTGCAAATACTCGAACACGCGCAGCACTGAAGCGGCCGGACGGCCCAACCCCTCGATCTCGCGCCGATGCCCCTCGAACACGGCCAGGATACGGCGGGCGGAGCCTGCCGCCTGCTCGGCGGTGTCCCGGACCCCGGTCAGGAAGAAGTCGAGCCAGCCCTCCCAGTCTCCGCTGGCGCGCACACGGTCCAGCAGACCGTAGTAGGCGGGGCGGCGCTGCTTGAAGTAGAGGCTCAGGTAGAGAATCGGCTCTCGAAGCGCGCCCGCGGCGCACAAGAGAAAGGTGATCAGCAACCGGCCGAGGCGGCCGTTGCCATCAAGGAACGGGTGGATCGTCTCAAACTGGACGTGCGCCAACCCGGCCTTGACGAGCAGAGGCAGGTCCGGTTGCTCCTGGTGCAGGAACAGCTCGAGTTGGCCCATGCAATCGAGCACCAGTTCCGGCGGCGGCGGCACGAATGCGGCGGTGCCTGGACGTGTGCCGCCGATCCAACTCTGGCTGGTGCGGAACTCGCCCGGTTGTTTGCTGCTTCCACGGCCCTTTGACAAAAGCTCTTGGTGGATCTCACGGATGAGCCGCAATGAAAGCGGGAATCCGCCTCGCAGACGATCCAGACCGTAGTACATAGCCGCGACGTAGTTTGAGACCTCCAGGACATCGTCGAGCGGCACTCCCGGCGCTTCATCGTTTTCGAACAGGAGCAAGTCGGACAACGACGACTGCGTCCCTTCGATCTGCGAGGAGAGCAGCGCTTCCTTTCGCACGTAGGCATAGATGAACAGGGACAGGTTGGGGAGCACGGAAGCCAGACCGTCAAGCCGGCCCAGCGACTGGTTCGCCTGTTCGAGGAGGTGCTGAAGCGCATCCAGCCGGACGGGCGGATCGGGGGGCAACGGCGGTGGCACGAATGCCCGGACAGTCTCCTCTCCGTAGGTCTTTACGACATACCGGCCTAATCGCGAGTTCTGGCTTTCTGTTGCGGACACAAAATCCTTTCGCTAAGCCTCTTCTAGCGAAAGGATATGCCATTTCCGTTTCGTTAGCCAGTTCGTTCAGTTTGGCGTGTGACTGAAATTGAGCAACTCTTTGACATCGCGCAGGCCAAAACGCCC
>JADZCI010000391.1 GCA_020851655.1 Bryobacterales bacterium
CAAAGTCGTCAAACGCCTTCTTGGGTACGTCGATCAGATGTCTTGCGATAAACGGCGCGCCTTCGGCCGCGCCCTGCGCCGCGTCCTTGTAGCAACACTCCCACTCGAGCACCGCCCAGGAAGAATAACCGGCCGCCGTAAGACGCGTGAACACCTGTGCAAAGTCAACTTGCCCGTCGCCTAACGAACGGAAGCGGCCCGGGCGCGCCTTCCAATCCAGGTAGCCGCCGTACACCCCGGCTCTGGCCGATGGCCGGTATTCGGCGTCCTTGACGTGGAAAGCTTTGATCCGTGACCCGTAGATGTCAATGAACCCTACGTAGTCCAGGCACTGCAGGATGAAATGCGACGGGTCATAGTTGATCGCCACGCGGGGGTGGTTGCCGGTCGCTTCCAGGAACCGTTCGAACGTCGCGCCGTCGTACAAGTCCTCACCCGGATGCAGCTCGTAGGCAATGTCCACGCCGCGCTTGTCGGCTTCGTCGAGGACCGGCTTCCAGCGCCGCGCAAGCTCTTTGAAGCCTTCCTCCACCAGCCCCGCCGGGCGCTGTGGCCACGGGTAAATAAAGGGCCAAAGCAGCGCCCCGGAAAATGAGGGCGTCACCTTTAGACCCAGGTTGGCCGAAGCGCGTATGGCGAGCTTCAACTGCTGGGTGGCCCACGCGCTGCGAGCCTTCGGGTTGCCGCGGACTTCCTTGGCCGCGAAGACGTCGAACATGTTGTCGTAGGCCGGATGGGAAGCCACCAGTTGGCCCTGGAGGTGCGAAGCCAGTTCCGTAATCGCCAGTCCGTTCGTCTGGCCCTTCAAATCATCGCAGTACGTCTTGGATTCGGCCGCCTTCTTCAGATCCATCACCCGGCCGTCCCACGACGGCAACTGAACGCCGAGATAGCCGAGCCCTTTGGCCCATTCCGTGATGGCGGGCAGAGAATTGAATGGAGCTTCGTCGCCCATGAATTGGGCAAGAAAGAGAGCAGGTCCTTTAATCTGTGACATAGCGCCTCTGTATTCTATCCGGAAGCCGCCTGGCAGTGGTCGTTCTGTTTGGGGGCCAGCCTCAAAGCCGGCGGAGCCAGATGTTCCGGAATTTCATCACCGTGTGAGGCGCGCGGGGAAATCCGCTGTGGTCCTGCAGCATCAAGGGTCCCGGCTGGCAGGCGTCCTTGCGCTCTTTGACGGCTACGTGATCTTGCACCAACACGCCGTTGAGCAGAACCGTCAGCGTAGCCGGCCCGGTGATCCCGCCCCCGGCATCGCACTTCGGCGCATGAAAAATGATGTCGTAGGTTTGCCACTGCTCCGGTGGGCGCGCCGCATTCGCCAGCGGTGCGTATTGGCCGTACAAGGCGCCCAGCGAGCCGCTTGCGTACGTCGGGTTCTTGTAGGAGTCGAGAATCTGCACCTCGTAGCGCCCTTGAAGATACACGCCGCTGTTGCCCTTCATCTGGCCTTCCTTGCCCGGCATGGAAGGAATGAAAAATTCGAGGTGGATCTGCGCGCTGCCGAACTTCTCCGCCGTCCAGGCATCGCCTGCGCCGGTGGCGCAGTTCATGACGCCTTTTTCCGCCGTGCATCCCGTGGGGCTGCCGTTTTCCCGGACCCACTTTGCCGTGCTCGTCCCGTCGAACAGCACCACGGCGTCCGAAGGAGCGCCGCCATTGGTTCCCGGCGCCACCACCGGCGGCTGCGGATCCTCTCCAAACGCCAGCGAGGCGATGACAGCGATGTAGACGAGTCTCATTTCGACCTATGCTAACGCGAGGCTGATATCGTAGAACAACGAAAATGAGCCCGCGCGCGCCACTACTCTGCGGAATCGTGATCGGATTGGCGTTTGGACAGCCGCCGCCGGCGCCCGCCACCATCCTCGTCAAGTCGCCCATGAACCCGCCCGCATGGGCCCTGCTCGAACAGGAGTTGCTTCGCTACAACTCTTTGGCCGCCGCCAAGTTCGCAGCCAAATACGTTGATGAACGCGGCTACCTGCTGCACACCCCCAGGTGGGGCACCCTCGATGGACCGGATGACGCTATCGAGACTTTCTGGAATTGGACTCTCCTGCACGCCCTGGGCGGATCCGATAACGTGCTTGAGCTTTACAAGAAGGCGCAGGAAGGCCACTGGAAGCAATACGGCGAGCTTCGGACCAAACTCACCGATCTCGCCGCCCACGGCGCCTACAGCCGGGAATTCATCACCCAGTCCGATTGGTTCCACATCGGCGAAGGAATTCGCGCCTTTGTCCTGCTCGGGCTTTCCGATCCCAACAACGAGCACTACCGGCAGCGCATGAAGCGCTTTGCGGCAATGTACACCGGTGAAGACGCCGCCGCGCCGAACTATGATCCGGCCAACCAAATCCTGAAAAGCCTCTGGACCGGGAGCATGGGGCCCATGCTGCGGAAGGCGACTACATATGATTGGGTCGGCGATCCCGTGCCCGGGACCTTTCACCTGCTGCATAACCCCGCCGGACGCGGCAAAATGCTGGATCTCCAGGCGCACTACAAGAAAATGCTCGCCCATTGCGCCGAGTATCTGGACAGCGCCGGAGACAACTCGCTGAACCTGGCATCCACCATTCTCGGGCTGGATGCCTACATGCTTACCGGCGAAGAGAAGTACCGCAACTGGGTTCTCGATTACGTGGGCGCCTGGAAAAAACGGACCGCGGAGACCGGCGGAAACATTCCCAGTAACATCGGCCTGAACGGCAAGCCCGGCGGCGAGTATAACGGCCAATGGTGGAAAGGGACCTACGGCTGGAACTTCACCATCTTTGACGGCGAACTGGAGCAGATCGCCCACCGCAACTACTTCACCGACGGCTCATGGCCGGGCTTTGGCAACGCGCTGCTCTTGAGCGGAGACCAGTCGTTGGTCCAGGCGCTCCGCCGCCAGATGGACAACCTCTACGCGCAGAAAAAGGTCGAACACGGCCAGATCATGCTGCCGCAGATGTACGGAGATCCGCGGGGCTACAAGTACGATGGCGCGCCGAGTTGGTATCACTACACAAACCGGCTCTACACGGACAGGCTGGCTGAAATCTACTTCTGGTCCATGGATCGCAAGGACCTGGAGCGCGTTCCCATCGCCACTCAGTACGAGGATCCGGGCGGCAAGGGCGAGGGTTACAGCGAGGCCGACCGGACCGCGCCGTGGCTGGGCTTTCTCGAAGGCAAGCTGCCCGGCTTTCCGGAGAAGGCGCTGCATGCCGATCTGGCGCGCGTGCGGCGCAAGGCTCTCATGATCGATACCGACGAAACGTCCGCCGACACCCGGCTTGCCGATTATCTGCTCGACTTCAATCCGGTCACCACCAACGGGCTAACCAATCTTACGATTGGCGGGTACTTCTCGCGTGGACGAATCTGGACGCTGCACAGCCGCTTCCGCCTGTTCGATCCCGTGCGCCGCCGCGCCGGCTTACCGCCCGGCGTGGGCTCGCTGGTCGAGAAACTCGGCGCTGACTCCGCCGTGCTGACTTTGGTGAACATCAACCCGGTTGAGGCCAGCGAAGTCACTGTTCAAGCCGGCGGTTACGGTGAGCACCGGTTCGATTCGGTGACGCTTGACGGCACACCGGCCGTTATCGGCGGACCTTTGCTGAATGTGCGCCTCGCGCCCGGCGCTGGCGCAAGGCTCGAGTTCAAGATGACCCGTTATGCCAACCGCCCCACGTTCGCCATGCCTTGGGACCGCGGCTGGTATCCAGGAACCGCACCACGGTGACTCTGTGCGCCTGGGGCCTTGCGGCGCTTATCACTTCCGCCGATAGAGCCCATAGAATAATCCGATAGGAAATTTCGCCAAAAACGGCGGGTCCCGAGGCCCCCGGAAGTTATAATCCAATCATCGGGCAGGCTTGACCACGGGCCTCTGAGGGGTCTCTAAGCCGGCCGCCAGCCCTCGAATCATCTGGATAAGGAACCGAATGTCAACAGACTTGCGCGAATTCTTAACACTCTCCTATGGAGAGTTGGAAGACTTGAACCTCCAAGCCAAGGAGGAGCGGAGGAATCGGGTTTCTCCGGATACAATCCGTGAAGAGCGGATCAAGTACCTCACTGGCGAGAGGCGCGTCAAGGCCGTCACCGTACTGTTCAGCGACCTGGAAGGCCGCCTGCACATGCTGGATTACGACAAGAAGTTCCTGCTCAAAAGCTGGGACAACCTGACGTTTGACGGCTCTTCAATCCGTGGATTCACCGCCCAGCGTGAAAGCGACCTGCGGTTGGGAATCGACTGGCCTTCGTTGACGTGGGTGCCCGCAGACGTCTTCGGCGCCGGCAAGGTCTTGGTCTTTGGCGAAGTTATCGACAAGGATGGCTCGCCCTACACCGCCGATATTCGAAGTGTCCTGAAGGGTTACGCCGATGGCCTGCACAAGTCGCACGGCTACACGCTGAACGCGGCCAACGAAATCGAGGGGTTCCTTTTCAACGGCACCGATGCGGAACGCAAGTACCACGAGACCGGCGATTTCCACTATGTCAACACCGGCGGATACTACCACTCGCTCCCCGGCGATCCGCTTCGCAGCTTTATCGACACGACCGCGGAAGTGCAGCGCGCCATGGGCTTCCAGAATGAGAAGGATCACCCGGAAGTCGCGCCGTCTCAATTTGAGATCAATTACGCCTACGGCGAGGTTGTCTCCGCGGCCGACCAGATACAGTTGTACAAGCTCATCTGCCGCCAGGTGGCCACGCGGATGGGTTTGACGGCTTCCTTCCTTCCCAAGCCGGTTGTCGGCGTCAACGGCAGCGGCATGCACACCAACGTGTCGATCAGCAAGAACGGCAGGAATATCTTCTGGGATCCCAAGGGCGAGGAGAAGCTGGCCAAGTTCGCCTGGCAGTTCGTAGACCGGATTCTGACCCACGGCAACGACATCTGCCTGCTGCTGAACGCTTCCGTCAACGCCTACCGCCGCCTCGATCCGCACTTCGAGGCGCCCAACCAGCTCAAGGCTTCCGCCGTTGACCGCGGCTCGATGATCCGTGTGCCGCTAAGCAACGAGAAGAGCGCTCGCGTGGAAGTCCGTTCGGTCGGCCCCGACGCCAATCCTTACATGGTCATGTATTCGATCTTCCGGACCGGGATCGAGGGCGAGACCTCGAAAATCAAGAACCTGCGCTCGGCCGAGCGCTACCTTCCGGACAACATATACACCGCTCTGGAGAACTTCCGGGGCGCGGATTGGACGACGTCCTTGTTCGGCAAAGATGTCAAGAACCGCTACGCCGACCTGAAACAAGCCTCGGCGGACCGTTGCCCCCGCTTGCTGGGAACCTTCGTCAAGTCGCCGGAAGTTCAATACCACCACGAGGTCTACAATCAATACCTCTGGAGCCAGTTCTAGCTTTTCTCCAGACACGGTTCGGCAGGAGGGTCTGAGAAACCCTCCATGCTAAAATTGAGCTTTCTCCATGAGGACTGCCGGCGGCTCTAACTCCGCTCGACTGGAGGGGCTGAGCCGGGCCCGAAAATACAAAATCCGACTTACCAACGGGGAGAGAGCCGATGAACGATCTGCAGCGTATGGCCCGGCCACTGGCCGAAACCGATCCTGATATCTACCGGGCGATTCAGAATGAAGTGGAACGCCAGCACTCCGGTATCGAGCTGATTGCCAGCGAGAACTTCACGTCTGAGGCCATCCTGGAGGCGGCCGGCAGCGTCTTCACCAACAAGTACGCCGAAGGCTATCCCGGAAAGCGCTATTACGGCGGCTGCGAGTTTACCGACGTGGTCGAGAACCTGGCGCGCGAGCGAGCCAAGAAACTGTTCCGCGCCGAACACGCCAATGTCCAGCCTCACTCCGGGTCGCAGGCCAACCAGGCCGCCTACAGCGCGGTCCTGAACCCGGGCGATACCATCCTCGGCATGAATCTCGCCCACGGTGGCCACCTGACTCACGGACACCCGCTCAACTTTTCGGGCAAGACCTACAAAGTCGTCCCCTACGGCGTGCGCAAGGACGACGAGATTATCGACTACGACGAACTGGCGCGCCTGGCCCTGGAGCACAAGCCAAAGATGATCATCGCCGGCGCCAGCGCCTATTCGAGGATCATCGATTTTGCCCGGTTCAGAGAAGTGGCGGATTCCGTGGGTGCGATTTTTCTGGTGGACATGGCCCACTTTTCCGGTCTGGTCGCAGCGGGCATTTACCCCAACCCGTGCGACACCGCCGACATTGTGACCTCCACCACCCACAAGACCCTGCGCGGACCCCGCAGCGGCCTGATACTGAGCCGTGAAAAGTACGCCGCGGCCATCGACAAGGTTGTGTTTCCGGGAGTTCAGGGCGGACCACTCGTCCACATCGTGGCCGCCAAGGCTGTCTGCTTCCTGGAGGCCATGGCGCCGGAGTTTGCCACCTACCAGAAGCAGGTGGTCGCCAATGCCAGAGCCCTGGCGGCCGGCATGGCCGCCGGCGGCTATCGCATCGTTTCGGGCGGCACCGACAGCCACGTCTTTCTGATGGATGTCTTCTCCAAAGG
>JADZCI010000392.1 GCA_020851655.1 Bryobacterales bacterium
ACGCCAGCCTGTTGCGTTCGGGTGCGGGGTTGCAGCCGGGCGCGCGCGGTTCGCTGCTGTTTGCCGGCGATACGGTGATCACGGCTGGCACGGGTTTGGCTGAGGCCGCCTGGTGCAAGCCCGGCGCCGCGCCGGTGGTGTATTCGATTTCCGGAAGCGCGTCGCTGCGCATGGAAGATCCTCCAGTGGGGACGGGGACGCCCCGCCCGCTCCCGTTCTGCGAGCTGCCAGAATTGCCTCCAGCCGAGGCTTCGTTCCAGCGTCCCACGGAGCCGCTTGCGCCGGACGCCGCGCCTCAGGCGCTACCCGATGACGTGCTGCGCGAGTTATCCGCCGAGGATCAACAAAAGCTGCGGCTCATCCAGGACGCCCTCGCCGCCGATCCAGCGAACCTGCTGGCGCTGGTCTCGCGGGCTTCCCTACTCGCACGCGCCGGCAAGAGCCGCGAAGCGAGCGGCGGCTTCGCCCTCCTGGACCGAGCGTTGTCGGTGGAAGGTCAAGGCTGGGCAAAGGAGATGCTGGTCGAAACCGCGAGCAAATCGCGCGCTGTCGAGAGCACGCCGCACGACTCCTATGCGGTCGTGGTGGGTATTTCCAACTACCCGGACGCCAGGTTCAAGCTGCGCTTTGCGCGCCGGGATGCCGAGCGGATGAGAGAGTTCCTGCTAACGCCGCGCGGCGGATCGATCAAGGAGTCCAACATTGCGGCTCTTTTCGACCGGCAAGCGGGACGCGCCCAGGTTCAACAGGCCCTGGAGAAAGCGTTTCGCCGCAAAGCCGCCCGCGTGGTGGTCTTTCTTTCCGCGCACGGCATCCTGGTCAACAACAAGCCTTACCTGGTTACCTGGGATTGCCAGGTGGGTAACGCTCCGGAAAAGTGCTATCCGATGAGCGAACTGATCGGACTGATTCGCTTGTATCAGCCGAACATCGGCAGAGTGGAACTTTATGTCGATGCCTGCCGGCTCGCACATCCCGATCCCGTCTCGGAGCCGAACCGCGTGAACACGAACGTGGCGGCCGTTCTCGACGCCATTCCTGGGAAGCGCATCGCATTGTTCGCCAGCGCGGAGACGGCCTATGAGCACCAGGTCTTTGACGACGGCAAAGGTGACGGCGCCTTTACTTATCACCTGCTGAAAGGGCTGAACGATCCTCCAGAGTCCTCGCGTTCCGGAGACACGATCACGCTGGGGGAACTGATTCGTTTTATTGGACAGGGGGTTCCGGAAACAACGAGAAAGCACCAGTACCCTGCCGACCGGGTGTCGGAACTGAGTAAGCCCGCCGAAGTCGCTGCTCGTTTTGGTCCGGGGATGACGGGCATTGCCGTCGGTGGAACCACCATCATGCCCGCCGACGCTTTTAAGGCGCCGAAGGGCGAAGCCGACTTCGGCCGTCTGCCCGCTACCGCTGAAGGCGCTTCCGGCTGGGTCGAAGCCGAGTCGAAAAGCCTCGAGATCCTGCAGCGCTATCTCGACGGCGACGAAGTGCCGCAGAAACAGGGAGACTTTCAGCAGGG
Organism: Bryobacterales bacterium; assembly: GCA_020851655.1. Taxonomy (GTDB): domain Bacteria; phylum Acidobacteriota; class Terriglobia; order Bryobacterales; family Bryobacteraceae; genus JADZCI01. The sequence continues at coordinate 1,523 of JADZCI010000392.1, forward strand.
AGCGAACTATACGGCCGAAGCGCTGCGCCTGGCGCCCGATTCGGCTGAGCTCGCCGCGCGGCTGGAATTTTTTGAAGCGCGCGCTCTGCTTTTCGAAGTCACCAATCCCGGGCAGGATGCCGCTAAACTGGCGCGGATCCGCCAGAAACTGGAGAAGGCCATTCGGCTCGATCCGGCCAGCGCAACCGCCTACAACGCCCTGGGCATCGTCTACCTGCGGCAAGCCGAGTTCGACAAGGCGAAGGACTATTTTGACGCCGCCATCCAGCGGTCGCCATACTGGGCTTACCCCAAACACAACCGCGCTCTCGCGCTGTCGGAAAAGGGGGACTACGCCGGCGCTGAACAGAACTACCTTCTGGCGATCCGGCAAGCGTCGGCGTTTTCCTATCTACCCTACAACTTGGGACTCCTCTACCAGCGCATGAACCGCAAGAGCGAAGCCCGGCGCGCCTACCATTGCGCCGGCTACTTGATCAAGGTGCGCGCTGCCGGTGGCCGGATCGATTTCAGAAGCAGGAAAAAGGCCGGCTGCCCGGAGGGCGAGTCCTTGTTTGCTCCACGCTCCGTACGCATGGCTGTGGGGCAAGGGGACAATCCGGTGCGCATCGCCGCTCCGCGTCTCGCCCTGGGCGTTTTGAGAAGCGACAGCAAGGCAATCCGGGACGTTGTGGCCACTCTGGAGCAAACGCCCACCAACCCGGACGTGGCGCGGTACCTGGCTGTGGCGCGGCACGACCTGGCAGTCGTGCTTGCCCGGAAGCGCAGCGGAACAAGTGAGGCGGAGGCGATCTGGACCCAACTGAGCGCCGCGGACTACGCTCCATCGCGATTGGCGCTGGCAGACTACTTGCTCGATCGCGCACGCAAGGCCCGGGGCGCCGCGCGCGCGGAAATGCTGGCGCGCGCCGGGGAGCAGTATCGAACTCTCGCCAGCCAGCAGCCGCAGAACAACGAGATGGTCCTGAGGCTGAAACAAGTCGAGGTCGAGAAAGAGCGGAAACGATGAACCTTTCCCTGGGACGTGTTTTTCTGAGCTATGCCAGCCAAGACCGGGCGCGTGTGCTGAGGCTATACGAAAACCTCAAGACCGCCGGTTTTGATCCCTGGATCGATACGCGGGACATTCCCAGAGGATCCGATTGGGACGCCTCAATTCGTGACGCTATCGGCGGCAGTGGCGTTTTTGTCGCCTGCATATCGAGTTCGTCCGCGTCCAAGGGCGGTGTGCTGGCTGGGGAGATTGATGCCGCGCTGGCGGCTCGCAAGGGAAGAGGAGTCCTGTTCATCCCTGTCCGGCTGGATGACACTCCCATTCCCGAAAGGCTGAGTCACATCCAGTGGGTCGATTTGAAAGACGACGAAAGCTGGCGCGACGTGGCGGTTGTCATACGTAGCGAGGAACGGCGGCTGACGCGGCGGCGCTGGCTCGTGGCCGCGAGCGCCGCGGTGCCGGTTGCCGGAGCCGCCGGCTACCTCTACTGGCGGCGCGGGAACGCGCGTATCGACGGCCCCGCGGCAGGCACCGCCGCCCTGGCGGTAAACCTGCTGCGCATCCGGCGGGCGCACCCCGATGACGCACCCGGGGCGGCGTTTACGATGAGCCCCACGCCGCATAACGGGCTCACGGCTCCCACGCTGATGTGCACCGAGCAAATCGCGCCCGGCGCGGAGATCGAATCGCCGGATCTGGTGCTCTTACGGCTGTTCAGCAGTCATGCGGGCCACGTCTACGTCGTCGATCAGGAGATGGCGCCGGAGCCCAAGCGGCCGATTCTTCTGGTTGACGGCGTCCGGATTCAGGCAGGTGAGACAATCAGTCTCCCCCCTTCGCCCTCCGGCGCGGTCAGCTACTTCCGGTTTGCTGAGAATAGCACCGCCTACCTTGGCGAACAACTGACGATTCTGGTGGCGCCCAAGCGGCTCGCGGCGCAAGTGGACCGCTCCACGGGAGCGCCGGTGTTGAGCCCGGCGGATTGGGAAGCCTGGCAGCGCGAATATCCAGTTACCGGCGGCGCGCCTGGCGCCCAATTCCAGAACCGGCTCGTGCCGGAAGAGGAAGGTTCGAAGGAAATCCGGGTGGAAACCGCCAGCGCAACGTACCGCGCGCAACCGGGCATCGGGGTGGCCTCGGCGCGAATCCTGTTGCGCGTGCGGCGGCCCTGAGACCTTCAGTTGCCTCCACGAAGTTCCCGGCCTTCTGTCCAGATCTTGGCCAAGGGTAGCGGCATGGGAGACATGCTCGTGGGATCCGGTTCGTCGGCGGCGGCCGCGACCATTTGCAGCAAGCCGTTGGCGGCCGCATTCGGCACATGGACGTTATCGATGTACGCCTTTTCCACTCGTAATGCAATTTTGCCGCCCTCGGACTGGAAGCGGAAATCGACCCACAGGTCGCGCCTGCCATTCAGAAACAGCTTGGCCGCGCTGGGGATTACGTGACTTTGCCAGCGCTGAACCTGGTCGAAGTCAACGGTCGAGTAAGTAGAAACGTAGTTGCCGTCGAAGAACTTGAACACCGCCTTTTCGATGCCCATATAGCGGCGCGCTTTCAACTGCTTCGAGACCCAGGAGTTGACCTCGGTCTCGGTGAACTGGAACTGGACGGGCGGCGCCGGTTTCTGGTTCAGGGCTGCCAGCAGGGCGGCGACGGTTACGATGACGCGCATCCAGCTTTTAGTATCTCGTGAACGGCTATCATGGTCGTTTCTCATGAGCTCGCCGAAAAGGATTTTGATGGTGGCTTCCGAGGCCACGCCGTTCGCCAAGACCGGGGGACTGGCCGATGTCGTCGGCTCGCTGCCCGCGGCGTTACAGCATTTCGGCCACGATGTTGCCGTCGTTATTCCTCGCTACCCATCTATTGATTGGGGCAAGACGCGGAGCGCGTTCGACAACATGACCGTCTGGCTCGGACGCCGCCCGTTTACGGTGTCGATTCGCACGCTCGTAGAGAATGGTGTTCCGTTCTATTTCGTCGAACACAATGAGCTGTTCGACCGCGACGGGCTCTATGCGCAAAACGGCCGTGATTTTGGCGACAACCATATCCGTTTCGCAGTCCTGCCGCTGGCCGCGCTGGGCGTCCATCAGACCTTGTTTCCCGCCGAGATCCTGCATATACACGACTGGCAAGCCGCAATGACGCCGGTCTATCTACACGAGCAGCAGCACAGCAACCCTGCGTTTTACGGGGTTAAGACCGTACTCACCATCCACAACCTGGGCTATCAGGGACGGTTCGGCAAGAACGTCTTGCCGGACATCGGCCTGAACTGGGGTTGGTTCAAGCCGGACCGCCTGGAATACTACGACGATGTCAATTTCCTGAAAGGCGGCATCATGATGTCGGATGCCATCACTACGGTGAGTCCGACCTACGCCCACGAAATTCAGACGCCGGAAGGCGGGTTTGGGCTGGACGGCGTGCTCCGGTCGCGATCGCGGGACGTCAGCGGGATACTGAATGGCGTCGATTACAACGAGTGGAGTCCTGAAAAGGACCGGTACACCGCCGCCAAGTTCTCAGTTGACGACCTCGACGGCAAGCGGGAGTGCAAGCGCGACCTTCTAGCCGAATTTGGATTGCCGCAGGATGACTTGGATCGTCCGCTGGTCGGCATCGTGTCGCGCTTCGCCGATCAAAAAGGATTTGATCTGGTCTCCGCGATGGCGCACGAATTCTTCCAGCGCGATGTTCAACTCGTCGTTCTGGGTAGCGGCGAATGGCGCTACGAGAAGCTGTTCAACGATTGGCACGCCTGGCTTCCCCACAAGGTGGGAGTCTACATCGGCTACAACAACCGGCTGGCGCACAAGATTGAAGCCGGCGCCGACATCTTCCTGATGCCGAGCCGTTATGAGCCGTGCGGCCTGAATCAGATGTACAGCCTGCGGTACGGGACGGTCCCCATTGTTCGCGCAACGGGCGGCCTGAATGATACGATCGATGAGGAGACGGGTTTCAAGTTCGGCTGGTACTCGGCTGCGGCGCTGATCGACGTTTTCGAGCAAGCGCTGGAAGCTTATAAAGACCGGGAAGGCTGGCTGAAGCGAATGCGTGCGGGAATGCAGCGAGATTTCTCGTGGGACGCATCGGCCCGGGAATATTCCCATTTATATCAGCGGCTTGGCGGGTGAATCCTTTTTCGCCGCCACGTCATCCAACAGATGGAGCTTAAATTAGAATGGCTGGCAAGAACACACTGGAGTTAACCGACTCTTCGTTTGACGCGGACGTGCTGCAATCTGACAAGCCCGTCCTGGTTGATTTTTGGGCGGAATGGTGCGGCCCCTGCCGCATGATTGCACCCACTGTTGAGGCTTTTGCCGAAGAGTACTCGGGCAAGATCAAGGTCGGCAAAGTGGATGTCGATTCCAATGTGGGCACAGCTTCGCGCTACAACATTCGAGGCATCCCCACCCTGCTGCTCTTCAAGGGCGGCAAGGTAGTCGACCAGCGCGTTGGCGCGGTCGGAAAAAGCGAGCTTGTGAAGATGGTGGAGCCGCACGTCGGCTAAACGAGCCGCTCCCCCGCGTCAGGACACTTGAGAGGTGACCGCGCCTTCGGCCGCGGAACCCACCAGTTTGGCGTATTTGGCGAAGACCCCGCTTCGGAAACGAGGCTGGGGTCTTTGCCATTTCTGTTTGCGCGCCGCGATGGTAGATTCCGGAACGTCCAGGTTGATCGTGCGGTGCTCGATGTCGATGGTGATCGTGTCGCCTTCCTCGACAAATGCGATCGGTCCTTCATCGACCGCCTCTGGGGCCACGTGACCGATACAGAAGCCGCGCGTAGCGCCTGAGAAGCGGCCATCGGTCAGCAGCGCCGTGGTTTCTCCTAGACCGGCGCCCATGATGGCGCTGGTGACGCCGAGCATTTCTCGCATGCCGGGTCCGCCTTTAGGTCCTTCATAACGGATCACCAGGACGTCGTTGGCTTTGATTTGGCCGCTGGTCACCGCGGCCATGGCTTCTTCCTCGCAGTTGAAAACGCGTGACGGGCCTTTGTGGACCTTCCGTTCGATGCCGGTGACTTTTATGACGCAGCCGTCCGGAGCGAGCGAACCGCGCAGGATCGCCAGACCGCCAGTCTTCTTGACGGGGTCACCGAGCGGGCGGATGACCAACTGCCCCGGCGCCTCGACCGCTTGGCCCGCTTCCTGCGCCAGAGTCTTGCCGGTGATCGTCATCACCGAGCCGTCCACATACTTACCTTCCAGCAGCCGCTTGGCCACGACGCCGATACCCCCGGCCTTGTCGACATCCGCGGCGACATATTGTCCGGCGGGCTTCAAACTCATCAGCAGGGGGGTGCGGTCGCTGACCGTGTTGAAATCGTCGATCTTCAGAGGCAC